>CAMCDA010000010.1 GCA_945873195.1 Asaia bogorensis
TGAAGACGCTGAATGATCGGGAACGTCATATCCTGATCGAGCGGCGGCTGAAGGACAACCCGACGACGCTGGAAGACCTGTCGCAGCAGTATGATATCTCGCGGGAACGGGTGAGGCAGATCGAGGTCCGCGCGTTCGAGAAGCTGCAGAAGGCCATGAAAACCGCGGTGGCCGAACAACGCGCTCACGCTGGCACGCTGCGGGCCTTGCAGGCGGCTTAGGCTGGACTCGACCGGTGCTTCCCTTTGCGGGAGGCACCGGATTCTGCCTGGCGCGCTGACGTGGGCGGCTGGAGAGCAAGCTTTGGGGCGGACTATTGTTTCCCGCCGCGTTACCCGAACTTTAATCCCTGGCGCGCATCCTGATGGTCACCAAACCGAAGACCTTCCTTGACGTCTACCTCCTCGATCAGGCCAAGGAGGAATGCATGGGTGGAGCGTTGGCACGATCTGGCTGATCTGGCCGGCCCGCCGCTGCATGTGTTTCTCGGCCTGACTGCCGCCGAGTATTCGCTCTGGGTCTATGACCCTGGCGCGCTTCCCATCATCCGGATGGCCCGTCAGTCTGGTCAGTCCCTTGCGGATGTGGTGGCCGGACTTGATCGCGCGGAGTCTCTCCCGGACGATACGCGACGCAATGGATTGCGCATCTGGCTGGCTCAGCATGTGCGTGAAGCCACCCCCGCCTGACAGCGTTGACAAACAAGCTTGCCTCCCGCCCCAACCCGAGTACCTTGGGCCATTCCCACCCCCAAGGACCAACCGTGACCGACCTGCAACCCGCCCGCGGCACCCACGACCTGATCGGCGATGACCAGCGGCGTCACCAGCACGTCGCCGACACCGCTCGCCGCATCGCCGCCATCTACGGCTTCGACGAATGGACCACCCCGATCTTTGAGGACACGCGCGTCTTCTCCCGCACCCTCGGGGAAACCTCCGACGTCGTGATGAAGGAGATGTACAGCTTCGAGGACCGTGGCGGCGAGTCGATCACCCTCCGCCCGGAAGGCACGGCCGGCGTCTGCCGCGCACTGGTGACCAACGGGCTGACGCAGTCCCTGCCGCAGAAGGTCTTCTACGCCGGCCCGATGTTCCGCTACGAACGTCCGCAGAAGGGCCGCTACCGTCAGTTCCACCAGATCGGGTTGGAGCTGATCGGCCCCTCCGAACCGCTCGCCGACGCCGAAGTCATCGCCTGCGGCTGGGATATCCTCAAGGCGCTCGGCGTTGCCCAGGACACGGTCCTGGAAGTCAACACGCTGGGCGACGCGGAAAGCCGAGCGGCGTACCGCGAGGCGTTGGTGGGGTATTTCACGGCGCATGTGGGGGGATTGTCGAAGGACAGCCTGGCTCGGCTGGAACGCAACCCGATGCGCATCCTCGACAGCAAGGACGAGGGCGATCGGAAGATCGTGGCCGAGGCGCCGACCATCGCCGCCCACCTCACGGAATCCGCCGCGACCTTCTTTGCCCGCTTGCAGGAACATTTGGCCCGCTTTGGTGTGCCGTTCCGAGAGAACCCGCGGATCGTCCGCGGCCTCGACTACTACGGCCACACGGCGTTCGAGTTCGTGACGACCAAGCTGGGCGCCCAGGGCACGGTCATGGCTGGCGGCCGCTATGACGGGCTGGTGAAGGAAATGGGCGGGCCATCGACTCCGGCCGTCGGCTGGGCCGCGGGCATGGAACGCCTGGCCATGCTGATGAACGCGCCGCCCACGTTGGCCGCGCCTGTCTCCGTCGTGCCGATCGGCGACTCGGCCGAGGCCGCCGCGCTGGAGGTTCTGCAGTCCCTCCGCGCCGCCGGCATCCGCGCCGAAATGTCCTATCGCGGCAATCTGCGCCGGCGGATGGAGCGGGCGAACCGCATCGGCGCCCGCGCCGCGGTGATCCTGGGGGATGACGACATCGCTAACGGGGTCGCGCAGGTGAAGGACCTGACCGCCGGCACGCAGGAATCCGTTCCCCTGTCCCAGGTCGCCGCGCGGCTGGCATGAGTGTTCGAATGCCTGCACCTCATCAATTACCGTCATGGCCGGGCTTGACCCGGCCACCCGCTCGACGCCCGATGGTCAACGGTGGACGGTTGCCGCCGCACGATCCCGGCGTGCGTGGGCATGACGGAGAACGCGGTGCCGGTCTGCGCAAGGCGGCCCTCACACCATGAACCTCATCCAACGCCTCGACCGCATCGCCGCCCGCGCTGACGAACTGCGTGCCATGCTGTCGGAAGTCATGGGCGGGGAAGCCTACGTCAAAGCCTCCCGCGAACTCTCGGAAATCGAACCCGTCGTCGCTCGCATCGATGACCTGCGCGCGGCCGAACAGGCCCGCCGGGAAGCCGAGGCCATGATGGCCGACCCGGAAATGAAGGAACTGGCGGAGGCCGAACTCTACGACCTCAAGGACCGCATCCCGGCGCTGGAGCACGAACTCCGCATCGCCCTTCTGCCGAAGGACGAAGCCGACGAACGCTCCGCCATCCTCGAAATCCGCCCGGCCGCCGGTGGGGATGAAGCCGGCCTCTTCGCCTCCCAACTCTACGGGATGTACCAGAAATACGCCGGCACGCAGGGCTGGCGGTTTGAGGTGCTGGAGTACGGCGACACCGAACTCGGCGGCCTGAAGGAGGGCATCGCCGAAATCACCGGCCGCAATGTTTTCGCCCGCCTTAAGTACGAATCCGGCGTCCATCGAGTCCAGCGCGTGCCGGCGACCGAAAACCAGGGCCGCATCCATACCTCGACCGTCACGGTCGCCGTGCTGCCGGAAGCCGAGGAAGTGGACGTCCAGGTCGACGAAGGCGATCTGCGGATCGACGTCTATCGCGCCTCGGGCGCCGGCGGGCAGCACGTCAACAAGACCGAAAGCGCCGTGCGGATCACGCATTTGCCCTCCGGCATCGTCGTCGCGATGCAGGAGGAAAAGAGCCAGCACAAGAACCGCGCCAAGGCGATGAAGATCCTGCGCGCCAAGCTGTATGAGCAACAACGCGCCAGCCTGCACGCCACCCGCGCCGCCGACCGTAAGTCCCAGGTCGGGACCGGCGACCGCAGCGAACGCATTCGCACCTACAACTTCCCGCAGGGCCGGGTGACGGACCATCGCATCGGCAAGACCCTCTACAAGATCGACGCGGTAATGGTCGGCGACCTCGACGAGTTCATCGACTCCCTCACCGCCGAAGACCAGGCCGCTCGGCTGGCCGCGCAGGAGTGACGACGACTGGGCGTGTGGGAGTGAAGGCGACCATCGCCGAGGCCCTGCGCCTCGGCGCGGGTCGGCTGGCGGGGATCGCCGACAACCCACGGCTGGAGGCGAGGCTGCTCCTGGGCCACGCGCTGGGGCTTTCGACCGCCGACCTGATCCGCGACGCCGACCGACCGATCGACCCCGCGCCCTTCGATGCCTTGGTCGCACAACGGGCGGCCCACGTGCCGCTGGCCTACCTGACCGGACACCGGGAGTTCTGGAGCCTCGATCTGGCTGTCACCCCGGCCACCCTGATCCCGCGCCCCGACTCGGAAACGATCGTGGATGTCGCGCTACGGGCAGCCCCCGATCCACGCCTGGTGCTGGACCTCGGCACCGGCTCCGGCTGCCTGCTCGTGGCCGTGCTGCATGAACGCCCAGCCGCCTTTGGGGTCGGCATTGACCGATCCCCCAACGCCCTGACCGTCGCTCGGCAAAACGCGGCCGCGTGCGGGCTGGCCAGCCGAACGGCCTTCGTCCAGAGCGACTGGGGGGAGGCGCTTGGCGGCCGGTTCGACCTGATCCTTTCCAACCCCCCCTATATCCCGGCGCGCGACATCCCCAGCCTGATGCCCGAAGTGGCGCTGCATGAGCCGTTGTACGCGCTGGATGGTGGAACGGATGGGTTGGACGCGTATCGGCGGATCATTCCGTCCCTGCGTGCGCTGCTCGTCCCCGGCGGCCTGGCGGTGCTGGAGATCGGGATCGGGCAGCAGGATGCGGTGCTGGAACTGGGCCGGGCGGAGGGCTTTCAGGCCACCGCCCATCCCGACCTGGGCGGCATCCTCCGCGCCATTCTGTTGCGCCGGTCAGGCGCCTGAAAAAACAATTTGGCTTTGGATCATCGGCGCATTAGGTTCGGTCACGTGGTAGGGACAGCCGGTTTGCGGCTTTCCTGACGCGGCTCTCTCTTGACGTGTGACAGTTCGGTTTTGGATTGTCCGCTTCGGGTGCGCCGCTGGCCCGCACCAAAGCCGATCTAACTCAGGTGAGCCGAGGGGGAAGTCTCCCTTGGGGCGCATGAAACATGTGCCCCGGCCCTAGGCCGGCTGCCCGTAACGGGAAAGCGCGACGGCAGAAGAATGAACATGAAACGCATGCGTGGCCGGAACCATCGCTCGGGTGGCGGCAGTAGTGGCGGCGGCGGAGGCGGCGGGCCCGTGCGGCACCATAGCGGTGGCGCCAATATCCCCCTGAACCGGAACCATGTTTTCGACAGCAGCGGCCCCGATGTCCGCGTGCGCGGGACTTCGCAGCAGCTTTTCGAAAAATATCTCCAGCTTGGCCGTGACGCGACGAGCAGCGGCGACCGGGTGACCGCGGAAAGCTATTTCCAGCATGCGGAGCATTATTTCCGCATTCTGAACGCCATGAACCAAGCCGCGCAGCAGCAAGGCCAGGGGGCGAACCCGCCGCAGCGCCGGCAATATCAGAACGGCGACGAAGCCAACCAGGGCGGTCAGTCCGAGCAGGGAGAGGCAGAGGAAATCCGCCCCGCCGGCACCGGCGACCAGCCGGAGGCGCGGGACATCCCGATCGCCGCGGCCCCGCCCGAGGCCTGACGTCCCGCGGATCGTGGTGGCGTGATGGGCGGGCTTAATCCACCCACCGCCACGCACGCGGCCAGTTGGAACCAAGCGAACAACGATCGCGGGCGCCCCGTATGGTTCTTGGATTGCGTTCGTCCGGGCGTATGTGGTTGTCAAGGACAAATAGAGAACGGGCCTATCCGATCGGACGCCAAGACGGATTCGGCCGGGGAACTTTTTTTCTCACGTTCGTACCCCATATCCGGTTAGTTCCCGCGCCCGTGCTGGGCACCTCGATGACAGGCAATTGCGTACATCCCCGCCTGATACGAACGATTCTTCCCTATTTCGTAGCAGCGAAGGCCCGCTCTCCCCTTGTCGGAGAAGGTAGGGGGGAGGGGGGATACCCCCGGCGGGTGCCCCGTGGCCCTCCATGGGCGCGCCCCCACCGGGTCCAGGTCAGCTCTTCGTGGACTCCGGGGCAAAGCGGGCGACCAGGTCCGCGATATGGCCGATCTCATGCAGCCGCAGCCCCTCGGGCGGGGACAGCTTGCGGTTGCCGTGCGCCAGCCGTCTCGGCAGGGCGGCAGCGTCAAAGCCCAGCTTGGCGGCCTCCTTCAGCCGAGCCTCGGCCTGGGCAACCTGGCGGATTTCACCGGAGAGCCCGATTTCCCCGAAATACACCATTCCCGGATCGGTCGGCTTGTCGAACGCGGCCGAGGCGATCGCGGCCGCCACGGCCAGATCCGCCGCCGGTTCCACAACGCGCAGACCGCCGGCGACGTTCAGATAGACATCGGTCTGGTTCATCCGCACCCCGGCCCGTGTTTCCAGCACGGCCAGCAGCATCGACAGCCGTCCGCTGTCCCAGCCGATGACGGATCGGCGCGGTGACCCGCTCGGGTTTGGGGCGAGCAGGGCCTGCACCTCCACGAGCACCGGGCGCGTGCCTTCCAGGCCGGCGAAGACCGCGCTGCCGGCGACGTTGCCGCGGCGTTCGGCCAGGAAAAGGGCCGAGGGATTCGGCACCTCCGCCAGGCCGCGGTCGGTCATCTCGAACACGCCGATCTCATCGGTGGCGCCGAAGCGGTTCTTCACCGCGCGCAGGATGCGGAACTGGTGGCCGCGATCACCCTCGAAATACAGGACGGCGTCGACCATGTGTTCCAGCACGCGCGGGCCGGCCAGGGCGCCGTCCTTGGTCACGTGCCCGACCAGCACCAGGGCGAACGACGCCGCCTTGGCCTGGCGGATCAGCTCGAATGAGCAGGCCCGGACTTGGGCCACGGTTCCCGGCGCGCTGTCGATCGCGTCCAGCCACATGGTCTGGATCGAGTCGATGACGACCAGCGCCGCGTCCTTCGCCTGATCCAGGCTGGCGATGATGTCACGGACATTGACCGCGGCGGCGAGCTCAATCGGCGTATCCGCCACCCCCAGTCGGCGGGCGCGCAGGCGCACCTGTTCGATGGACTCCTCACCCGAGACATACAGCACCCGCCGGCCAGATTGGGCGAGCCGAGCGGCGGTTTGCAGCAGGAGGGTGGATTTGCCGATGCCGGGATCGCCGCCGACCAGCACGACGGAGGCCGGCACCAGCCCGCCCCCCAGTACCCGGTCGAGTTCGGCGATGCCGGTCTCCGCGCGGGGCGGTGGTTCAGCGGATCCCGCCAACCCCACGAAGGCCACGCCCTTTCCCACCGGCGCCTTGGCGGCTGGGCCGGGGCGGGCGGTGATGACTTCCTCAAGGATGGTATTCCATTCGCCACAGGTCTCGCAGCGGCCGGCCCATTTCGAGGTGACGGCGCCGCAGGACTGGCAGACGAAGCGGGCGGTGGCCTTGGCCAAGCGATGGTTCTCCCCGGGGCGCGATGATAGTACGGTACGGCAAGCGGTTCGGCTTCTGAATTCCTTCGGCCCCATCGGCTGACGGCAATCACCACAAGGGTAGCAATGTGAACATCAACCGAGTCATCAAACGTTTGGAAGACCTCACGGCTACTGTTTTGGACCTGTTTCCCACGTCAGCAACACCCGAGCAGGCCGAATATGGGCGGAGATTAGCCCAAAATCTTCAGGATCTCGCGGCGGCCTCCGCGGCGGGCGGAGGCTCGCCCTTTTGGCAGGATATTTGTGGCGAGTTCCGTCGCTTGGCCAACGACCAGGATCCGATGTTTTTCATGCGATGGGACCCGATCCGGGCCACGATGGTCCACGGCGCGACGGCCCGGACCTTCGCGGCGTGGTGGCACCTGCGCCGCGACCGGGAATGGGGCGCTGTTTGGGGGCCAGCCTTGCGTCACCGGCAATTCGGCCATCCGCCGCCGTTCCTGCCGATGATGTCGACCAACGCGATGGCGATCGAGCACGCGACGCATCTCCAGCGCTTTCAGGCGTGGGCGGGCAGGCCGTTCTACCACGCTGACGGCATCATGGAGTTCGGCGGCGGTTTCGGCTCGATGTGTCGGATGATCCATGCCGTCGGCTACAAGGGGGCCTATGCCATCTTCGACCTTCCGCCGGTCTTGTTGCTCCAGCAATACTACTTGGCGTTGCACGGCGTGGACACCGAGCCACTCGTGCCCGCCCGTATCCGTCTCTGTTCCAACCTGGAGCGGGTCGAGGAGATGACGGTCGAACACGGCGTGAGCCGGCTCTCGATCATCTCCACCTGGGCATTGAGCGAGATGCCAATGCCGCTGCGCCAGCGGATTGAGACCTTCCTTGAGCACCCGGCCTGCCATCAGGTGTTGTTGGCCTATCAATCGGTGTTCGAAGGGCAGGACAACCGCCGCTACTTCGCGGATCTTCGGGCGCGCCTGGATGATCGGTTCGACTGGCTGCACGTGCCCACCGAGCCGGCCAACGGGGACGCCTCGCCGCACGCCAGCTTTTATCTGTTCGGCAAACGGCGTGTGCCATGATCAGCCCTGTTCCGCCGCTTCACGCAGCTTGATCTGCTGCTCGAACGCGCGCAGGCGCTTGAACACCGACATCAGCTCGATGATCGTCGTCCAACTGTTGACCAAGTACTGGAAGGAGCTTTCGACCCGCCCAAAGGCGCGGACGATCTGCTGCATCACGCCCAGCGTTACCGCCCCCGCAACCAGGGTCGGCGCGAGGGCGATATACGGCACCAGCACGCTGAACTGCAGGTAGGACCAGCGGGCGACGTCGAAATACAGGTAGTGGAAGAATAGGCGGAAATAATTTTTCCGCACATCGGCGAACAGGCGCCGCAGGTGATCGGCCTCGGCCCGGTCGGCGTGGTCCTCGCCATAGACGAGTTCCTTGCGATAGGCGGCCTCGACTCGCTGGTTTTCGAACTCCAGGCCCGGCAACTTGATCCCGACGGCCGCGAGCAGCACAGTCCCCGAGAGCGCCAGCAGGATCGCGACCCAGACCAGCGCATGCGGCACCGGCCCGATCCAGGGCAGTTCCTTCACCTGCGCCGACAGGGTCCACAGGATCGGCAGGAACGCGAACAGCGTCATGACCGAGCGCATGAAGCTCACGCCGAGGCCTTCCACCATGCGGGCGAAGCGCATGGTGTCTTCCTGGATGCGCTGGGACGCGCCCTCGATATGGCGGACGGTGTGCCAATGCGCCGCGTAGTAGTCGTTCATCGCGTTACGCCAGCGGAAGACGTAGTGCTTGATGAAGAAGTCGGTCGCGACGGCGATCACGACATACAGGCCGGCGATGTATCCGAAGGTGGATATCTGGCCCATGTACTCTTCGATCGTGATCGTATGCGGCTTGCTGAGGGCCTTCTGGATCAGGTTGTAGAACTCCCCGAACCATTCGTTGATCTTGACGTCGAGTTCGACCTTGTACCAGGTCGCGAACAGGATCAGCGCGCCGCCGGGGATCGACCAGGGCAACCAACGGCGGGTCATGAAGAACGATCGGAACAACGACGCCTCCGGTGCGGGTTTGGGCTTGGACCCGTCCAGCGGACGCTAGCCTGCTCGGCCCCCATCGAGCCAGGGTGGGGATCGAGCGCGCATGCCTGTAATTCTGGTTGCGGGTGGCGTATGGGACATCTCCCCGTCACGTTGTCAAGGAGATCACGGCTTGGCATCCCTCTGGCGCTTGTTTCCCCCTTGGATTTTCCATCCCCTGCGCATGGTTGTGGTGGGCTTGCCCCGTGGATCCCTTCCACGTAGTGCCGCGGTGGCCGTGCTGAAATCGGTCGCGCGAGGCTACCGCACCGCGCTGGCCGATCGCCTGTCGTCCATCCGTCCACTCGACCGGCCGGATCTTTCCTTCGCATCCGTGGATTCGATGGTCATGGACGCAATCTATTGGTTCGGCGTCCAGGGCTATGAGGGCAAGGTCGCTGATGTCTGGATCGACGCATGCCGGCGGTCCCAGTCCGTGCTGGAGATCGGGGGCAATGTCGGCCTGTTCACCGTGATCGGCGGCAAGGTCGCCACTGGCTCCTACACGGTCGTCGAGCCCGTTCCATCGATTGCCGGCGTGCTACGCCGCAATCTTGCCACCAACAATCTGCCGCGTGTCGACGTTCTTGAGGCCGCCGTCATCGCGGGGCCGACTGAAGAAACCGTACACTTGTCGATACCTGATGAAGGCCGATCCGCCCCGGTTGGAGCCTTCCTGGCGGGGGCATCGGAGGTAACGGATCGAGGCCCGGCGCAAAACATTCCGGTTCGAGGGATCCCGTTCCGCGACCTACTGCGTGGGCGCGACCTGGTAAAGATCGATGCCGAGGGGCTGGAGTTCGCACTACTTTCCGCCGCTCGCGATATCCTGATTGTCGAACGTCCAACCCTGTTGATCGAGGTGCTACCGGAATCCATCCAACTGGGAACGATGCTGGCGGAACTCGCGCGGGATGCGGGCTACGAAATCCTGATCATTCCGGAATGGGGCACCGCGGACGCCCTGCGGGTGGATCCGGATCAGTTTACATCGTCGCTGCCCAAGCTGCACCGATCCAAGGACGTATTGCTGACCCCTATCGCGCGTTAGGTCATACGTTCGCGGGCGCCGTCTCAAATGAAATTGTGCGCCCGTTCAGCGCCCTGCCGTGAGCATCGCCTGCCCGCCCTTCGCGTCCTTCACCGTCGCCGCCAGGATGCGCCAGGTGCGCCCGTCCTTGCTGGCGACATACTCCCGGTAATGCAGGTCGGCCGCCCGCTTGTCGTCGCGGTCGATCACCAGTTGGAAGCCCAGGCCGGCCTGGGGCAGCGCCGCCTCCAATGCCGCCCAGACCGCCTGCCCCAACGCCGCGTTGGTGACGCAGGAACACAGCCCGTCATCCGAGGACGCCAGCACGAACTTGCCCGCGCCGGTGGAGGCATCGAACACGATCCCCGGCGCCCCGTTCAGGAAAGCGGAGCGGGCGGGCTCGGGCAGAATGGGCAGCGGCACGCCGGTGGCCCAGCCGCGCAGCCCGCTGGCATCGCCGGCAAAGGGCAGGCAGCCTTGCATGAACAGGCCGACCAGCTCGGTCGCCGCGGTCACGGGTTGCGCCGCCGCCGACCCGATCCCCAGCAGCAACAGCACGGCCGCCCGAGCAACAAATCCAGTCATGATCTAGCGCCGCAATTCCATCTGGATCGGTCCTTCGCGCCTGCCATGGGTGAACTGGTCGACCATCGGGTTCCCGCTCTCCAGCAGCCCCGCCGCCGGCCCGGTCCAGACGATCTGGCCCTTGTGGATCATCGCCGCCGCGTCGCCGATCCGCCGAGCGCTCGCCATGTCGTGGGTGATGGCGATGGCGGTGCTGCCGAGGCGGCGGACGCAATCCACGATCAGCCCGTCGATCACCGCGCCCATGATGGGATCCAGGCCGGTTGTCGGCTCGTCGAAGAACATGATCTCGGGTTGGGCAGCGATGGCGCGGGCGAGGGCGACGCGCTTCTGCATGCCGCCCGAAAGCTCCGCTGGTGACAGGTCGCCCACCGTATCGGCCAGCCCGACCTGGGCCAGGATCTCGTTCGCCCGGACCCGCGCCTCGGCCCGCGTCGCCTTGCCCTGCGCCAACAGGCCGAAGCTGACATTCTCCCAAACTGGCAGCGAATCGAACAATGCGCCGTTCTGAAACAGCATGCCGATCCGCGCCCGCGCCAACTCCCGTTCGGCGCGCGGTAGGGCCAGGATGTCGCGGCCATCGATCTCGATCGATCCCGAGTCCGGTTCGATCAGGCCCAGGATGCATTTCAGCAGCACCGACTTGCCGGACCCGGAGCCACCGATGACGACCAGCGATGTCCCCGGCATCACATCCAGGTCGATGCCATCCAGTACGACCTTGGGGCCAAACTGCTTGCACACGCCGCGCAGGCGGATTTTGGGAACGGTTTGGCTCATGGTCATACTCCGGCGCTGGGGCGGATTTCTGGCACGCCGGCGCCACCGGCGCCAACCAATTGGATGATTGCCCGATGACAGAAGGCCGCCCGCCTCGCCAACCTGGGTCGTCGATATCGTCCAGACCATCGCGGATTTCCTGGGCGTGACCCGGGGAAAGCCTGCGCGTCGATCCGAAACCCCGCATCCCCGCCGTCGTGCGGCGCCAGGCTGACATCGCCCTCGCGACCATCGGCCACGACCGGCTGCGCGACACCCAGGCGCGGTTCATCCGCCCGCGCTACTACGCGTCCCCCAACGCCCCGGTCGGACCGCGCGGCGTTGGGGGCCACAATCGTGACCGAGATCGTGGTTGATTTCATCCCGGTGCTGCTGCGGGGGTTCCTGGCTGATCTGTGGATCGCGGTGGCGACGGCCGGGATCGGACTGGCGGTCGAGCTGCCGATCGCGCTGCTGCGGCTGAAAGTGGCCTGGATCCGGCCCGCGCTGCGGATCGTCATCCGCCCGCTGCAAGCGGCACCCGTCTATGTCGTGATGTTCTTCCTGCTGAACATGCTGCCGGATGAGGTGGTGATCCTCGGGCGGCCAATGGTGATCGGCCGGGTCACGGTGATGATGCTGGCGCAATGCGCCTACATGATCCCCTATGTCGCCGAAGTCGGGTTCAACGCGCTGGGACGGCTGGCCGCGGGGGACCGGGGCCAGGCGCTGCTGTTCCTGCCCAACCTGCTGCGCGGGTTCAACGTCGTGATCATGTCATCCGGCTTTGGCGCGGCGATCGGCGTGCCGGAAGCGGTCGGGGTGACGGTGCGGGAAGCCGAGACGCTGGAACACATGAGCGAGCGCGTAGTGCTGTTCCTGATCGCGATCACGCTGTTCGTTTCGTTCTTCTCGGCTGCCCACCTGCTGGTGCAGCGGCTGGTTCGGCTGTCGCGGTAAGGCGGTGGGCACGACCAAGGCAGGAGTCTTTGGCGGTGGTCGGGTCGAGCCAGACCATGACGATTCTGCATCGACCGCGCGCCAAAATGATACCCCCCAAAACCCACCGCTTTCTGGACCATCGGCCTATTTTCTGTCATCATGCGAAACGTGAACACGCGCATCCGCGCGGCCCAGGAGGCATTGCTGCCAACACCGCCCGCGGCACCGGCAGGATCGGTGCATGACCCGTTTCGCCCCAGCGCCCACACAGGTCTGTTGATCGCCGCCCTGCGGTCGCGCGCGCCCACGCTTGAAACTGTCAGCGGCCTGGACATGGGCCTTGGCAGCGGCACCGTGCTCGCGGTGCTTGGCCAGATCGGCATCCAGCGGTTGTTCGGCGTCGATATCGATCCGGATGCCGTCCAGGCCGCGACCGACTTGCTGCGCCAGGAAGGCCTGCTCGACCAGGCGACGCTGCTGGCGGGATCGCTGTGGGAACCGGTCGGCGCGGAACGGTTCAGCGTCATCGCCGCCAACCTGCCGCAATTCGCCGCCGATGAACCCGCCGACCCCGAGCATTCCGTCTACTGGAGCAGCGCCGGCGATGATGGCCGCCGCTTCCTGGACCCGTTCCTTGCCGGGCTTGGGGCACATCTGCGCCCCGACGGCGCCGCCCTGATCGCTCATAACGTCTTCCTTGGCTTCGACCGGACCGAGGCGATCGTGCGCCGCGACGGCCTGACATGCGTGCCGGTGGCCGAGACCTCGGTCCTGCTGCACCCGCGCAAGGCCGCCATGCTCAATCCCATCCTGCGCGCCGCCGGTCCGGCCGCCGGCATCCACCGCGTTGGCGGATACGATTTCATCGATGTTCAGGTTCTTGAGATCCGCCGCGCCCGCCCGGTCTGACCGGCCACACAACCGGTTCAGCGCCCTGCTGCTCGTCCTTGGCTTCCTTGGCATACTTCTGTCTGTCCAGACAACCGCCCATGCGGATGCAGCGGCCGCCCTGACCCGCGCCCGGGACATGACGGCCGAGGCAAAGGCCGACTGCGCCACCGGCACCGACGTGCTGGCGCGCATCCTGTGCGACGGCGTGCTGCGGGTGGGGCTGCGAACCGACTATCACGCGTTTTCTGCTCGCGACGCAGCCGGCACGCTGTCAGGGTTCGAGGTCGATCTGGCCCTGGCCATCGCCAGGTTCCTGGGCGTGACGCTGGTGGAAGTGCCGGTTGAGCCAAAGAACCGCATCCCGATCCTGGCCAGCCGCAGCGCCGACCTGGTCATCGCGACCATGGGCCACACGGTCCAGCGGGAGGCGAATGCTGGCTTCATCCGGCCGCATTACTACGGATCGCGCACCGTCGTGGTCGGCCCGGTCGGCAGCCCCGTCTCGGGATGGGAGGATCTGCGCGCCGGCCACTCGGTCTGCCTGCCACTGGGCGCCAGTTTCAACATCCTGTTCGTGCAGCGCCACATCCGCATCCTTACCTTCGACACCGCGACGGCCCTGCTGGACGCGCTGAACTTCGGGCAATGCGCCTTCATCGCGCATGACGACACGTTCTTCACGAAATGGCTGGCCGATCCCGCCTGGTCGGCCCGCTTCGGCGTCAAGTTCGGGTTTTCCCCACTGCCCTGGGGCATGGCCGTCCCGCCCGAGGGCGGTGAGCGGTTCCGCATCCTGCTCGCCTCGCTCAGCGCCGCCTGGCATGCCGATGGGACATTCCTGGCCCTGGGCCGGCCGCATCGCATTGCAAGCGAGTTCCTGGAGGAACAGCGTGCCCGGTTCGCGGCGCCGGAGTGCGTCTCTCCGGGCGGCGCCCCCGTCGCGCGCTGCCTGCTGCCGCCGGTCAATACCGCCGCCAGCGACATCCCCTCGGCGCTGGCACCGATCGCGACGGCTGTGGAAACCGCGCTGGCGGGCTGGTTTGGGCTGTCCCTGGACCTGGGTATCTTCAAGAGTCAGGCCTCCGCGGCCCTGCTGATCGAGGGCATCGGCTACTCGCTGGCCATGGTCACCGGGTCGATGGTCACGACATTGGGTTTTGCCTTCGGCTTCGCCGCCATGGCCGGGGCTCGGTTCCGCCCAGTGCGCTGGCTGGCGGCCCTGCTGACCGAGATCGGGCAGAGCACGCCGATGCCTCTGCTGTTGTTCTTTGGCTACATCGTGGCGGGGGGGCTGACATATTATTCAGCCTTCGTCGCGCTGATCACGGCGATGGTGATGCTTGGGTTCTATAACGGCAGCTATGCCGGCCAGGCGATCCATGACGCGCGGCATTCGCTGCATGGTGGCGGGGGTCATGCCGGCGAAAGCGGGACCGGGTTCCGGGCGACGATGGCGGTGGCCTGGACGCAGTTGGTGGCGTTTCTGATCAACGCGACCAAGGGTGCTCCGGCGGCGGACATGATCGGCGTGCCGGAATTCCTGGGCGTGATCACCGACCTGACCGCCCATACGCGCGACCGGTTCGCGCTGTACGTTATCCTGCTGGTGTTCTACACGGCGATCGTGCTGGCGGCGATTTCCCTGCTGATGGCGGTGGAACGCCGGTTCATCCATCGGCCGGGGCAACAGGCATGAGCGGGTATCTCGCCGCGTTCCTGCCGGAACTGTTCGACGGGTTCCTGATCAACCTGTGGGTGGCCTTCAGCGCCGTGGCGATCGGGCTGGTTTTCGGCCTGCCACTCGCGCTGATCCGCGACCGTTTGGCCTGGACCGAGGTGCCGATCCGCCTGTCGATCCGCGTGATGCAGGCGGCGCCGGTCTACGTGATCATGTTCTTCCTGCTGAACCTGATCCCGGCGCGGATCTCCTTCCTGGGCTGGACCATCGCGGCCACCGGGTTGGCGGCGCTGATCCTGGCGCAGGCGGTGAACATGATCGCCTACATGGAGGAGAACGGGTTGCAGGCGCTGCGGCACCTGCGCCGGCGGGAGATGGCGCAGGCCATCCTGTTCGTGCCGAATGTGATGCGCGGCTTCATCGTGGTGGTGATGTCATCGGGCCTCGGGGCCGCGATTGGCGTGTCGGAGGCCGTGGGCGTGACCCTGCGCCACGCCCAGCGCCTGCCCGATCTGGGCGACCGGGTGGTGCTGTTCCTACTGGTGATCGGGTTCTTCGTGAGCGTGTTCGGCACCGCCAACGCCTTGCTGCGGCGGGTCATCCGGCGCCTGGCCGCGCGGGGGCGATAGAGCGGTTCGGCTTATCGGCGCGCGCAGAACGGCGCGTATTCCAGCAACGCCCCGAAGCGTTGGCCGGACAGGTCGGCGGGCCACGGCCACGCTTCCACCAACCGCCATCCGGCGCCGTCGCGTCGCAGCAGGGCCGCGACGTTCGCCGGCGCATCAGCGAGGTTCGGCGGCGTGCAGGTGATCAGGGCGAAATCGTAGCCATCGCGATGCGCGGCGCCCAAGGTCTCGGCGTCGGCGCGGTTGACGGTGCGGACATCCAGCTGGGGGCGGCGCGGCACCAGGAACAGCAGCGTGCCGCGAATTATGCTGCCGGCGGCGTCGAACGGATCGCCTGGGACCAGCAGGGCCAGCCGAGCGTCGGGGGGGAGATGGGAGGCGATTTGAGGGCCGAGGGCGAAGACGGCTGGTTGTGGGGCTTGCAGGTCGAACCGCAGCATCGGCGCGATCGCCAGCGGGAACACCACGAACAGCGCGACGGCGACCCCCGCGGCCGTCTTGGCCCTCCGCCCCAGGCGGATCACCATCTGTTCGGCCCAGGGCCTCAGCAAGACCGTGAGGCCCAGCATGACCAACAGCGACAGATGGCCGGAGTAGCGGAAATAGGAGTGCGCGTTCCGGGCCATCTCCGGCGGGAAATGGGCGATGTATGTGAACAGCAGGAAGCCGTTGTAGAGGACGGCCGTTCCGACGATCAGCGCGAGGAGCGTCGCCTCCCACGATCGGGGCGACCGGCGCCAGGTCAGGACAGCGCCCACGATCACGCCGATCAGGCATAGATAGAAGGTCGCCTTCTGCACAACGGTCCGCAGGACCGAACCGAGGATGGTCGGCAGCAGGGCGAAGTTCCAATCGCCGAAGCGGCGGGGGCGGAGCTCCCCGGCCTCGAAACTGATCAGGGCGTAGCCGCGCCAGATCAGCCAGAGCAGGATCGACGGCGCCAGGATGGCCGCGACGATGGCGGTGCCTCGGCGCCAGGGGATGGCCGGATGGGTGACGGCCAGGGCCAGGAAGGTGACGCCGATCGGGAGCAAGAGGCCGATGCCCGACTGCTTCACGTTGACCAGCGCCGCCAGAACCAGGGCCAGTGCCACGCCGGCGCGGGGCGCGCGCCCCTGTGCCATGTCGCGCAGGGCGTCCGCCGCCAGCCAGATCGCGAACATCGCGCAGACAGCGAGCGGCGTTTCGCCATAGCCGGCCAGGAAGGTGCGCGGGACGAAGCCCGGGTTCAGCGGGATGGCGAGGCCGAGGCCGCAGGCAACGGCCCACCAGGGTGGTGTGCCCTTCTCCCGCCCGGCCAGGACTCGCGCCAGCAGCAGTCCCGCCGCCGCCAGCAGGGCCAGATTGAACAGCGCCATCGCGTTCGGGATCAGCCGGCCCGCGACGACCGAGGCCGCATAGGCCACGAACTGCGTGTTGTAGGGGGCGACCGGGATGAAGGACCAGGCGGGCGGGCGGTCCTGCCGGGGCAGCATGTCGTGGTCGAACAGATAGGCGGCGTTGGGCAGCAGGTTCAGCCATGTATCGACCTGCGATGGCCACGCCGGCAGCGTCACCAGCCAGAGCGGCAGCGTCAGGACGGCCGTGCGACCCACGCCGTCCCACCGCCGAACCGCCGGCAGCGCCAGGCCCGCGAGGGCGACCAATGCCAGCCCGGCCAACGGAATCCGCATCGAGGCCGGCGTCAGCACGCCCCAGACCGTCAGAACAATGGCGGTCAGTCCCCAACCGGCGATCAGGCTGACCTCCGGGGCTTTCCGCCCACCGGCGAGCGCGCCGATCACGACGAACACCGCCAGCGCGACAAAAAGACCCGCCAGACCAATCAGGTCCGGCAGGTCAGGGATGTACGGCTGCATACCGGTGCGGTCGCTGGCCTCCGGCGCGCGCTATTTCGCCAGCGCCACGCCCTTGGCCAGCATCGCGTCGATCTCTGCGTCCGAGAACCCATGCTGGGCCAGGACTTCGCGCGTGTGCTCCCCCAAGACAGGGGCATGGGCGCGCATCGTCCCGTTCTCGAACGGCGGCAGGCCGGGGATGTTCGGCATCGGTACCGGTTCGGCCACGCCCGGCTGGTTCAGCCAGGAGATGATTCCGGTCGCCGCGACCTGCGCTTCCTTGAGGAATTCCTCGTAGGTGTTGACGCGATAGTTCATCAGGTTGCGCTCGGTGAAGCGCTGCGCCAGGGCGTCGGTCTGCTTCGTCTTGATGATCGGACGCAGCACCTCATACAGTTCATCGAGGTTCTTGCCGCGGGCTTCGTGAGTCGAGAAGCGCGGGTCTTCCAGCAGGTCCTTCCGCTCGATCGCATCGCAGAAAGGCGGCCAGTCGCCGGGGCGGACCATGGTGACGTTCAACTGCCCGTCCGCGGTGTCGTAGACCGCGTTGGGCATCGAGGTCCGTTGCGCTGACCCGCGTTCCAGATACTGCGCGATCAGGCGGATGACCGACAGCATCGCGCCGCCTTGCATCAGGCTGGCCTCCAGCCGGCGGCCGTCCGTCGTGCCGGTCTGGCGCTTGACGAAGATCGAGGTCGCGATGGCCTGGAAGCCGAGCAGGCCGGTGAACATGTCGATCAGGGAGATCGCGATGCGGTGCGGATGGCCGTCCTTGTCGCCGCGGTTCTCGTTCACGATGCCGGTGAAGGCCTGCAACACGGGGTCCATGGCCGGACGAGACGCGAGCGGGCCGGTCTGCCCGAAGCCGGAGATCGAGTAGTAGATGATCCCCGGGTTGATCGCTTTCACGTCGTCGTAGCCGAAGCCGTATTTCTGGATGGTGCCGGGGCGGAAGCCCTCCATGAAGACATCCGCGTCCTTGATCATCCGGCGGAGCGCTTCCTTGCCCTCCTCGGCCTTGAGGTCGAGCGCGACGCTGCGCTTGCCCAGGGTGGCGTAGAGCGAGAAGGCCGAGTGATCCTCATACCGTTTGCCGAGGATGCGTGCCCAGTCCCCGCCGTCCCGCGGGTTCTCGATCTTGATGACGTCGGCGCCATGCTGCGCCAGCATCATCGCACAAGACGGGCCGGCGACGCCGCCCGTCAGGTCGATGACTTTCAGACCCTTGAATGCCGAGTACCAATCCATGGCGTTCGTCCGAGCTCCGATCGCGGTGAGGTTCGCTGTGCGTCATCTGAACCGCAGGTCCGCGCAGGTTACAACCCCTCTCCCGCTTTCCAGAAGCGTTCGACGGTTTTCAGATAGGTATCGATATCGCGATCCTCGGGCGCCGCCATCACGTGCTGCACCCCGGCTTCCTTGTACGCCGCCAACGCCGAACGGGTTTCGTCCACGTTGTTCGCGTTGCAGGTGATCCGGAGCGAAATCGTGAAGCTCTCCTCCGGCCGCACCGCGCGGAACCTTGCCACGACCTCCTTCGCCTGGTCCGGCCGCACGCGGCTGCCGTGCCAGCCATCCAACCCACAGGCGCGCTTGAACGCCGCGTCCGAGGATCCACCAATCCAGATCGGAATCGGCGCGATGGGCTGCGGCTGGGACCGCATGGACTCCACCTTGGCGTCGATCCAATTGGTCGGGAAGGTCACCGGATCGTTGTACCAGACGGCCTTCATCAGGCCGATGCCTTCGTCCATCCGCCGGCCGCGTTCCTTGAAGGGCACGCCCAGGGCCTCGAACTCCGGTTCCAGCCAGCCGACGCCGCCGCCCAGGATCAACCGCCCCTGCGACAGGTTCTGCAACGTCGCCAGTTCCTTGGCCAAGGGCAGCGGGTGGCGCAACGGCAGGATCAGCACCGATGTCCCCAACCGCACCCGGCTGGTCGCCGCGGCAGCCCAGGTCAGGGTCAGCACCGGGTCCCAGAAATTGGGTGATGGCGGATAGGGCGCGCCGGCGGGGACGATGATGTGTTCGCTAACCCACACATCCGCCAACCCCAGTTCCTCCGCCTGCACAGCCGCTCGACGGATCGAGTCAGGGCCAGCCTTCCGGCCGATATGGGGCAAATGGATGCCGAGTTGCATGGTCTGGTTCCTCCCGCGATTGGAGGAAACCGTGCCGTGTCCGGGGCTGGCCGTCCAGTGGGAGGCGCACCCCCATAAAAAACGGCGCCGGTCGGGTGACCGGCGCCGTTTCAGTATGCCTTGCCCGAGTGATCAGGCCGGCGCGAAGAACGGCATTTGCGGGCCGCCGTCCTCGGTCTGGATCCACGTCAGCTTGACGTCCATGCCGATCTTCACGTCCTTCGGGTCGCATCCGACGATGTTGGTCATCATCTTCGGCCCTTCGGCGAGTTCGACATAGGCGATGACGTAGGGCGGGTTGGCCCGTTCCATCACGCTGTAGGTATAGACCTTACCCTTGCCGGACACTTCCTTCCATTCAACCGCACCCAGGGTGAACGGGGAGATCCCACGCGGGTACCAGATGAACTTCTTGGTGTCGACGCACTGCGGCAGCACCAGCTTGCCGGCCGCGCAACCGTCAAAGAACGGCTTCGTTTCCGGGTTGGTGTCGGGGGTGCCGACGAACGGGATCTTGCGCTGAGCGATTGCCATGACGATTACTCCCGCTCCAGAATCACAGTGCTGCCGACATGGCGGGTGCCGAGCGAACCACCCGTGCCGTGGGCGATGGCGAGGTCGCAGTTCGGAACCTGCACCGCCTTGTGGGCTTCGCCGCGCAGCTGGCGCACGGCTTCGATGATCTTCGTGATACCACCGCGGTTGGCCGGGTGGTTGGAGCACAGCCCGCCGCCATCGGTGTTGAACGGCAGCTTGCCGACGCCGGAAATCAGGTTGCCGTCCATCACGAACTTGCCGCCTTCGCCCTTGGCGCAGAAGCCGAGGTCTTCGAGCTGCATCAGCACGGTGATGGTGAAGCTGTCGTAGATCGACGCGTACTTGATGTCGGACGGCTTGATGCCCGCCATTTCCCACGCCGGCGGACCGGACCAGCGCGCGGCCGAGTAGGTCAGATCGACCTCACCGCCCATCTGGTTCTTCGGGGCTTCGCCCACGCCGATCACCTTCACCAGCGGCCGCTTCAGGCTCTTGGCGATTTCCGGCTTGGTCACGATCAACGCGCCGCCGCCATCGGAGATGACGCAGCAGTCGAGGCGATGCAGCGGGCTGGCGACCATCGGAGAGTTCACCACGTCCTCGACCGTGACAACGTCACGCAGCATGGCGTGGGGGTTGTGCTGGGCGTGATGCGACGCGGCGACCTTGATCCAGGCGAGCTGTTCGCTGGTCGTGCCGTACTGGTACATGTGGCGCATGGCGCACAGGGCGTACATGTTCGCCGTGGCCGGGCCGTACGGATACTCGAACTGCATTTCCGCCTGGGCGGGGCTGCCGGCGCGCGGCGCGGTGCCGGTTGCCATGCCCTCGCTGCGCGGACGGCCAGCCAGCGTGATCAGCGCGACGTTCGCGCGACCCGTGGCGATCGCCTGCAGCGCGTGGCCGACGGCGACCTGGTAGGACGAGCCACCGACGTCGGTGGAGTCCATGTGCCGCACCTTAAGGCCCATGTAATCGATCATGGACATCGGGCCGAGGCCCGGGGCGTCGCCGGCGCAGTAGTAGGCGTCGACGTCGTCCTTTGTCAGGCCCGCGTCATCCAGCGCGCCCTTCGCACATTCGGCGTGCAGCAAGGTTACCGACTTATCGGTCGCCTTGCGTGTGGGATGCTCCCATGCACCCACAATATATCCCGCACCTTTCAAGCTCATGCTTCGCTCCCTTTGCGACCGACGTCATTCGACCCGGTTCAGGCGACAGGATTATACCGATCGGTAGCGGTACGGCTACCCTTGGACCGGACGCTTGGACCGTAAATCGGTTCCGAGGCGTTTCATTGGTCGTTATGTCACGTCAATCCTGGGCTTCCCGGCCCGCGCGCGGTATAGCGGGGTGAAATGAAACCACCCCATGGCAACAAGCCCGGCGGCTCCGGCCGCCCCCCGTCCGATCGCGGATCGTTCCGCGCCGCCGGCCCGTCACAGCGCCCGCAAGGCCGCCATTCCAAAGGGTCGCACACCCCTGGCTCCCCAGGCGTGGGGTTCCAGGCCCCCGAGGGACGTTCGCCGGGCGGGCGTTCCCAAGGCGCATATTCCAAGGGTGCGCATGCCCCGGGTTCACATTCCAAGGGGGGGCGTTCCGATGAACCCCGGTCGGCCGGGTTTCAGTCGCCTGGCGGACGTTCACAAGGCTCGCACGCCAAGGCGGGGTATCCCCATGGCGGCCGCTCCCAGGAATCCAGGTCGCAAGGACGGCATTCCCAGGGCGATGGGCATCACGGCGGTCAGGATCGGCAGCTAGGCCGGCCTGCGCGTGGCGGCCCGCCCCGCGGGCAGCATACCCAGGACGATCGGCCCCGGGCGCCGCGGCCCGAGCACGTGCTGCGCGCGCCCGTCCCAGACGCTCCGCCCGCGCAGGTGTTTGATGAGGCCGAATCCCAGGCGCAACGCCCCGACCAGGATCGCCCCGACCGTGAGCGCCCCGACCGTGAGCGCCCCGACCGGGAACGTTCCGACCGGGAACACCAGCGCCCTCGGTTCAACGGAGAGAACCAGCGGCATCCCGCCGCCCAGGCCCGCCGTGTGCCCGAGGCCCCGCGCGGCACCGTCTGGCTATATGGTTTCCACGCCGTGGCCGCCGCGCTTGGCAATCCCGCCCGCCGCCTGCGCCGCTTGGTCCTGACCACGGACGCCGAGACGACGCTGACGCAGAAATTCCCCAAACCCTGGTCCGTGTCCCCCGAGCATGTGGAGCGGCCCCGGCTCGATCACCTCCTGGGCCATGACGTCGTCCACCAGGGCGTTGCGTTGCTGGCCGATGTGCTGGCGCCCCCCAGCCTGCAATCCGCTCTGGAGCGGGACGGCCCGATCATCGTGCTGGATCAGGTCACCGATCCCCGCAACGTCGGCGCTATCATGCGTTCGGCCGCCGCGTTCGGGGCCGCGGCCGTGATCACCCAGGACCGCAACGCGCCCGAGGAAAACGGCGCCCTCGCCAAGGCCGCGTCCGGCGCGCTGGAAACCCTGCCGCTGCTGCGCGCCGTCAACATCGCCCGCACGCTGGTCGCCCTGAAGGCGGCCAATGTCTGGTGCGTCGGCCTCGATGCCAGCGGCCCGGCTTTGTCCGGTGCGGCCTTCACCGGCCGCCGCGTCGCCCTGGTCCTCGGCGCTGAGGGCGAAGGCATGCGCCGCCTGACCAAGGAAACCTGTGATGAGGTCGCCGGCCTGCCGATCAGAGGCGGCATCGACAGCCTGAACGTCTCCGCCGCGGCGTCCGTGGCGCTGTATGAACTGGGGAGAACGGGGTGACAGCATTCGATCCAGGCCCAGCCGCGGCCGCCTTGCTGAAAATCCGGCGAGCGCGGTCGTTGGTGGAACCGCTCCCCGCCGGGATCGCGCCGCGGACCGAGGATGAAGGCTCGGTCACGCAGGCCGCCCTCGCCGCCCTGGTCAACGCCGCTCGTCCAGCCGGGTTCAAGATCGGCGCGACGGGCAAGCGGATGCAGGAATACCTAGGCGTGGATCACCCGATCGCCGGGTTCATGGAGGCCGGCAACGTTCATCAGGCCCGCGCCGATCTGCGCTTCGCCGATTTCATCCGCCCGGGCGTGGAGTGCGAGGTCGCGGTGCGGCTGGCGCGCGACCTGCCACCCGGCCCCTGCACGCCGGAACAGGCCGCCGCCGCCGTCGGGGACTTCATCGCCGGGATCGAGCTTGTGGATAACCGCTACGGCGACCTGCAAACCCTGGGCACGCCGACGCTGGTCGCCGACCAGATGTATCACGCCGCCGCCGTGATCGGGGATCAGGGTGGCCTCGACTGGCGCACCCTGCCAGTTGGCGCGCTGCGCGGGCGGATCACGATCAACGGCGCCGATCGGGACCAAGGCATCACGACCGACCTGATGGGGCACCCGATGAACTGCCTCGCCTGGCTGGCCAGTTCGCCCGTCATCGCCGCCTTTGGGGGCATGAAGGCCGGTCAGGTCGTGATGCTGGGCAGCGTGACGCCGCCGGTCTGGCTGGACGCGCCGGCCACGATCACGGTGACGTTCGATCCATTGCCGCCGGTGACCCTCCGCCTGGGGTGAGGCCGCGATACACGCGCCGGTTGGTGGACAAGGGGGCGTCCGCCCCTGCTGAATGGCGGCGTGCGGCGAATCGTCCCCAAAATGGGGATCGGGCCGGCACGACGGAAGGACACGCAAAATGCGTCTCCCGCGCGCGTTCGCCGCGCTGCTGGTTGGTCTATGCCTGATCCCGCCCGCCAGCGCCGGTCCGAACGATTCAGCCAATCCGCATGGTCCGATCGCGGCGCAGGTGCGGGTCTGCTTCGTGCCCGCACAGCAATGCGACGCTCCGATCGCCGCCGCCATCCATTCCGCGCGCCAGTCCATCCGCGTCCAGGCCTATGGCTTTACCGCGCCCGTCATCCTGGGGGCATTGGGCGACGCGAAGGAGCGTGGGGTTGATGTCCAGGTGATCCTCGACAAGACGAACGATCCCTTGACCCGACGGGACCGCCCGCCCGAGGGGCCGAAGCTCGTCGGCGCGCAGTTCACCGCGGCCATGGGCATCCCGACCTGGATCGATCACCGTGTGGCGATCGCCCACAACAAGTTGATCATCATCGACGGCAAGACGGTGATCGGCGGGTCCTACAATTTCACGATCTCGGCCGAAGGCCGCAACGCCGAGAACGTGACGTTCATCGACTCACCGGACGTAGCCAAGTTGTATTTGGCCAACTGGGAAGCGCGGAAGGCTGCCTCCCGCGTCTATATCCCGCCCAGTTCGTTTGACCTGGGCCGTGCGCCCGCGCTGGCTTCCGCCAACACGGGGCAACGGTAGGGTCTTCGTTAAGCGGTCGCGCCGCCGTCGACCGGCAGGGACACGCCGGTGATGTAGGACGCCTCGTCGGACAGCAGGAACAGCGCCGCATTGGCGACTTCTTCCGGACGGGCGAAGCGGCCCATCGGCACCTGTCCACCGCGCTTCTGCACCAGCGTTTCCGCCGTTTCACCGGCCGGCATCTGGCTGTCGGGGCGCGCCACGAACACGCGCAGCATGGGCGTATCGACCGGGCCAGGGCAGACCGCGTTCACGCGGATTTTTTCCTTGGCGTAGCGCTTGGACAGGCCATGCACCAGGCCGACGATGCCGAACTTCGCGATGTTGTAGACCGGGCTGAACTGAGACCCCGTCAGGCCCGACGTCGAAGCCGTGTACAGCAGCGCTCCGCCGCCACGGGCGCGCATTTCCGGCAGCGCGGCAACGGTCGTGACCATCACCGTGCGGACGTTCAGGTTCATCGCCAGGTCGTAATCGGCCCAGTCCAGCCCCTCGATCGCGGCCGGGCCGGGATGGCCGACATGGTTCCAGACGAAGTCGAGACCGCCATAGGCGCGCACCGTGTCGCGCACGATGTTGCGGGCGAAGGCGTCGTCGGTCAGGTCGCCCGAGATCGCCATCGCCGTGCCGCCCGCGGCGGTGATTTCCTTGACCACGTCGGCCGCGGCATCGGCGTTCAGGTCGACCACGGCGACCGAGGCGCCTTCCTTGGCGAACCGGATCGCGCCGGCGCGTCCCATGCCCGACCCGGCGGCCGTGACGATGCCGATCTTGTTCTGCATACGCATAGCGGTTTCCTCTCCTCGTTACCGGCTTTTCAGCCAGTCCATCATGATGTGGTTGAAGGTTTCGGGGTGCTCGACATTGGGGAAATGCCGAGCGGCGGCGATTTGTTCGTAGCGACCGCCAGGAACGAGTTCGGCGATGCGGCGATTGGCTTCGGGCGGCGTGCCGGCGTCATCGGCGCCGCAGACCACGAGGACGGGCAGCTTGAGGGACGGCAGGTGCGGAACGAAATCATAGTTCCGGATCGCGTCGATGCAGCCGATGTAGCCGGCGGGGGTGGTGCCGGCGATGGTGTCACGGATTTGCTTGTAGCGGTTGGGGCGGGCGGTCTTGACTGCGTCGGTCAGCCAGCGTTCCACGGTGCCATCGGCGATTCCGGCCAGCGAGCCGACGTCGCGCACGGCCTTTTGCCGTTCTTCCCACGTGGTCTGGGGGCCGGGCGGGGTTTGCGGCATGGTGTCGCACCACATGGCGGACAGCAGGCGGGTGCCGTGCTCGATCGCGAAGGCCTGGCCGATCATGCCGCCGATCGACAGGCCGATGTAGTGAACTTTGTCCATCTTCAGGGCATCGAGGACGCCGGCGACGTCGCCGGCCAGTTGGCTCATGGTATAGGCGCCGGCGACGGGGCTGCTGCCGCCGTGTCCACGCATGTCGATACGCAGCACGCGAAAGCCGCCGGCCAGAAGCGCTGGGACCTGTTCGGCCCACATGCCGCCATCCGAGGCCAGGGAGTGTGTCATGCAGACGACCGGCGCGGCATCGGGGCCGGCCAGGTCATAGGCGATGTTGCGTCCGTTCAGGGGCAGCAGCATGGGGTTTCCTCACTCGTTTCGATGCGGTCCACTCTCCCCCGGGCGGAGGAGAGTGGTTTCAGACGATCACACCGCCATCGGCAGCGATTCGTCCTTTGACCACTCGGACAGGGACGCGTCGTAGACCTTGACGTTTGTATGGCCAAGCATGACCAAAGCGAGGGCATCGGCGGTAGCGGCGATGCCTCCGCCGCAATAGGCAATCACCGGTCGGTCCATAGCACCCGCGGCGGCGAGTTTCGTG
The DNA here is from genome assembly GCA_945873195.1 of Asaia bogorensis. Classification (GTDB taxonomy): domain Bacteria; phylum Pseudomonadota; class Alphaproteobacteria; order Acetobacterales; family Acetobacteraceae; genus Rhodopila; species Rhodopila bogorensis_A. Next base: position 25,910 of record CAMCDA010000010.1, read on the forward strand.
CGCAACTCATCAGCCGGCAGGAAGGCGTTGGTTGCGGGGTCGATCAGATGCCCGGCCGGAACGGCGACACTGCCCGGGATTTGGCCGGGGCGGCCATAGGTGGTGCCGGCGTATTGCGCGGGCATCAGCGCGTTCAGGGTGCAGATCGCGCCGTTGCCCATCGCGGCGACGACTTCCTCCCGATCCGCCATCAGATCACGCTCGAACTGAACGCTGAACGATCCGGGGGCGCGAGATGGGCTGGGGCCGGTTTCGGACGGGCGGCCTTCCTTCGACCATTTCTGCCAGCCGCCATTCAGCACGGCGGCGTTGTCATGGCCAAACGATCGCAGCAGCCACCAGACGCGCGTCGCCCACCAGGGATTGGCGGTGCTGTAGGTAATGATGCGCGTATTGTTGGAAATCCCGAAGCGGCGGATGCCGGCCGCGAAGGCGGCGGCATCGGGGCGCATGAAGTTGTATTTCGTGCCCTGCGCGGACACGTCCTTCTGCACGTCGCAGAACTGCGCGCCCCTCACATGGCCTTTTTCGTAGTCACCGAGGCCCGGCTCGATCTTGTACGGACCGGCCGGTTGGATCCGCAGATGCACCGTGCAATCCAGCACGACGACATCGGGGTTGGACAGGTTCTGTTCGAGCCAGTCGGTCTCGACCAGGAACTCCGGATGAACAAAGCTCATGGGTCAGTGCCCCGGCGCGAGTTCAGCGAGTTCGATGACGCAGTTGCCGGTCGAGGACGGATCGAGGAACACGATCTTCGATCCCCCATGCCCAGTCTTCCACGTCTCACTCTGCAACTTCACGTTCTTCGCCTTCAGTTCGGCGATCGCTTCCTCGATGTTCTCGACCTCGAAGCAGATGTGGAACAGGCCGGTGCCCTTCTGGTCGATCCACTTGGTGACGCCGGACTCGGGGCCCTGGCCTTCCAGCAGTTCGATATAGGTCTCACCGACCGGCAGCATGGCGAGGCGGGTCTGGCCGATCTGTTCCTCGTATTCGAGTTCCAGGCCAAATGTGTCCCTCATTAGGCCGAGGGATTCCTTGATGGAGTCGACGGCGATGGCGATGTGCTCGACGCGCTTGATTTTCATGTCGGTTCCTCCGGTGGGGGCTAGGTCAGGCAGTGTGCTGGTATTGCGCCCCGACACAAGGCCGGAGCACCCGAGTCAGGAAATCGTCACGCCGCTGTCCACGGGATAGACGTGGCCGGTCACGACGCGGGATTCATCGGACGCGAGGAACACGGCCATGTTGGCGATGTCCTCCGGTTCGATCAGCCCGACCAGATGCGACTGCGCCAGTTTGTCCAGCGCCGGGTTGCCGGCGACCAAAGCGCGCACGCGGGCGGTCATGGTGGCCGACGGGGCGATGGCGTTCACCCGCACCTTGGACGGCGCGAACTCCACGGCCATCGACCGAGTCATCGACGCCACGCCGCCCTTGGCCGCCGTGTAGCAATCGCGGCCGGGAATCCCCATCAGCGCCACGTTCGACGACATGTTGATCACCGAGCCGCCGCCAGACGCGATGATCGCCGGAATGCCGAAGCGGCAGCCCAGGAACGTGCCGAACAGATCGAGCTTGATGACCCGCCAGAACTCCTCGATCGGCGCGTCGATCACCGTGCTGTCAACGTTGGTGGAGCCGCCGGCGTTGTTATGCAGCACGTGCAGCGCGCCGAACTCGGCAACCGCGCGGTCGACGGCGGCCTTCATGCTCTCGGGCTCGGTCACATCGGTGACGACAGAAATCGCGCGTCCGCCGGCCTGGTGAACCAATTGGGCGGTCTGTTCCCCGGCCGCGGCATTCAGTTCCGCCACCACCACGCTCGCACCTTCCCGTGCCATGGCTTGCGCCGTTGCGCGCCCGATGCCGGTGCCGGCCCCTGTGATCAGCGCGACCTTGCCTTGCAGACGTCCCATTGCGTTCTCTCCACCCTTGCTGCCGGCTGTTTTGATCCGCCCCCGTTCGTCAGGCAAGACCATCGCCGCCATTGTCCCAGGCCGCGTCCCTGCGCTAGCGTTCAGGAAACCAAGGCAGGAGACCAGTCCGTGGCGATCACCGTCAAACAACTGCATCCCCATTTCATGGGAGAGATCGGCGGCGTCGACCTGCGCCAGCCGCTCGACAAGGAAACCGTCGCGGCGTTGCAGGCGGCGATCGACAAGCATGGCGTCCTGGTCTTCCACGACCAGCATATCGACGACGCGCAGCAGCAGGCCTTCAGCCGCAACTTCGGTGAGCTTGAGAGCACCGTCCGCGCCTACCGCAAGGACTTCGTGCCGCGGCTCGATGTGTTCATGGCCGACATCTCCAACCTCGATGAGAACAACAAGCTGCTGTCCGGCAATGATCGGCGACGGCTGAACGCACTGGGCAACCGGCTGTGGCACTCCGACAGCAGCTTCAAGCGCGTTCCGGCGCGGTATTCGCTGCTGTCCGCGCGGATCATTCCAAGCTGGGGCGGGGAAACCCAGTTCGCCGACATGCGCGCCGCCTGGGATGCGCTGCCGGATCGGATGAAGGCCCGTATCGAGGGCATGATCTGTGAGCACACGCAGATCTTCTCCCGCGGAAAGATCGGCTTCACCGACTGGGCGAAGGAGGAACTCGACAAGATGGCCCCGGTGCCACAGCTGATGGTGCGGACCCATCCGGGATCCGGCCGGAAGTCGGTGTATCTTTCGTCCCACGCCGGCCGAATCCGCGGGATGGAGGAGCCGGAAGCGCGCATGCTGCTGCTGGACCTGAGCGAGTTCGCGACGCAGCCGCAGTTTGTCTATACACACACCTGGAAGGTGGGCGATCTGGTGATGTGGGACAACCGCTGCACCATGCACCGCGCCCGCGAGTATGACGAAACCGAGGTCCGTGACCTGCACCGCACCACGGTTTCCGACGGCGTTCCGACCGTGCCGATCACGGCCGACGAACGCGAAGCCGCGGTCGCCTAGTGGCCAGGGCGAGCCTGGCGGGGGAAATCCCCGCCCGTGTCCTCCGGGCCGCCATTGCCCTGGCCTTCGCCTTGCTCGCCTTGCTTTTGCCGAACCTTGCGAGGGCCGCCTGCACGCCCGTCGCATCCCTGAAGCCGCATCTGTGGCGCGCGTCCACGGCTGATCCATCCCTGGCCATCACGTTCCTGGGTCATGCCAGCTTCATGATCGAGAGCCCGGCCGGGGTGCGGGCCGTCACCGACTACAGCGGCCATTTCGGCCCCGCCGAACCGCCGGACATCGTCACGATGAACCGCGCGCACGGGATGCATCACACGCTGTCACCCGATCCGCGCATCCGCCACGCCCTGCGCGGCTGGCAGGACGGACCCACGCCACCACGTCACAACCTGCTGCTGCGGGACATGCGCGTAACCAACCTGCCGACCAACATCCGCGATTACGGCAGCGGCACGATGGTCAACGGCAACTCGGTCTTCATCTTTGAAAGCGCTGGCCTCTGCGTCGCCCATCTCGGTCATCTGCATCATCTGCTGCTGCCATCCGACCTGGACGCCCTCGGCCGCATTGACGTTCTCATGATCATGGTCGATGGCGGCTATTCGCTCGGCCATCGCGACGCGGTGGCGCTGATCGAGCAGATTCACCCGCGGATTGTTCTGCCGATGCATTATTTCTCGGAGCAGAATTTGGCGCGGTTTCTGTCGTTCATGCGGGAGAAGAACTACGCGATCGAGATCCGCGACAAGCCCACTGTCGAGGTCTCGCGCGCCACGCTGCCCATACAACCGACGGTGATCACATTACCCGGGCCGCATTGAGCCACCTTCAGCGGGCGCGGCTCACGGTATAGTCGGCAACAGCCATGAGCGCGGCCCGGATGGGTGTATCGGGAAACAGGGCCAAGGCCGCCTTCGCCTCATCCGCAAACCGCGCCGCCCGCAGCAGCGTCGCGCCGATCGCGTCGTGGTTGGCCATCAGGCGCATCGCGGTTTCCAGGTCTTCGTCGGTCTGCTCCGACCGCTCGATCGTCCGTTCCCAGAACGTCCGTTCCTGTGCGTCGCCCAGGTGATAGGCCACCAGCACCGGCAGGGTGATCTTTCCTTCCCGGAAATCATCGCCCACGGTTTTGCCCAACGTGGCCTGATCCGCTGCGTAATCCAGCGCGTCGTCGACAAGCTGGAAGGCAATGCCGAGTTTCATCCCATAGTCGGACAAAGCGCCTTCCTCGACCGTGGGGCGCTCGGCCACCACGGCGCCGACCTGGCAGGCGGCGGCGAACAGGGCGGCAGTCTTACCCTTGACGACGTCGAGATATTTTTCCTCGGTCGTGGTCAGGTCGTTCTGGGTCGCGAGTTGCAAGACCTCGCCCTCGGCGATCGTCGCGGCGGCCTTGGAGAGAATACGCAGGACATCCAGCGACCCGTCCTCAACCATCAACTGGAAGGCGCGGGCGAACAGGAAATCCCCGACCAGGACGGACGCCTTGTTCCCGAACACCGCGTTGGCGGAGGCAAGGCCCCGCCGAAGCTGGCTCTCGTCCACGACGTCATCATGCAACAGGGTCGCAGTGTGGATGAACTCCACGCAGGCGGCGAGTTCGACATGACGCTGGCCCCCCGTGTAACCACACAGGCGCGCCGAGGCGAGCGTGAGCAGCGGCCGCAGCCGCTTGCCGCCGGCGGCGACGATATGGGCGGCGAGTTGCGGGATCAGCGCGACCGGACTGTCCATCCGGGCGACGATCGAGTGATTGCAGGCCGTCAGGTCGTCATCGACAAGGCGGACGAGCGTGGTCAGCGCGTCTTCACCGCCGAACGCCCGGGACCCGGGTTCGATCGCCATACCTGGGGTTGAGGAAGTGGCGACGACGCCCAAGGGGCTCTCCCGACCGTCTGTTCGATGAAAACACGCGCGCAAACCCGACGAGACCGCGCGCCTGAACGCAGCGCACCATATCGGCGGTCAGGAAATCGGGTCAAGGAGACACCTTCGGGGATGGCGGCGGAGCCCCGGTCCGCGCGCCGAACAAAAGCTTCACTTGCCACCGGGCGGTGGATCGGTCATATCGCCCCCCGCCGTGGTCCGGGTGTTCCGGGCAGCGGCAAATTCGCACGCGGGGTCCCTTTCCTGTCTCTCATGGATGGGTCCGGTGTCGGCAACGACAGCCCCCGCGGAGGTTCAACCGGACGATTGGAAAGGAACTCGCCGATGGCGATGCCCGATTTTACCCTGCGTCAGCTTCTGGAAGCCGGCGTTCACTTTGGTCACCATACCCGCCGCTGGAACCCGCGCATGGCGCCGTTCCTGTACGGGATCCGTAACCAAGTCCACATCATCGACCTGCAGCAGACCGTCCCGATGCTGGACCGCGCCCTGCGCGCCGTCCGTGACGTGACGGCCGCTGGTGGCCGCGTTCTGTTCGTCGGCACCAAGCGCGCCGCGGCCGAACACGTGGCCGAAGCCGCCCGCCGCTGCGGTCAGTACTACATCAATCACCGCTGGCTCGGCGGCACGCTGACGAACTGGAAGACCATCACCGGTTCGATCAAGCGGCTCCGCCAGATCGAGGAAATGCTGGCCGGCGACATCCAGGGCCTCACGAAGAAAGAGGTGCTGGACATCACACGCGACCGCGACAAGCTGGATCGCGCGCTGGGCGGTATCAAGGACATGGGTGGCCTGCCGGACATCCTGTTCATCATCGACACCAACAAGGAAAAGCTCGCGGTTGAAGAAGCCGTGAAGCTGGGCATCCCGGTTGTGGCCGTGCTGGACAGCAACTCCGACCCCGCCGGCGTGACCTATCCGATCCCGGGCAACGACGACGCGATCCGCGCGATCACGATGTACTGCGAACTGGTGGCCGGCGCCGTGCTGGATGGCATCAGCGCCGAAATGGCGGTGTCCGGTATCGACATCGGCGCGGCCGAGGACCTGCCGCTTGAGGCACTGCCGGACGTCGAAGCCGAGATCGCCCCGGCCGAAGCCGCTGGCGTCACCGCCTGATATAGCTGGGAGACCGACCATGGCTGCGATCACCGCTGCCCTTGTTAAGGACCTGCGCGAAAAGACCGGCGCGGGCATGATGGACTGCAAGAAGGCGCTGACCGAAACCGACGGCGACATCGAAGTCGCCATCGACTGGTTGCGCAAGAAGGGTCTTGCCGCCGCCGCGAAGAAGTCCGGCCGCGTGGCCGCCGAAGGGCTGGTTGGCGTCGCCTCCGCCCCCGGCAAGGCCGCCGTGGTCGAGGTGAATGCCGAGACCGACTTCGTTGCCCGCAACGAGACGTTCCAGGCGTTCGTCGAAACCGTCGCGAAGATCGCGCTGGAGGTTGGCGACAATCTCGACGCCATCAACGCTGCGGCGTTCCCTGGTTCGGGCCGTACGGTGGCCGAGGAACTGACTCACATGATCGCCACGATCGGTGAGAACATGAACCTGAGGCGCGCCAAGGTGCTGACCGTGCCGCAGGGCGTGGTCGCCACCTACATGCATGGCGCGCTGAAGCCTGGTCTTGGCAAGATCGGCGTTCTGGCGGCGGTTGCCGGCCCCGGAGAGATCGCCGCGCTGGAAACCCTGGGTCGCCAGGTCGGCATGCACGTCGCTGCCGCCCGCCCCGAGGCGCTGGACATCGACGCCGTCGATTCGTCCTCCCTGGTGCGGGAGAAGGCCGTGTTGACCGAGCAGGCCCGTGCCTCCGGCAAGCCCGAGAACATCATTGAAAAGATGGTCGAAGGCCGCATCCGGAAGTACTACGAGGAAGTGGTCCTGCTGGAGCAGGTCTGGGTGCATGACGGTGAAACCCGCGTGCGTGCCGTCGCCAAGAAGTCCGGCGTGGCCCTGACCGGCTTTGCCCGCTTCCAGCTTGGCGAAGGCATCGAGAAGCCCAAGGACGACTTCGCCGCCGAAGTCGCGGCCACCGCGGGCGTTTGATACCGTCATCCTCCCCGGGGCACCCTGGGGAGGATGACCTTTCCGCCTTGCCAACGACCAACCTTGTTCCCTGACGGCCGCCCCATTAGGGTGCCGCCGAATCCAGATCGCCCACGGGAACCACAATGTCGCAGTCTCCGGTCTACCAGCGCGTCATGCTGAAACTGTCCGGTGAGGCATTGATGGGCCATCGGGACTACGGCCTCGATACCGGAATGATCAACACCATCGCCCAGGACATCCGCGCCGTCGTGGAAATGGGCGCGCAGGTGTGCGTCGTGATCGGTGGCGGTAATATTTTCCGGGGTGTTTCAGCGGCGGCGTCCGGGATGGATCGGTCGCAGGCTGACTACATGGGCATGCTGGCGACCGTCATGAACGCGCTGGCCATGCAGGCCGCGCTCGAAAAAGCCAACGTGCCGACCCGGGTGCAATCCGCCATTCCCATGGCCAGTGTGTGTGAGCCGTATATCCGCCGCCGAGCGGAACGGCATATGGAAAAGGGGCGGGTCGTGATCTTCGCGGCCGGCACCGGCAATCCCTTCTTCACGACCGACACCGCCGCCGCCCTGCGCGCCGCCGAAATGCGCTGCAATGCCCTGCTGAAGGGCACCCAGGTCGATGGCGTCTACTCCGCCGATCCCCGCAAGAACAACGAGGCTCGTCGGTACGACCAGTTGACCTACCTCGACGTGCTGGCCAACGATCTCGCCGTGATGGACGCGGCCGCGATCTCGCTGGCGCGGGAGAACAAGCTGCCCATCATCGTTTTCAACATCCACGCTCCGGGGGCCTTCGCGCAGGTTATGCGCGGTGAGGGCTTGTTCACCCGGATCTCGGAACAGTGACCGCTTTCGGGGAGGCACCAACATGGCCGCCGATCTCAACACGCTGAAACAGGACCTGACGCGCCGAATGGACGGCGCGATCGACACGTTGAAGCGCGAATTCAACGGATTACGCACCGGGCGGGCCCACCCTGGCCTGCTCGAACCCGTGCGCGTGTCCGCTTATGGCAGTGAAATGCCGCTGAACCAGGTGGGCTCCATTGGCGCGCCGGAGCCGCGTATGCTGACCGTGCAGGTCTGGGACAAGTCGATGATCAGCGCCGTCGAAAAGGCGATCCGTGATTCGGGCCTTGGTTTGAACCCGGCCGCCGACGGCATGGTCGTGCGCGTGCCGATCCCGCAGCTCACGACCGATCGCCGCAACGAGCTGGTCAAGACCGCGCATAAGTATGCCGAGGGCACGCGCGTCGCGGTCCGTGGCGTGCGCCGCGACGGGATGGAGCAGATCAAGGCGCAGGAGAAGAAGCACACGATCGGAGAGGACGTGGCCAAGACCTGGTCCGACGAGGTGCAAAAACTGACCGACCAGTACATCAAGAAAATTGATGAGACGCTGGCCGAGAAGGAAAGGGATATCAAGCAGGTCTGATTCTGGAACCCGGCCGTGGCGGAAACCGCTCAACCTGTTGATCCGACCGCGTCCGGCACTGACCCGGCAGGGGTCGGCCACGCGCCGCCCGTGCATGTCGCCATCATCATGGATGGCAACGGCCGCTGGGCCTCGGCGAGGCATCTGCCCCGCATCGCTGGCCATCGCGAAGGTGCCCGTGCCGTCCGCCGCACGATCGAGGCCTCGATCAAGCACGGGGTTCGCTGGCTGACGCTCTATGCCTTCAGCAGCGAGAACTGGCGCCGGCCGCGGACCGAGGTGCTGGATCTGACCGGCCTGTTGCGCCAGTACCTCCGCAGCGAGATCGCCGAACTCAAGGCGAACGGCGTGCGGGTGCGGGTGATCGGCGACCCGGAGCGGTTCGATGCCGACATACAGCGCGATCTGGCCGCCGCCGAACGGGATACCGCCGGCAATGACCGGCTGAACCTGACCGTTGCGCTGTCCTACGGCGCTCGGGGCGAGATCGTCCGCGCCGCCCGAGCGATCGCTGAAGCGGCGAAGGCCGGCACGCTTGATCCCGCGACCCTGGATGAGCCCGGGTTCGCCCGCTTCCTCGCCACCGCCGACATGCCCGACCCGGACCTGGTCATTCGCACCTCGGGCGAGCAACGGCTTTCCAATTTCCTGCTATGGCAGGCGGCCTACGCGGAGTTCGTGTTCCTCGACGCGCTGTGGCCGGATTTCGACGAAGCCCACTTCGCGGCCGCGTTGCGCGAGTACGCGGGGCGGGAGCGGCGGTTCGGTGCGCGCCCTGGCTGAGTCTCCGCGTCGCTGGACCGACCTGCGCATGCGGGTGCTGTCGGCCGCCGTGCTGGGCCCCGCCGTGCTGGCCTGCGTCTGGTTTGGCGGGATGGCGTTCCTGGCGCTGGCGATCGCCGCGACGGCCGGGCTTTCGGTTGAATGGGCACGCCTGTGCGGCTTGCGGGATGGCGACCGCCCGACGATCGCGCTGATCGCCTGCACGGTGATCGCGGTCACGCTGGCCGGACAGGACCAGGGCGTCGCCGCGTTGGGCGTCCTGCTTGCAGGGGCGCCGATCCTGTTCCTGCTGACCGAGCCTGGCCGCCGTATGCCGCTGCTGCTGGGCCTGCCCTATGTCGGCCTGGGCATGGCGTCGCTCGCGTGGCTGCGTGACGATGCCGAGGTCGGGCGGGCGGATCTGCTGTTCCTGATGCTGCTGGTCTGGGCGAGCGATATCGGCGCCTACATGACCGGGCGCGTCGTCGGTGGCCCCCGGTTGGCGCCGTCGATTTCGCCCAACAAGACCTGGTCGGGCGCCATCGGCGGGCTGGTCGTCGCGGTCCCGGTGGCGCTATCGGTTTGTTTCGTCATACAGCCGCCAGGGTCCATCACGCGGACGGTGCTGCTGTCCGCGGTCCTGGGGATGGTGGCGCAGGCGGGCGATTTGTTTGAAAGCGCGATCAAGCGGCAGGTAGGCGCGAAGGACTCTGGGCATCTGATTCCCGGGCATGGCGGCTTGCTGGATCGGCTGGATGCGTTGCTGGCGGCCGCCCCCATCGCGGCATTGCTGGCGTTGGCGTCGGGACGGGGAGTAGTCTTGTGGGAATGACGCCATCATCACCCTCGACGGACGCGCCGCGCACCGTCACCATCCTTGGCTGCACCGGCAGCGTGGGGACGCAAACGATCGACCTGTTGCTGGCCCAACCCGACCGCTACCGGGTCAAGGCCCTCGTGGCCGGCAGCAAAGTGGAGCTTTTGGCCCAACAGGCCCGCACGCTGCGGGCCGAACGCGCCGTGGTCGCCGACGCCTCCTGCTACGCGGCGCTGAAGGACGCGTTGTCGGGCTCGGGGATCGAAGTCGCGGCCGGTCCCGACGCCGTTGTGGATGCCGCCGCCATGCCGGCCGACTGGACCATGGCCGCGATCACCGGCGCCGCGGGCCTCGCTCCAACGCTGGCCGCGATCAAGCGTGGCAAGGCCGTGGCGCTGGCGAACAAGGAAGCCCTGGTCTGCGCCGGAGAGGTCATGCTGCGCGCGGTGCGCGAGGCCGGCGCCACGCTGTTGCCCGTCGACTCCGAGCATAACGCGATCTTCCAATCCATGGCCGATGGGAATCGGGGCGCGATCGAACAGATCATTCTGACCGCCTCGGGCGGGCCGTTCCGCCTGTTCACGCTGGAGGAAATGGCCCGGGTGAAGCCGGAAGCCGCGCTGCGCCATCCGATCTGGTCAATGGGGCCGAAGATCACAATCGACTCGGCTACGATGTTCAACAAGGGGCTGGAGGTCATCGAGGCCGCGCGCCTGTTCAGCCTGGAGGAATCGGCGATCGGCGTGCTGATCCATCCGCAGTCGGTGATCCACGGCATGGTCTGCTACCAGGACGGCTCCGTCCTCGCGCAGCTCGGCACCCCCGACATGCGGATTCCGATCGCCCACACCCTCGCGTGGCCGTCCCGCATGCCCACCACCTCGAAACGCCTCAACCTCGCGGAGATCGCTCGGCTCGAATTCACAGAGCCGGATTTGCTCCAGTTCCCGGCCCTGCGCCTGGCGCGGGAGGCATTGAAAGCAGGGGGCGGAACCCCAGCTATTCTCAATGCGGCGAATGAAGTCGGAGTCGACACCTTCCTGAAAGGGAAGATTGGGTTCCTTGATATAGCGGGCACGGTTGCGCGTGTTCTCGACAAGCTTGGGACACCGCGGGCCGACTCGCTGGAAGCCGTGATTGAACTTGATGCCATCGCTCGACGTACAGCCCATGACCTGACCCAGGCCATGGCCGCCTGACACCGGAGATTATTGCCACCGTGTTGTCTGCTTTTCCTGATCTGATTCGCACCGTCCTGGCGTTCGTTGTTGTCCTGGGCGTGTTGGTTTTCATCCACGAACTCGGCCATTACCTCGCGGCGCGCTGGCGCGGCGTGCATGTGGAGGCGTTTTCGGTCGGCTTCGGCCGAGCGCTGACGCAATGGACGGATAGGAAGGGGACGGTGTGGAAGGTAGCGTGGCTGCCCTTGGGCGGCTATGTCAAACTGCATGGGCAGGAACGCCCGCAGGACGTCTCGCCCGAGGTGCGCGCGAGTTGGCTGCCCGGCCAGACCTTCCATGACAAATCCGTGGGCTCGCGGGCGATCATCGTCGCCGCCGGCCCGATCGCGAATTTCCTCCTCGCTATGGTTCTGTTCGCCGTCCTGTTCATGGTCAGCGGTCGCCCGATCACGGTCCCGGTTGTCGGAGAAGTGCTGCCCGACGGCGCGGCCGCCAAGGGCGGCATGGTCGTTGAGGATCGGATCAAGGCGATCAACGGCGAAACCATCCGCACGTTCGAGGATATTCAGCGCATCGTGTCCGCCAACCCGGCGGCGCGGCTGGCGATTACCGTCGAGCGCGACGGCGGCCCGCGCGAACTTTCGGTGCTGACGGATTCCCGTGAGGCGAATGGCCGCAAGGTCGGTCTCCTCGGCATTCGGGGCGGGCGCGTGGAATACCAGGCCCTGGGGCCGATCGACGCCATCGTGGGCGGGATTACCCAAACCTGGACAGTGACGCTCGATACCCTGTCCGGCGTTGGGCAGATGATCATGGGCAGCCGGGGCACCGAGGAGCTGGGTGGGCCGCTGCGAATCGCGCAGCTCTCCGGCCAGGTGGCCAGCATAGGGCTGGCGAGCATGATCTCGTTCATCGCCGTCCTGTCGGTAAACCTGGGCCTTATCAATCTGTTCCCGATCCCCGTGCTGGATGGCGGCCATCTGGTGTTCTATCTGGCCGAGGCCATTCGTGGCCGGCCACTGTCCCAACAGGCGCAGGAATATGGCTTCCGCGCCGGCATCGCCCTGCTGGGCGGGTTGTTCGTCTTCGCGACCTGGAACGACCTTACCCATATCGGCTTGTTCCGCTGGGTGGCCGGCCTCATCGGCTGATCGATCGGGGCGGGAAGCAATCGCCTCTTGCTCTCGGCGCCTGCCTGCGTCATCTGGCGTGAGCCGATTGGCGCGGGTATGGTCAGACCCCCGCGCCTCGTTCGGCTCCGCCGGACGTCGCTTGTCGTCCGGCGCGGGAACAGGAGACCAGCCGTTTGATGCCGATACGCGCCGTTCGCCTTCTCGCGGGATCCCTGGTTACCGCGCTGGCCTTTTTCCCGGCCGCCGCGCAGCGGGCTCCCGCGCCACGGCCGGCTGCCACCATGCCGGTAACAGGCGCGGTGCAATCCATCAAGGTGGAGGGCAACCAGCGAATCGAGGAAGGCACGATCCGGTCCTATATGCTGATCCAGCCGGGTGACCGGTTCGAGCAGGACCGCATCGATCGCAGCCTCAAGACGCTGTATTCCACCGGCCTGTTCCAGGATGTGCAGCTTCTGCGCTCGGGCGACACGCTGGTCGTGCGGGTCGTTGAAAACCCGCTCGTGAACCGCGTGGCGTTTGAAGGCAACAAGAAGCTCTCGGATGAACAACTCCGACCCGAGGTTCAGGTGCGGCCACGCGCCGTGTTCACCCCGGCTTCCGCCGAGGCCGACCGGAAGCGGATTCTCGACCTGTATGCCCAGCGTGGCCATTACGACGCCTCGGTCGATCCGCAGATCATCCGACTGGACCAGAACCGCGTCGATGTCGTCTTCCAGATCAACGACGGCACCTCGACCCTGGTCAGCAAGATCGCGGTCGTCGGCAACAAGGCGTTCAGCGAAAGCAAGCTGATCGAGGTCATCAGCAGCCGGGAAGAACGCTGGTGGCGGTTCCTGTCCACGTCGGACCAGTATGACCCCGAGCGGCTGAACTACGACAAGGAACTGCTGCGCCGGTTCTACCTGAAGAATGGCTACGCCGACGTGCAGATCGGCGATGCAGGGGCGGAACTGTCGCCCGACCGCAAGGCGTTCTTCGTCACCTTCACCGTCAAGGAAGGGGAGCGGTATCGCCTCGGCAAGATTTCGGCCACCTCCCAGCTCAAGAACCTGAGTTCGGATGACGTCATGGGGCTGATCCCCTTTGCCGAGGGCGATTGGTACGATGGCGACGCGGTCGGCAAGGCCGCCGACTCGATCGAGGAAAAGATTCACAACCGCGGCTATGCGTTCGTGGAAGTGAAGCCGCGGGTGACGCGGGACGCCGCCAAGCGCGAGATCGCGATCGCCTACGAAGTGGGTGAGGGGCCGCGCGTCTTCGTCGAGCGGATCGAGATCACCGGCAATGTCCGCACCAAGGACAAGGTTGTTCGCCGCGAATTCCGGATCGCCGAGGGCGACGCCTTCAATGCCGAGGCCATCCGCCGCACGCGCACACGGCTGACCGACCTTGGCTATTTCACCAGTGTCGATATCAACACCGCCCCCGGCTCGACACCGGACAAGGCGATCGTGCAGACCAACATCACCGAACGGGCCACCGGCGAACTGACACTCGGCGGCGGTTACTCGACCGACGCCGGCGCCTTGCTGGATATCGGCCTGGCCGAACGCAACATGATCGGCACCGGCATCAACGCCTCGATCCGCGGCGTGCTGGCCCAGAAGCGGAGTTCGGTGAACCTGTCGATCACCGATCCCTATTTCATGGATCGCAACCTGGTCGCAGGCTTCGATGCGTTCCTGATCCAGACCAACTTTCTGGGCACCCAGCCCTACGACGAAAAGCGTGTCGGCTTCGCGCTACGCGCGGGCTATGAGTTCAATGAGAACCTGCGGCAGGTCTGGAGCTACTCGCTGGTCAATCGCGACGTGTTCAACGCGAGCGTCAACGCCAGCCCGTACATCCTGAACGAGACGGGCACGACCCTGCTCTCCCAGGTCAGCCAGGTGCTGACCTTCGATTACCGCGACAGCCGCATCTTCCCGCGCAATGGCTTCGTGGTGGAACTGGGTACGGATTTCGCGGGCCTGGGCGGCGATGTGTCCTTCTTCCGGGCCAACGTGAACGCCGCCTACTACTATTCACTGGAGAAGTGGCTGGGGAACCCGGACTGGGGCATCAAGATCGGCGCCAGCGCCGGCTATCTGTCCCCCATCGGCAGCAACGAACGGATCATCGACCGCTTCTTCCTGGGTGGCGAGAACCTGCGCGGCTTCCAGATCGGCGGCGCCGGCCCACATGACATTGTCACCGGCGATCCGCTGGGCGGCCGCGTCCTGTGGACCCAGACGACCGAACTACGCTTCCCCCTGCCCGTGTCGCCCGATCTGGGGCTGACCGGCCGCGCCTTCGTCGATGTGGGTGCCTTGAGCGACGCCAACTTCAACAGCACAAATCAGTGCTTCTATTCGTCCGGCACCTACGCTGGCCAACCTTGCCAGATTTCGCAGTCCAACGCCCCGCGCGTCGGTGCGGGCATTGGCGTCTCCTGGCGCACGCAGTTCGGGCTGATCAACATTGATATCACCCCATTCGTGGTGAAGCAGGCTTACGATCAGACCCAGGTTTTCCGATTCGGCTTTGGCACGAGGTTCTAGTGGCCCCTATTCGTCCATCCGCGCGCCTCACGCTCGCGGCCATCACCGCGGCGTTTCTCGCGCAACCGGCCTTCGCGCAGCAGCCGGCCAATCCAGGCTGGTTTGTCCCCGGTCAGCAGCAAGGCCCTCGCGTCCAGCCGCAAGGTCAACCGCAGCGTCCCCCCGCTCGGCCCGCCACCCCCGCGCAATCCGATGCCGGCATGGCCGATCCGGGCGCCGATGGCGCCCCACCAATCTCTCCGCAGCAGTTGCAGGTTGTTCTGCCGCCGGCGCCCGAGGTGCCCCCGGTCGCCAAGGGCAACCCGCCCCCGGCCGCCATCATCGGCGTTTTGTCGGTGCCCGACGTCCTGCGGATCTCCTCGGCCTATCAGTTCGCCGACCGTGAATTAGGCCAGCGCCGCCAGAAGCTGAATGAGGACGCGCAGAAGGAACAGATCGCCCTGCGCGACCTCGGCCAGGCCTTCGCAAACGAACGCGCGAAGCTGACGCCGGACCAGATTCGCGCGAAGGAGCGGGAGTACCAGAACCGCATCAACGAATCCCGCCGCAAGTTCGGCGACCGCGAACGGATCATCCGCGAAGCCGGCCAATACGTGATGGCCCAGGTCGATCGGACGCTGGAAATGGTCGCGCATCAGGTCGCCACGTCCCGCGGCGTGAACGTCGTGCTGAACCGGGCGCAGCTCCTTGGTACAACCCCCGAGTTCGACCTGACGCCCCAGGTGGCGGAAGTGCTGAACCAGGTGCTGCCGACCGTCGTCATTCCCCCGGATGGCATTTCGCCGGTCACCCTGACCCCGACCGCTGCGGCTCCCGACTCCAAGCCCGCCGCCCCGGCGGCTGCTGGCGGTGCCAAGCCGCCGCAGAGGAACTGAGGCCAGGAAGGGGTGGACCGGTCTGCGATAGCGGGTGATCCGCGGTTTTTTCAACGAACCGGGCCGCATACGCTCGCCGCGGTCGTCGATGCCGCGAAGGCCGAGGCCCCGCCGCGGCGGTTGATGCTGTCCGGTATAGCACCGCTGCAAACCGCGACGCCGGATCAGGTCAGCTTCCTCGACAACCGGAAATACGCCACCGCGCTCGACCAGACCCAGGCGGGCGCGGTCATCGTGCATCCCGACATGGCCGCGCGCGTGCCTGAAACCGCCGTCGCGATCATCAGCCGAGAGCCATATCTCGCCTGGGCGCGCGCCGCGACGCTGTTCTTCCCCTTGCCGCCCGCCGTCCCTGGCGCCCATCCCAGCGCCGTCATCGCCCCCGATGCCCAGGTAGACCCAAGTGCAGAGGTCGGTCCGCTGGCCGTTATCGGCGCCGGCGCGGTGATCGGGCCTCGATGCCGGATCGGCCCTCTCGCCATGGTCGGGGATGGGGTCAAGCTGGGCCGGGATTGCCGGATTGGTGCCCATGTCACCATCAGCCACGCCATGCTGGGTGATCGGGTGTGCCTGTATCCCGGCGTGCGAATCGGCCAGGACGGATTCGGCTTCGCGATTAGCGCCGAGGGGTTTGTCTCGGTCCCGCAGATCGGCCGGGTCATCATTGAAGATGATGTCGAAATCGGCGCGAACACCACGGTCGATCGCGGATCGCTGCACGACACGGTGATCGGCGCCGGGTCTCGGGTCGATAACCTGGCGCAGATCGGGCATAATGTCCGGCTAGGGCGCGCTTGCGTGATCGTGGCGCAGGTCGGCATTTCAGGCTCGACCATCCTTGAGGACCAAGTGATGCTCGGCGGCCAATCTGGTGTTGTCGGGCATGCGCGAATCGGCCAAGGCGCCCGAATCGGCGCGCAGGCCGGCGTCATGGGCGACGTACCGGCCGGCGCGGAATGGGTCGGCAGCCCGGCACAGCCGGCGCGCGGCTTTTTTCGTGAGATTGCGACGTTGCGCCGGATGATTCGTGACTACACGAGCGGCGGCGCTCGCAAAGGCAGTGGGTCAGGCACGGGTTGAACGCGATGGATCAGGAAGCAGCACAGACACAGCCAGCCGGTGAGGTCTTAGATATCCTGCAGATCATGCAGGCGATCCCGCATCGGTATCCGTTCCTGCTGATCGACCGGGTGGTCGAGGTGCATAAGAACGTGTCGGCGGTCGGCATCAAGAACGTCTCGGTGAACGAGTCCTTCTTCGCCGGTCACTTCCCAGGCCACCCCGTGATGCCGGGCGTGCTGATCATTGAAAGCATGGCGCAGACCGCGGCCGTGCTGGTGGTGGAAACCCTCGGGCCCGAGGCTCAGGGCAAGGTCGTCTATTTCATGTCGATTGAGGGCGCGAAATTCCGCCGGCCCGTGATGCCGGGCGACCAGATGCGGGTGCAGGTCACCAAGGAACGCAATCGCGGCGCGGTGTGGAAATTCCACGGCGTGGCTCGGGTCGATGGCGTCACGGTTGCGGAGGCAACCTTTGCCGCGATGATCATGGACCGCGCTGAACCAGTCTGACACCGTGACGATCAACCACGTCGGCTTCGCCGCCGTGATTTCGCCTGATTTATGGCAGATCAAAGTGTTACGGGGCGTAGGGGAAATATCGGGCAATAATGTTTGAGTTGGTCGAGCCTCCGCCGCCCCATACCCTGCCGATGCCACTCCTGGCGAAACACGTGGACGGAACCGCGCTTTCATGGATGCCATGCCTGACCTGAGCGCGCCGCGTGCCGCCACCACAACGATCCACCCCACTGCCCTCGTCGATCCCGGCGCGCGGCTCGGGATGGGCGTCACCATCGGCCCGTTCTGCACGGTCGGACCCGACGTCATGATCGAGGACGGCGCGACCCTTGTTTCGCACGTCGTCGCCGATGGCCATACGCGGATCGGTCCCGATGTGATGCTGTATCCGTTCTGCACGGTGGGCATGGCGCCGCAGGACCTGAAATATCGCGATGAGCCGACCCGGTGTGAGATCGGCGCGCGCACCCTGATCCGGGAGCATTGCACGATCCATCGCGGCACCGCGACCGGCAAGGGCATCACCACCGTCGGCACTGATTGCATGCTGATGGCCGTGGCGCATGTGGCCCATGACTGCACACTGGGCAACCACGTGATCGTCGCCAACAACGCGGTAATGGGCGGGCATGTCTCGATCGGCGACCACGCCGTCATCGGCGGCGCGGCCGCCATCCACCAGTTCGTGCGGATCGGTCGAGCGGCGATGATCGGCGGGGTGTCGGGCGTGGAGGCAGACGTTATTCCGTTTGGCAGCGTCATCGGCAACCGGGCTCGGCTCGCGGGATTGAACGTGGTCGGCCTG
Source organism: Asaia bogorensis (assembly GCA_945873195.1). GTDB lineage: Bacteria > Pseudomonadota > Alphaproteobacteria > Acetobacterales > Acetobacteraceae > Rhodopila > Rhodopila bogorensis_A. The sequence continues at coordinate 43,934 of CAMCDA010000010.1, forward strand.
CGCCGGCGGGGTTTCGACAAGGCCCAGATCCTGCGGCTGCATGTAGCGTTTGGTTCCTTGTTCCGTGATGAGGGCGTGTTTGCCCAGCGTGTGGAGCAGGCGCGGGCCCAATATGCCGGCGACGCGTTGATCGAGGAGGTGCTCGCCTTTATCGATATGCCAAGCCGCCGGGGCCTCATAAGGGCCGAGTAGGCGGACAGGCTCTTGCGGCCGAACGGCGACAGTGGTTAAGGACCCTCATGCGGATCGATACACACTCTGCGCGTGGCTGTTTGCCGGTGTTGGCGGCTGTCTCGCTGGTTGCCCTCTCGGGATGCGGTGATAGCAGCCTCGCGCGGACCTTCGGTATGGTCCGCGACGCCCCCGATGAATTCACCGTCACCACCCAGGCGCCTCTCTCCATGCCGCCGGACTTCAACCTGCGCCCCCCGCGGCCAGGCGTGGTGCGCCCGCAGCAGCGGCCGGAGCGTGAGCAGGCCGAGGAAGCGTTGGTGCCGCAGCTGGCCCTCACCGGGCCGTCCACCGGTGCGCCTAGCCGCGGCCAGTCGGCCCTGCTGGATGAGTCCGGGCCGGCCGTGTCCACCAGCGTGCGCCAGCAAGTCGATCAGGACGCCAAGCTGGAACAGGCCAGCGAGAGCTTCCTCGATCGGGTGCTGACGTGGCGGAAGACCGATACCCGCAATATCGAGGTTGATCCCGAGAAGGAAAACACCCGGCTGCGGCAGAACTCGGCGCTGGGACAAAGCACGGACACCGGCGTCACGCCGACGATGGTGCCGAAGCGGCAGACCTGGTTCCAGAAGATGTTCGGCTGGATGTAACCGGCGGGTCGATCAGCGCATCCGCTCCCGGTGCAGGTTGTATAGCCCGGCCCCGGCGATGATCACGGCACCGATCAGCGTGGTCCAGGAAGGGACCTCGTTGAACACCAGGTAGCCGGCGATCCCGCCCCATAGCAGCATCGTGTATTCGTAAGGCGCCAGCGCGGAGACTGGCGCCAGCCCGTACGCCCGCGTGTATACGCAGTGCGCCAGGCCGCTGGAGATGCCCAGGAAGACCAGGCAGACCCAGACGATCGCGCCCATGTCCCCGCCGGGCGGGAAGAACGGCAGGATCAGCAGGCCGGACAGAACGTGGGAAATCAGCAGCCAGAACGCCTGGCACTCGGGCGATTCGGTGGTGGAAAGCTGGCGCGTCATGATGCGGGTGACCGACATCGCCACAATCCCCACCAGCAGCAGGACCACTACCGGCTTCCACAAGTCGCCGCCGGGCTGGAGCATGACCAGCACGCCCAGGAACCCCAGCACGGTTGAAAGCGTGCGGCGCCATTGGATACGCTCCCCCAACATCGGGATCGCCAGGACCGTCATGATCAGCGGCGCGGTGAAGCCGACCGCGTAGGTGTCGATCAGGTTCATCTGCTCCCACGCGATGTACCAGACGATCGACACGAACGACGAAATGGCGCTGCGGACCATCACCAATTGCCAGCGCACCGGGCGGAGCATCCGGGAAATCGACCCAGGCTGGCTGGCGGCGGCGACGGCGGCAACGGTCACTGCCCCGAAAATCCCTCGCCAGAACATCGCCAGAGCCACCCCTGCGCTCGGCAATACCCATTTTGCGGCGGTGTCGCCCAGGGTCCAGATCACATAGGCCAGGGCGGCAAAGGCTATGCCGCGGACGGTATCCGCGGGGGTATCTGTCAGAACCCGGCGTTGCATGGTGGACACGATTGGCGCTTCCGGGTTCTTTGTTCTGGCCCATGGATATGGGGAGATCGCGCCGCCCGCCACCCTCTTGCCACCATTTCAGTTTCCCATCGGCGCGGATGATCCAGGACGGAGCGGGATGGAAGCAGCCGAATACGCCCTGATGGACTCGGTGGAGGCGCGGATGTGGTGGTATCGCGCCCTGCATGTCCGGCTGGTGGACGCCCTGGCCCCGGTGCGCGGCAGGGTGCTGGATGCCGGCTGCGGGACGGGAGGTTTCCTGACGATCCTGGGCCAGCGGCGTCCGGACCTGGAGCGGGTTGGCCTGGAATGGGACGCGGCGGCCGCCGCGCGGGCCGCCACGAAAGCCCAGGCGCTGGTCGCCCGGGGCAGCGTCAACGCGATGCCCTTTGGCGGCGGCCTGTTCGATGCCGTCGTGCTGGCGGATGTGCTGTGTCATGGAGCGGTCGATCCTGACCTGGCCCTAGCCGAGGCGCGCCGGGTCCTGCGGCCGGGCGGGCGGGTAATCGTCAACATGCCTGCCTATGCTTGGCTGCTGTCGGCGCATGACACGCGGGTCCATAACACCCGCCGCATGACCTCTGCCCAGACTGCGGCCATGCTCCGTTCGGCCGGGTTTGCATCTGTTCACGCCCGGTACTGGAACGGATTGCTGCTGCCCCTGATGATTGCCCAGCGAAAAATCCTGGCGCGGGGAGAGGCAGCCTCGGATGTTGCCCTGTTTCCGCCATGGCTGGATGCAATGTTATTCGGCATCACACGCCTGGAACGATGCCTGCCCGTGCCGATGCCGGCCGGAGGATCGGTTCTGGCGATCGCGGAGAACCCATGAACGACCAAACTACCCCGATCGGCACCTCCGCATCGATTCAGCGCTTCCCGCCGCCGGCCACGCCCATCGGGTTGTCGATCGTCGTGCCGGTCTATCGCGGTGCCGCCACGGTGGGAAAGCTGGTGGAGGCCCTCTCGGCCCTGCGCCCCGAGGGCGGCCTGGAAGTCATCCTGGTCAACGACGGCAGCCCGGACAACTCCGGCGACGTGTGTCAGGCCCTGGTCGGAACGGCGACCATCCCCCTGACCTATATCGAACACGCCCGGAACTACGGGGAACACAACGCCGTCATGACCGGGCTGCGGCATGTCCGTGGCGCCTATGTCATCACGATGGACGACGACCTGCAGAACCCGCCCGAGGAGGTGTTGAAGCTGTACGACCATGCCCGCCTCGGAAGGTGGGATGTGGTCTACACCCGCTATGCCGTGAAGCAGCATGAGGGATGGCGGAACCTGGGCTCCTACTTCGCCAACCGGGTAGCCGACACGCTGCTGGACAAGCCCAAGGGGCTGTACCTGTCATCCTTCCGCTGCATGTCGGCCTTGGTGGTGGAGGCCGTGTGCCGCTACTCCGGCCCCTACCCATATGTGGATGGGCTGCTCATGCAGGTCACCCAGAGGATCGACAGCATCGAGGTCCAGCATCTGCCGCGCGCCGAGGGGCGGTCGAACTACAACCTCCGGCGGTTGGTCCGGCTGTGGCTTAACCTGGCGACCAGCTTTTCCCTGGCACCGCTGCGGCTGGCGATCATCGCCGGAGCCGTGATGGCGATGGCCGGGGCCGTGGGCGCGGTGCTGACAATCATCGAGGCAATCTTGTCCCGGGACACGCCCTCGGGCTGGGCGTCGTTGATGGTCGTCGTGCTGCTGGTCGGCGGCGTGCAGTCGATGATCCTGGGCATCCTGGGCGAGTATGTCGGCCGGACCTTCCTGTCGGCCAACGGCAAGCCGCAGGGGACGGTGCGCGGAGTCGCGCGGAACGAGATAATGCCGCGAGACTCCTGATCCGGGCGGCTGTAAATGACGCAGGCTGCTAGGAAGGATCGCGTCCGTGACAATCCATTGGGCGGCCCTGCTGGGCGCCATCGCGATCAGCATGGGCGCGCAAACGTTGCTGAAGGCCGGCGCCTCGGCCGAGAGCTTCCTGGGCCAGTTGTTCAGCCTGCCGACGATGATCGGGCTGGTGCTGTATGGCGGGTCGGCGCTGCTGTATATCATCGCGCTGCGGCGGATCCCGATGTCGGTGGCGCTGCCCTGCACCGCCATTTCCTACGTCGCCATCGCCATCGTCGGCTACTACGCCTTCGGCGAGTCGCTCGGCATGATCAAGATCGGCGCCATCGGCCTGATCTGCGCCGGGGTGGCGCTATTGGCCTTCGCCTGACGCCTCAGCGTGGCCCGGCCGTGAAGGCGCCATAGACCCGCCCGGTCGTGGCGAACGACCCATAGACCCCATCCGCCCGCGCGAACGACTGGTAGGCGGAGCGATCAGCCGGGGCAACGGTCAGGCTCGGCCCCTCCCACCGCGCAAGCACCAGACCGAGATAAGCCGTCGCCAGCCCGGGGGTACCCGAGTGATAGGCCCCGATCGCCTTGTGCCAATGGCCGTGGGCGGAAAACAGCGATGTCAGGAACCGCGCCGCATAGGCGGCATTCGTCTGAGGGTCGAACGCGACCTCCAGCGAGGCGAACGCCGCCGGGTGATACATCAGGTTGACCTGCATGCACCCGACATCGATCGACCGCACGCCCCGGGTCTGCAAGGCCCGCACCGCAGCCACCGCCTGTTCCCGCGTGGCGAAATACTGGCCGACACCCTCGGCATTGATCGTCCAGGGCCAGGGGCGGACACGGCCGGTGACGGAGTCGAGCCGCCCGCTCTCGGTCAGGGCGATCGCCGTCATCATTCGCGCCGGCAGGCCCGCGCCACGTTCGGCCGAGGCGATGGCTGACTCGCAGAACACAGACGGGGAATGGTCCGCGACCGGGCGCGCCTGGGCGGCGAAGGGCAGAAGCAACAGAAGGGCTATCAGGCTGCGCATGGCGTCGTTATGCATAAAATATCGTAACTCCCAAGCACCCCCTGGGTGAGTCCGATTGGCAACAATGGGTTCCTGTTTTCGCGTCCGCGCTTGAAGCTGATTGCGTGCGGAGCGGGAACATGAGTCAACGTCGGGATGGAACTGCCTCCCGATGTGCGTGCGTTGA
>CAMCDA010000011.1 GCA_945873195.1 Asaia bogorensis
CCGCCAAGCTGCTCGGCGATGGTCGGGTCGAGCCCGACCAGGACGGAATGGCATCGAATGCACCCGGGCAGGAACGCCCCAGGACTGGCGGCGGGACCGCCAATCGCGCATGATGGTCCTCAACTATCCAGGAGGGGACCATGCTAAAATACGGCGCATCCATGTTCTTTACCGACTACTCGATGGGGCCAGGGGAACTCGGCCAGACGCTCGAAGCGCGCGGCTATGAGTCCGTCTGGGCACCCGAGCACTCCCATATCCCGGTCACCCGCAAGACCCCCTTCCCCGGCGGCGGCGACCTGCCGAAGAAGTACTACGACGCCATGGACCCGTTCGTGACCCTCACGGCCGCGGCGATGGCGACCAAGACGCTGATGGTCGGCACCGGCATCTGCCTCGTGAACCAGCGCGATCCGATCCAGACGGCCAAGCTCGTGGCCTCCATCGACCAGGTGACCGGCGGCCGCTTCCTGTTCGGCATAGGCAATGGCTGGAACCAGGACGAGATGGAAAACCACGGCACCCCCTATGCCCAACGCCACAAGCTGGTGCGGGAACGGGTGGAGGCCATGAAGGAGATCTGGACCAAGCCCAAGGCCGAGTATCACGGCGAGTTCGTCAACTTCGACCCGATGATGGCCTGGCCCAAGCCCGTCCAGAAGCCGCATCCCCCGGTCATCGTCGGCGGCGCCTTCCCCTACTCCGCCCGTCGCGCCATCCGCTATGGCGACGGCTGGATCCCGCAGGCAGCGCGCGGGATGTACAAGGAAATCGCGGACATGATCCCCGAGTTCCGCAAGATGGCGACCGAGGCCGGCCGCGACCCGGCCAGTATCGCCATCACCGTCTGGTTCCCCCGCAAGGACCCCGAAGTGCTCAAGCGCTATATCGACCTCGGGGTCGAGCGGGTGGTGTTCAACCTCGAATCCGAAGCGGCGAACACCATCGTCCCCGTGGTCGATGAGATCGCCGAACTGATGCGCAAGGTGAACGCCTAGTCTGTCTCAGGACACGAAATCCCCCGCATCGCGACGCTTGCGCGGTGCGGGGGACAGGCCCACATTCACCGCATGGCAACACGAGACAAAACGCTGGCCGCCGTCGCCGATCGCACCTTCCTGACCGGGGATCTGCTGATCGCCATGCCCGCCATGAACGACCCGCGTTTCGCGCGGACCGTGATCTATCTGTGCGCTCACACGGCCGAGGGCGCGATGGGCCTGGTGCTCAATCGTCCCGTCGTGAAGCCGACCTTCGAGGACCTGCTGCGCCAATTGAAGGTGGAGCCCCTGCCGCCCGCGCGCGAAATCCGCCTGTGCGCCGGCGGTCCGGTGGAAAACGGGCGCGGCTTCGTGCTGCATACGACCGACTGGACCGGAGAGGGCAGCCTGGTCGTTAACAAGGCAATGGCCCTGACCGCCAGTCTGGACGTCCTGAAAGTGATCGCCGAGGGTCGCGGCCCCCGCGAATGCCTCCTCGCGCTCGGCTATGCCGGCTGGGGACCCGGGCAGTTGGACAAGGAGATCCAGCAGAATGCCTGGCTGTCCGCCCCGGCGGATGAGACGCTGCTGTTCGACGCTGGGCATGAGACCAAATGGCGGCGCGCGATGGGCAAGCTCAACATCGATCCGCTGCTGCTGTCGGACGTCGCCGGCCACGCGTAATGGCCCGCCGTTAACGTTTTCTCAGTGATTTGGCGGTAAGGATCGGGCGGTCCACGATCGAGGGCCGCCTTGTCGTTCCAGTCCCACGCGTTCCTGCTGATCTTCCTGCCGCTGGTCCTGGCGGGCGTTGCAGGGCTGCGCCGAGCGGCGCCTGGGCTGTTGAAGCCGTTCCTGATCACCGCGTCTTTCGGGTTCTACGCGTCCTGGCAGCCGGCCTGCCTGCCGATCTTCCTGGCTTCCATTGCCGGCAATCGCCTCGCGGCGGAGGCCCTGCATCTGACGGAAGCCCCCGCGCCCCGGCGCGCGATCCTGGGCCTTGCCATCGCCGCCAATCTCGGCCTGCTGATCTGGTTCCGCTATCTGACCGACTGGCTCGCGCCGATCGGGATCACGCTGCCGGTTGCGCCCTTGCTCATCCCCCTGGGGATCAGCTTCTTCACCTTCACCCAGATCGGCTACCTGCTGGACTGCCACGCGGGGATCGAGACGCGCCGGTCGCTGGCGGACCAGGTCCTGTTCGTCGCCTTCTTCCCCAGTCTGATTGCCGGCCCCGTGCTGACGGCGCGGGAGATGATGCCCCAGATTACCGAACTGGAGCGCCGCTCGCCCCGGTTTGAGGACCTCGCCCAGGGCGCCGGCATCTTCCTGATCGGCCTGCTGAAGAAGACGCTGTTCGCCGATCCACTGGCCCCGCTGGTGGCCGAAGGCCATGCCACCCCGGACGCGCTGGGCCTGTTCGGCGCCTGGCAGGTGGCGCTGTCCTACTTCCTGCAACTGTATTTCGACTTCTCGGGCTATTCCGACATGACGGTTGGCCTCGGGCGGATGTTCGGGCTGCGCCTGCCGTGGAATTTCGCCTCGCCCTACCAGGCGCGCGGGGTCATCGAGTATTGGCAACGCTGGCATATCAGCCTGACGCGGTTTTTCATGGCCAGCCTGCATGCCCCGCTGGCCATGGCGATCCTGCGCTGGCGGCGCGCACGCGGTCTGGGCGTCGACCGAGCGGCGCAGCGCCGGCCGATGGGGTTCCTGGCGATGCATGCGGCGCCTCTGGGGGTGACCATGGCGCTGGCAGGAGTCTGGCATGGCGCGAACCTGACGTTCCTGGTCTTCGGGCTGCTGCATGCGGTGTTCCTGGCGGTGAACCATGCCTGGCGGCTGTATCGGCCGGTCCCGTCCCCGGCACGCTGGCGGCGGGTTGGATCGGTGGGCCTGACCTGCCTGTGCGTGCTGGTCGGATCAGTCGTTTTCCGCGCGGATTCGGTTGGGTCCGCACTGTCGCTGCTGGCGGGGATGGCGGGCGCGCGCGGGATCGAGCCACTGGCCCTTTCCCCCCGCACCCTGGCCGAGGGGGCGACCCTGGTGGTGCTCTTCGCGATCGTCTGGGGCGCCCCGAACACGCGCGCGATCATGGAGGACGGGCGGCGCTGGTCCTGGCGGCCAAGCCTGCCCTGGGCCATCGCGTCCGGCCTCGCGACCACAATCGGCCTGCTGTCCGCCGGCGGCGGCGCCGAATTCCTGTACGCGCGCTTCTGATGCCGGTGGTCCCCTACCCCACCGCCCGCGCCTACGCCGCCGCTATGGCCGCCGCTGCCCTGGGGAGTTTCCTGGTGTTATGGGCCTGGATCGCGTTCCTGCCGCTGGCCTATCTCGATCCCGAATATCCGTTCTGGCGCGCCAAGCAGGAGTTGGTGCGATCCTGCGACCTGGGGGACCTGATCATCCTGGGGGATTCCCGCGCCACGGTTGGGATTTTGCCCTCCCATCTGCCGCTGCGCGCGACCAACCTCGCGGTCGGCGGCGGCAAGCCGGTGGAGGCGATGGCGATCCTGCGGCGTGTCCTCACCTGCCCCACCCCGCCGCGGTTCGCGCTGATCTCCTTCGATCCCGGCCACTTCATGAAGCCCGATTTGTTCTGGGAGCGTTCGGTGCGGTTTGGCTGGATGGATCGGGCCGACCTGCGGGAGCTGGCGGAGCTGTCGGCTGCCACCGGGGACTGGTCGGTGCATGAGGCGCGCCAGACCGACGGACTGCCGCCCGCGGTCCGGGCGGCGCTGTACGGGCTGCGGTTCCCGCCATACTACTTCAACAGCGTCCTGAAATCCGGCGGCTTCCTGCGCTGGGGGACGAATCGCGCCGGCCTGGCGCAAGGGCTGGCCGCCCGGGGCCAGTATTACTTCGGCACCGCGCCCGGGTCGGACGGCGTCGCCCTGGATGCCGGGTTGGACGCGTTCGCCCCCGCGCCGGTGCTGGATGCGATGTTCCACCGGGTGCTGGCCCGCCTGGCCGCGAGCGGCATCACCGCCTGGTTCGTGCCGCTGCCGGTCAATGACGCGACGTGGCAAGCGATGCGCCCCGAGGTCACCGCCGGGTTCGAGGCCTATCTCGCGGCCAAGGCCCTCCGCCATGACCGGTTCGCGGTACGGCGCGTCGCTGAACCGCATTGGCCCAACCAATGGTTCGGCGACGCCTTCGCGCATCTGAACCCGGCGGGCGCGGAGCGTTTAAGCCGCGATCTGGCCGCCTGCCTGACATCCTGGCAGGCCGGTGATCCGGATTGTCCAATGGTGACCAGGATCGCCGACCGCGCCTCAGCGGCTGCAGGCCGCGCCGCCGAGAACGCAGAATGACGCGCAGAACGGATGGTTCAGGGCGACGGGGCGCGATGCCTCGGCCAGGGTAGAGCCGAGCTCGAAGGCCGGATCGTAGGCGAGCAGCGTGCAGGCCAGGACGACCGGCGTGTCCGCCCCGTGGCGCTTCACCACCATTCGGGACGAGGCGCACATCACGTCATCAGGGGATTTGTGCAGGATGCCCCAGCATTCCGCCGTGATCTCGGGCACGTCGCGGATCGGGTCCATTTCCGGGAACAGCATCAGCCGGACCGGGTCGGCGGCCTCCACCGTTACCCCGTGTTCGGCGAACAGGCGGGCGTAGCCAGCCCGGACCACGGCCTCGGGTTCCGTCGTGAAGCGGCGGCCGGCGATATCGATCGCAAAGCCGTGAAGGGACAGCCAGGCCAGGCCTTCGATCGTCGGCTTCCAGCTGCCCGCGCCGCGTTCGGCCTCATGTTCGGCCGCGGTGTAATGATCGAGGGAGACACGCAGCCGCAGTCGGTTGCCATGACGCGCGCGCAGCTCGAGCAAGGCGGCGCGGTGGTGGCGCATCGGGGTCATGGCGTTGGTCAGCACCAGCGCGTCCAGGCCGCGATCCAGCACATCCGCCAGCATCGGGATGATGGCGGGGTTCATGAACGGCTCCCCCCCAGTGAAACCGATCAACCGTGTCGGCAGGTGGTCGCGGGCGATTTCATCCAGGTAGGCGGCGACGTCGGCGTGGGTCAGGTAGGCCAACCGGTCATTGCGGGGGGACGACTCGATATAGCAATTGGCGCAGGTCAGGTTGCACAGCGTGCCGGTGTTGAACCACAGCGTATCGAGCGCGCGCAGCGCAACGGTCGCGCGAGCCTCCCCCTTGGCGGTCAGGAACGGATCGCGGAATTTCGCCGGATCGAGCTCAGGCACGATTTGGATAATCTGGTCCATTCACTTTCCGGTGGGCGGGTGCCGCATACTTGGGCCTGCCGCGGGACGCCGCAAGCCGTCTTGCCATCCCTCTCCGTCTGGCCTTCCCGCGGTTTGGCTTCAGACCGGCACCAGCAACCCTGGCTCATCGTTTCGCACGCTGTTGACGGCGGTGGGCACCCGCCAGGTCCTGAATTCGGCGGCCGAGGGGCCGATCAGGGCATGAGGGTCGCCTGCCGCATCCTCCCCAAGCCATTGGGGCCAGGAGGCGGGTTCGAGCACGACGGGCATGCGTTCGTGGATCGGTTGCAGGGCCTCGCAGGCGGTGGTCGTGACGATGGCGAAGCTGCGGATGATCGTGCCGTCGGCCCCGCGCCAGCCCTCCCACACGCCGCCGAAGACCAAGGGCTGGCCGTCGGCGCGCGCGATCGCCCAGGGTTCCTTCTTGCCTGGTTCGACCTCCCGCCATTCGTAGAACGCATCGGCGGGCACGAGGCAGCGGCGGCGGGCATAGGCGTCGCGGAACATCGGCGTGGTGGCGATCGTCTCCCCCCGCGCGTTGATGGTCATGCGGATCGTCTTGGGGTCCTTGGCCCAATGCGGCACGAGCCCCCAGCGCAGCAGGTCCAGCCGGCGTTCGCGTGACTCGGGATGCAAACGGACCACCGGCGCGTCGCGGGTCGGGGCCATGTTCCAGGTCGGCGCCCAGTTCGGCACCGACCCGGCGGTGTGGAACAGCGCGACGATCGCGTCGGCCGGCAGGAAAGCGGCATAGCGCCCGCACATCGGCGCGGGTCAGGCCGAACGGAGGGGAACGGCGGGGCGGCCGATCGGGCGGGAGGTGGCCAATTTCCGCGTCGACATGGACATCCGATCCTCCCGTTCCGCGGGCATCATGCGTCTATCCGACCGGGTCACGACGGTCCAGGGGCCGTTCGGGCGCTATTGGACCAGGTTCAGGCGCCATTGCTGGGTGTCTCGCTCATCACAATCGAACATGATGACGCGGCTGTAGCGATCCGCCCCCTCCACCATCTGCAGGCAGCGGGTCGCACCGGTGAACTTGGTCCGCAACTGCGACAGCCCGTCGGGCCCCACCATCTGGATCGACCACATCTGCCCGGTGAAATTGCCGCAGGGCGCCATCACCACCTTGTTCCTGGCATCGTCGTTGACGATGTCGAGGCACCGTTTCTCTCCGGTGAACGTTGTGCGCAGCCGTACATAGCCTTCCCGCAGCTTGCCATAGGGCTCGACCGTCCAGAACTGGCCGGTGAACTTCCCGCATTTCGCGGCGGTGACCTTATCCTTGGCGGCGTCGTTGACGATGTCGAGGCAGCTACCGGTCCCAGCCAGCGCTTCGATCTGATAGCGGATTTCGCCGGCCGCCTTGGTGTCTTGCGCGCCCGCGAGGGCCAGCACGCATCCCAGGGCCAGCGCCCCACCCCGTTTTTTCATGGCATCGATCCCCCAGGTTGATTCGACCCGCAACCTCTCCGCCGACCGGGTGAGCCGTCAAGCGGGAATTGAATTATTTTTTGAGCATTGATGGATTTTCCGGAAGGACGCCGATCGCCGCCCGCCGACCGTTCCAGGATCGGGCGGGACCCGCTAGCATGGCGTCAAAGGGAGAATTTCATGCACAAGACAGCAGCCATTACCGGAGCGGCCTCGGGCATCGGTCTCGCGGCGTCACGTCGCCTGCTGGAGGCGGGATGGACCGTCTTCGGCCTGGATAACGCGCAGGACCGGCTCGACAAGGTCGCGGCCGGTTTCGCCGAACATGGCGGCCGGTTCCGCCCGACGTTGTGTGACGTGGGCAGCGCCGCCGACGTGACAGCGGTGTTCGGCCGGATCGCCGATACAACTCCGGCCCTGAACGCGGTGATCTGTTGCGCCGGCGTGCTGCGGACCGCGCGGATGGAGGACATGCGGATCGAGGATTTCGATCTGGTCATGAACATCAACACCCGCGGCACGTTCCTGACCGCCCAGCAGGCGCTGCCGCTGCTGCGGGCTGGCGCCACGCCCGAGAATCCCTCCCGCGTGATCCTGCTGTCGTCGCTGGCGGCGCTGCGGCCCAAGGTTGTCAGCGGCGCCTATGCGGCGTCCAAGGCCGCGGTCACCCAGCTGTGCCGGGTCATGGCGGCCGAGTGGGCGCCGTCGGGCGTGCTGGTCAACGCCCTCGCGCCCGGAACGGTCGATACGCCGATGGTCGCCGTACTGGCCGATCCGAGCACGTCGAAAGGCTACCGCCCGTCCGGCGTGTCCCCGGTCGGCCGGATCGCCCAGCCCGAGGACATCGTCGACGTCATGATGTTCCTGCTGTCCGACGGCGCCCGCTATGTCGCCGGCACCACCATCCCGGTCGATGGCGGGACCGGGGCGGCCTTCATCCCCCCTGGCTCCAATTCATGAAGGCTCTCGCGGCCCTGCTGCTGGCCTGCTGCGTCCTGGCCATGCCGGCCCGGGCGCAGGAGAAGGTCGTCAACGTCTACAACTGGACCGACTACATCGATCCGGCGGTGGTGGAGAAATTCACCGCCGAGACCGGCATCCGGGTCCAGTACGACGTCTATGACAGCCTGGAGACGCTGGAGGCAAAGCTGCTGACCGGCCGGTCGGGCTATGACATCGTTGTCCCGACCAGTGAGCCAACCTTCTCCCGCCTCATCCGCGCCAAGGCCCTGGCCGAGATCGACCGCGCGAAGGTGCCTAACTGGACGAACCTCGATCCGGCGCTGATGGCGCGGGTGGAGACCTCCGACCCGGGCAACCGGTTCGGCGCGATCTATCTTTGGGGCACGGTCGGGATGGGCGTCCTGCCGGACCGGATCAGGGCGTTGGCCCCCGACGCGGCGATGGATGGGTGGAACCTGCTGTTCGAGCCGGCCAATGCCAAGCGGCTGGCGGGCTGCGGGATCACGATCATGGATTCGGCGATCGACGTGATCCCCTCGGTCCTCCGTTATCTCCGCCGCCCGCCCGCCAGCACGGACGCCGCCGACCTGGCCCTGGTCGAGAAGACGCTGATGGCGATCCGGCCTTATGTGCGCAACTTTGCCAGTGCCGGCGCGCTGGAAGCCCTGGCGTCCGGCCAGACCTGCCTGGCCGTGACCTATTCCGGGGATGTGATCCAGGCGCGGGCGCGGGCCAAGGAAGCGGGGCGCGGGGTCGTGGTGGCCTACATCAGCCCGAAGGAGGGCGCTCAGGTCGCCTTCGACATGCTCGCCATCCCCGCCGACGCGCCGAACAAGGACGCCGCGATGGCCTTCATCGACTTCGTCCTGCGGCCGCCGATGATGGCGGCGATCACCACCGTAACCCAGTACCCCAATGCCGTGCCTGCCACCCGCCCATTGCTGGCCTCCGCGCTGGTGGCCGATACCAACATCTTCCCCTCCGAGGCCCAGATGCGGGACTTCTTCACCCCCGCCGCCGTCCCGCAAGCCGCCGAACGCGCCCGCAACCGCATGTGGGCCCGCTTCAAGGCCGGCAAGTGAACACCGCCCCCTCGACGGGGAAGGCCGGCCACCCAGCCGCTCTTCCCCCTCCCCCCTTGAGGGGGAGGGCCGAGGTGGGGGGACGCGCCCCCCGGGGCGCCGCCGCTGGGCATTCCCCCAGATGACCGACACGCTGTTGCGGGTCTCCGCCCTGACCGTCCGCTACGGCGGCACCGAGGCCCTCTCCAACCTCGACCTCTCCGTCAACCGCGGCGAGCTTTTCGTCCTCCTCGGCGCCTCAGGCTCGGGCAAGTCCACCCTGCTGCGGGCCATCGCCGGCTTCGTCCCTCCGGCCGCGGGGCGGATCGAGCTGGACGGCATCGACCTCGCCCCCCTGCCCCCGCACCGGCGGCCGGTAAACACGATGTTCCAGTCCTACGCTTTGTTCCCCCACATGACGGTCGCCGCCAACATCGCCTTCGGCCCCCGCCAGCAGGGCATGCCCCGCGCCGAGGCCCGCGCTTTGGCCGAGGAGATGCTGGCCTTGGTCCGGCTGGAGGGGCTGGGCGGACGTAAGCCGCACCAACTCTCGGGCGGGCAGCAGCAGCGTGTGGCCCTGGCCCGCAGCCTCGCCCCACGACCACGGCTGCTGCTGCTGGATGAACCGCTGTCGGCCCTGGATCGAGGCCTGCGGACCGAAACGCGGGAGGAACTGGTCCGGGTCAACCGCCGCCTCGGCACAAGCTTCATCCTGGTCACCCATGACCAGGAGGAGGCGCTGACCATGGCCGACCGGATCGGCATCGTCCACCAGGGATGCATGGCACAGGTCGGCACCCCAGCCGAGGTTTACGAAGCCCCCGCCAGCCGGTTCGTCGCCACCTTCATGGGATCGGCGAATATCCTGCCCGGCCGTCCGACCGGCGATGGCTTTGTGGTCGAGGGCCTGGGGGTGACGCTGCGGGTCACCCGCCTGGACGAGGCCTCGGATGGGACTGGCGCGGGCGGGGGGCCGATCCCCGCCGGCACCCACTGGGTGGCCATCCGTCCCGAGCGGATCCGGATCGGCGACGACCCCGCGGCGGCGAACCGGGTGACCGGCACGCTGGCTGAACGGGCCTATGCGGGGGAAAGCCTGGCGCTGGCCGTCCGGCTGGCGGACGGGACCCTGCTGCGGGTCCGGCAGGCCCTGGGCGACGGGATCGGCGGGACCGCCCTGACCGTGGGTGACCCGATCACCCTGTCCTGGCGGGCCGACGCCTGCATCCCGTTGACCGCGTGAGCCTGGCCGCGGGTCCCTGCCGGCGTCCGCCCGAGGCCGGCCGCGTGATGTCTTTCCCATGATCGCTCGGCGCGGGCTGATCCTGGCGGTGCCCTGGCTCTGGCTGCTGCTGTTCCTGGCGGGGCCGCTGGCCATTGTCGGGGCCATCGCCCTGGCTGAACCGGCCGAGGGGGTGCCGCCCTATGCGCTGGGGTTCAGCCTGGCGAACCTGGAACTGGTCCTGACCGATCCGCTGTACCGGGACGCCTTGGGCCTGTCGCTGCGGGTCGCGGGGATCGCCACGCTGGCTTGCCTGCTGATCGGCTATCCCATGGCGCTCGCCATCGCCCGCGCGCCCGAGGCCTGGCGCGATCCCTTGCTGCTGGGGGTCATGCTGCCGTTCTGGACCGGGTTCCTGATGCGGCTGAATGCCTGGATCGGGCTGTTGGCCGACCAGGGCTGGATCAATGCCGCGCTGGCCTGGACCGGGGTCGGGCCGATGCGGCTGCTGTACACGGACACGGCCATGTTCATCGGCATCGTCTACAGCTACCTGCCGTTCATGGTGCTGCCGTTGTATACACAATTGTCGCGGCTGGACCCGGTGCTGAGCGAGGCCGCGTCGGACCTTGGGGCGTCTCCGCTGCGGGGGTTCCTGCGCGTGACGCTGCCCTTGTCATTGCCCGGGATCGGGGCCGGCTGCGCCCTGGTCTTCATCCCGGCGGTGGGGGAATTCGTGATCCCCGAGCTTCTGGGCGGCCCCGACGCGGCCTTGATCGGGCGCGTGCTGTGGGGGGAATTCTTCAACAACCGCGACTGGCCCACGGCGGCGGCTTTGGCCGTGGTCTTGTTGGTGGCGCTGGTGGGAGTGCCGGGGGTGGTGATGTGGGTTAGCCGGCGGTTCAGGGGTGCCGCGATCAACTGGCTCCCCTCCCCTCGAGGGAGGGGTTGGGGGAGGGGGTGATCCACATGACGCCGGTGCCGCTAGCCCCCTCCCCCGGCCCCCTCCTTCAAGGGGAGGGGGAGAAGAACCTCGCCTGCTTCACCCCAGCCCTCCACGGGAGGATGAAGACCCTACGGCTTCATCCCCTCAAGCGCCGCCTGCCGCAACACCGGATGCAGATGCGTGTTGGCGGCGACGATATTCCCGGTTTCCAGCGGGTCGCCTTCCTCCACGTCCGTCACATACCCACCGGCCTCGCGCACGATCAGCAGCCCGGCGGCCACGTCCCACGGCTTGATCCCGAGTTCCCAATACCCGTCGTACCGCCCCGCCGCGACCCAGGCCAGATCCAGCGCCGCGGCGCCAAACCGGCGGATGCCCGCCACCCGCGGCATCAGCCCCGCCAGCGTCCGGCTGAACGCGGCCCGCCTTTGCGTGCTGACCGCCCGGAACGGCACGCCCGTAGCGAACACGGCCTCATGGATATCCTTGCGCGCCGAGACCCGCAGCCGACGCTCATTCACGAACGCCCCGCCGCCCTTCTCCGCCCAGAACATCTCATCCACCGCCGGGGCGTAGATCAGCCCGGCCTGGATTTCCGTCCCGCCGCCCTGCAGCTTCCGCTCCAGCGCGATCGAGATCGCCCAGTGCGGGATACCATGCAGGAAGTTCGTCGTCCCATCCAACGGATCGACGACCCAGCGCCACATCCAGTTGTCGGAGCCGGAGGCACCCGACTCCTCCATCAGGAACGCATAGCCCGGACGCGCCTTCGTCAGTTCTTCCTTGATCGTCTGTTCGGCCCGGATATCGGCCTGGGAGACGAAGTCGGAGGGACCCTTGATGGAGACCTGCAATTGCTCCACCTCGGAGAAGTCGCGCAGCAGGCGCTTCGACGCCTTCTGCGCGGCGTTCGCCATCACGGTCATATGGGGGGAAAGTCGCATGGCCATGGGGGTGGTCCCTCAGCCCTTCGCCCGCTCCACGTAGGTCGAGTCCTCGGTGCGGACCACGATGCGCTCTCCCGCCTCGATGAACGGGGGCACCATGCACTTCACGCCATTGGACAGCTTGGCCGGCTTGTAGGAGGACGACGCGGTCTGCCCCTTCACCACCGGATCGGCCTCCACGACTTCAAGCGTCACCTGCGGCGGCAGCTTGATCGCGACCGGCTCGCCCTCGACCATGTCGACCTCGACGGTCATCTGGTCCTGCAGGAACGGGGCCGCGTCGCCCATCAGGTCGGCGGGGACATGCGCTTCCTCGAACGTCTCGGGGTCCATCAGCACGAGGTTCGTGCCGTCGGAATAGGAGTAGGTGTACTCCTTCTGCTCGGTCGACAGACGTTCCACGGTATCGGCGGTCCGCCACCGTTCATTCGTCTTGTTGCCGGTCTTCAGGTCGCGCATCTCGACCTGGATGAAGGCGCCGCCCTTGCCGGGGGTGATGATCTGCTGCTTGAGCACGGTCCAACGACGACCGTCATGCTCGATCACCTGGCCGGCGCGAATGAGGTTCGCCTGCTGTTTCATGGGAAGGGTCTCGATCTGGAAAAGGGTCCGGGCTTCTAGACCAAAGGGGGTCCCCCGGGCAAGCAACGTGGCGGATAGGGGATCGGAGGCATCGGGGTGCGTCGGTCCTTGGGGAGGCTGGTGCGTCCCGGACAGGCCTCGGTCCGGACTGGCGGCAGGCATGTAATGCACGGAGAGGAAGGGAGGAGTCACGAAGGACACGGAGAAATGGGGCGGACACCCTCCCTGCTCCTCCGTGCAACCTCCCTTCTTCTCCGTGCTTCATCGCGGAGCCGATGGCGGAGAATGACCAGCGCCCAATCCCCCGGACGGACCACCCCCGCGCGCCTCCCCCAACCTTGCCCCCACCCCGGTTCCCCCTACACTGCCCCGAACCGCCGCCCTCCAAGGCCCAAAACAAAACCAGGAGACGCCGATGCCCCGCATTCCCCCCGTGCCCGTCGAAACCATGACCCCCGAGCAACGCCGCGTGTTCGACGACATGCTCATCCAACGCAAATCACCCCCGGTCGGCCCCCTCGCGGTCGCCATGCACCACCCCCGCCTTGCCGAGACCATGTCCGCCATCGGCCTGGTGCTGCGCTTCAACTCCAGCTTCGAACCGCGGCTGCGGGAATTCGCCATCCTGACCGTCGGGCGGCACTGGGACAGCCAGTTCGAATGGGCCTCCCACGAGGGCGAGGGCCGCAAGGCCGGCCTTTCGGAGGACTCCATCGCCATCCTGAAAGCCGGCGGCAACCGCTTCGCCCAGGCCGATGAGCAGGCCATTTACGACTACGCCACTGAACTGCTGACGAAACATTTCGCCTCCGACGCCGCATATCAACGCGTGGTCGCCCTGTTCGGCGTGCCCGGCGTGGTCGAGTTGACGGGCCTGGTCGGCTATTACTGCATGGTCTCGGTCATGCTGAACGCGGCCGAGGTCGAGGTCCCGCCCGGCCTGCCGACCCTGCCGCCAAAGGCCTAGCGCCATGAAGATCGCATCCGTCGATGTGCGCCTGATGCGGGTGGCGCTCGACCAGCCCTACATGGCCGCCGGACGGCTGGTGGATGCCAACTGGCATGTCATGGCGGAAGTCACCACAACCGACGGGGTTCGCGGCTTCGGATACATCGTTGCGCTGCGGGAGATGTTCTGTCGCGCCGTCGCATCCGCCACCCGTGAACTCGGCCAACTGGTCATCGGCATGAGTGTCCTGGAAGCGGAGGCCGCCTGGCACCGCATGACCCGCGCCGGCGACTGGATCGGCCCCGGCGGCCTGCTGCACTACGCGATCTGCCCGATCGACATCGCGATCTGGGACGCCGCCGGCAAGACCGTCGGCCAGCCGATCTGGAAACTGCTGGGCGGCGGGCGGGATCGGTTGGAAGCTTATGCCTCCGACGGGTTCTGGTACAGCCTGACGCTGGATGAACTCGCCGCCTCCGCGCGAAAAGCGGCGGACCAGGGATTCCGGGCGGTCAAATTGCGGATCGGGAATGAGAAGCAGCCCGAGGGCGAGGTCGCCCGTGTCCGCGCCGTGCGCGACGCGGTCGGCCCCGACGTCGCGATCATGGTGGATGCGACCGAGACCTGGACGCTCGACCGCGCCATCCGCACCGGCAAGGCCTTGCAGGAGGCCGGGGTAAGCTGGCTGGAAGACCCGATCCCGCACACGGACATTCCGGGCATGGCCCGCATCGTCGCCGCGTTGGATATCCCGATGGCGACCGGGGAGCGTCTATACAATGTCACCGACTTCAAGCGGCTGCTGGAGGCGCGGGCGACCGGCATCGCGCTGATCGACCTCGGCCGGATCGGGGGCGTGACTCCCTGGCGGCATGTGGCGTCGCTCGCGCATGGATTCGGCGTGCGGGTCGGCGGGCATGTGCTGCCGGAGATCCACATCCATCTCCTCTGCGCCGCCCCGAACGGTCACCGCGTCGAATACGTCCCCCGTTCGGCGCGCCTGTTGCAAGAGATGCCGGCGATGACGGATGGAATGATGGTGGCGCCGGATCGGCCTGGGTTCGGGCTGGAACTGGACCGCGAAGCCGTGACGCGGTTCACGGTGACGGATTGAAGAACGATGACGCAAGGAAACGACCGATGATCGCCCGCCCGCCTCGCCGTCCGCCGGAACATGGCGTCGCCACCCTACATGATGTCATGGTCACGATGCGCGACGGCGTCCGTCTGGCCACCGACATCTGGCTGCCGGCGGCGGACGGCGCGATCCTGCCCGGCCCCTTCCCCGTCGTCCTGGAACGCACGCCCTACAACAAGACCCGCGGCCCCGGGAACACGCCCGACGGCGCCTTCTGGGCTTCCCGCGGCTATGTCTTCATCGCCCAGGACTGCCGCGGCCGGTACAAGTCCGAGGGCGCGTTCATCTCCTACCCGTCCGAGGGCGATGACGGCGTCGACACCATGGCCTGGATCATGACCCAACCGTGGTGCAACGGCCGCGTCGCCGTCACCGGATCAAGCTACTATGCCTCCACCGCCCAGGCGATCCTGTGCCGCAATCCGCCCGGCCTGGTCGCCGCCGTCATCCGCGTTGGCGCGGGTGACTATCACGAGGACGGCGCCTGGTACGGCGGCGCCTTCCTCATGACCCACAACATCAACTACGCGCTCGGCCTTGCCTCGATGGGCCGCGAGTCCGAGGCCGATCCCGCCGTCGCCGCCGCCTTCACCAAGGCGCTGGAAACCAAGGAAGCCTTCGCGCTGATGCAACGATCGCCGCTGCGGCCAGGCGGCTCGGTCATGGCGTTGGCGCCGAGCTATGACGAGTGGTACCAGGAATGGCAGCAGCACGAATTGTATGACGACTACTGGAAGCAGGACGGGTATCGTTTCGACTACAAGGCAGCGGCCGATGTGCCGGTGCTGCTGATCGGCACCTGGTACGACGCGTTCCTCGGCGGCATGCTGGACGCGTTCACCGGCTATGCCGAGGGCAAGGCATCCCCCGTCCACATGATCATGGGCGGCGGCTTCCATTCATCCGTCTATACGATGTCCACCGTCGCGGGCGACGTCGACATGGGCCCCGCGATGCCGATCGACGTGCCGGGGGCGATCGGGCAGTGGTTCGACCAGTTCGTGAAGGGCATCCCGTCCGGCATCCAACCCGGCCATCTGTTCCACGCGTTCCGGCTGGAAGGCGGGGACGGATCGAAGACCCCAGCCGGGAACCTGCGCGCCGGCGGGTCGTGGCAGACCTTCGACGCCTGGCCGCCACGGGATGCGGTGCCGACGCGGCTGCATCTCGGCCCGGACCTGACGCTGGGAGCCTCCATCCCGCAATCCGGGTCTGTCAGCTACAACTTCGATCCGCGCGATCCGCTGCCCTCGGTCGGCGGCAATGTCAGTTCCGGGTTGCAGGTCATCCTCGCCGGCCCCGCCGACCAGCGCGGCGATCCCAAGCTGTTGCAGTGCCGCGACACGCGCCCGCTGTCCGAACGCGCCGACAATCTGTGCTTCCTGACCGAACCGTTGGAGCATGACACGGAAATCTCCGGCCCCATCGCGGTGACATTGTTCGTCTCATCCACCGCCGTGGACACTGATTTCACCGCCAAGCTGATCGACCAGTATCCGCCCTCTCCGGCCTATCCAGACGGCTATGCGATGAACATCCAGGACGGCATCGTGCGCGCCCGCCTGCGCGGCTTCACCCAGGCCGGCCCGGGCTACCGCCGTGTCTACGCACATCGGGAAGAACCGCTGACACCGCACGAGATCGTGGAAGTGACCATCGAGCTATGGTCCGCCAGCGTCCTGGTCCGCGCGGGACACCGCATCCGGCTGGACGTCTCCTCCAGCAGCTTCCCCCGCTTCGACGTGAACCCCAACACCGGGGAACGCTTCGCCGACCGCCGCCTGCCCCCGGTCGTTGCCCGCAACACGATCCACATGGGGCCGGCCCATCCGTCCCACGTGGACCTGCATCTGCGCGGTCAGGCGAGCCGGTAGCCCCCGCCCTCGGTCAGCAGCAGGCGGGCCTCGGAGGGGTTCGCCTCGATCTTCTGGCGCAGCTTGTAGATGTGGGTTTCCAACGTGTGGGTGGTGACCTGGTCGTTGTAGCCCCAGACCTCGTTCAGCAGCACCTGCCGTTCCACCGGCGCGGCGGCACGGTGCAGATGCAGCAGGATCGCGGCCTCTTTTTCCGTCAGGCGGATGCGGCGATCGGCCTCGGCCAGCACGCGCTGGGCGGGGTGAAACTGGAAGGGGCCGATCGCGATCGCCTCCTCCGCGCGTTCCGGCACATCGCGCAGCAGCCGCCGCACCCGCGCCAGCAGCACGCCGAGGCGGAACGGCATGCCCAGCACGTCATCGGCATTGGCCGCCAACGCCGCTTCCAGCGCCGCCTCGTCCCCATTCGGCACCAGCAGCATCACCGCGGCGTGAGTGTCATCATGCCGACCCTGGCACAGCACGAGGGCGGGATGGTCGGGCGAATCGGCCTCCAGGATCAGCAGGTCGGCCCCATCATCGGCCAGCAACGCCTCGGCCTCCGCGATCGAGGCCAGCGCGGTCGTTTCCAGCGCGGGGTCCTGCGCCAGCAACTCGGCCAGCGCCGCCCGCGCGACGGGGTCGCCCATCACGATCACCACCGAACGCGCCGCCACGGCCGTTCCCCCATTCTGTTCACCACGCCGCCCTAAGCCTAGCGTCCCACGCGGGGTACCCGCTATATCATGGCCCAGCGAACTGGGAGAATGACATGGCTGGGCAATTCGGAACCATCCTCCGCGTTGGCGCGGTGGTCGCGGGCATGTCCGCGAGCAGCGTGGCTGTCGCGCAGGATCTGGCGGTCGCCTCCTCGGCACCGGTCACCAGCATCGACCCGCATTACCACACGCTGGCACCGAATGAATCGGCGCATGTCCATCTCTATAATCGGCTGGTGACGCGCGACGCGGCGGGCAAGCTGGTGCCCGACCTGGCCGTCAGCTGGAAGCTGATCGACGACAACACCTGGGAATTCAAGCTGCGGGAGGCGAAGTTCCACAACGGTGCCCCGCTTGTCGCCGACGACATCGCCTATTCGATCGCTCGCGTGCCGAAGGTGAAGAACAGCCCGGCATCCTTCCAGATCTACACCCGCGCCGTCGTGGCGCATGAAATCGTTGATCCGCGCACGATCCGGTTGAAGACCGCCACGCCCTATCCGCTGCTGCCG
This sequence comes from Asaia bogorensis, assembly GCA_945873195.1. Classification (GTDB taxonomy): domain Bacteria; phylum Pseudomonadota; class Alphaproteobacteria; order Acetobacterales; family Acetobacteraceae; genus Rhodopila; species Rhodopila bogorensis_A. Next base: position 17,539 of record CAMCDA010000011.1, read on the forward strand.
ATCGATCTGTCGCAGATCTTCATCATCCCGCGCGGCCTGGGCGATGAACCGGCGACCGAGGATTTCAACAACGGCAAGAACGCCATCGGCACCGGCCCCTATCGCTTCGTCTCCTACAAGCCAGGGGAACGGATCGAGATGGAGCGGAACGAGACCTATTGGGGTCCGAAACCGCATTGGAAGAAGTTGAACTATCGCATCGTCTCGAATGACGGCGCGCGCACCGCGTCGTTGCTCGCCGGTGATGCCGGAATCATCGAATTCGTGCCGCCGCAGGACCTCCCCAACCTGCGCAAGGACCCGCGGGTGACGATCTCGGAGGTCGTCAGCAACCGCTCGATCTTCCTGTGGTTCGATCATGGCCGCGACGGCCCGACGCCCTATGTGACCGGCCCGAACGGCGAAACGCTGGCGAAGAACCCGCTGAAGGATCGCCGGGTGCGGCTCGCGCTGTCGATCGCGATCAACCGTCCCGCGATCGTGGAGCGGGTGATGGAAAACGCGGCCATCCCGACCGGGCAATATCTGCGTCCGGGCGCCTTCACCTATGTCCCCGACCTCAAGCCGCATGCCTTCGACGCGGCCAAGGCCAAGGAACTGCTCAAGGAAGCCGGCTTCCCGAACGGGATGCGGATCACGATCCATGGGCCGAACGACCGCTATGTGAACGATGCCAAGATCATCCAGGCGGTGGCCCAGATGTGGCAGCGGATCGGCGTGCAGACCACGGTCGAGGCCTTGCCCTGGGCCAACTACGTCGCCCGCGCCGGCAAGCAGGAATTCTCGGTCTTCCTGTTGGGCTGGGGCGTTTCCAGCGGTGAGGGTCTGAACCCCCTGCGCGCGCAGATCGCCACCTGGAACCCGCAGCGCGGCCTGGGCACCGCCAATCGCGGCCGCTACTCCAACCCCGCGGTCGATACGCTGATCGACCAGGCGATGGCGACCATGGATGACGGCGCGCGCGAGAAGATTGTCCAGAACGCGATGCGCCTGGCGATGGAGGACGTGCCGGTGATCCAGTTGCATCTGCAAAAGAATATCTGGGCGACCCGCAAGGGCCTGACGTACGAAGCCAGGGTCGATGAATCGACCCAGGCGATGGGCGTGAAGCCGGCGAAATAGCAGCAGATGTTCACCTGGCTCATCCGCCGCCTGATCCAGGCCGGCTTTGTCGTGCTGGCGATGACCGTGATCGTCTTCATCGGCGTTCACATCATCGGCAATCCGGTCGATATCCTGATCTCACCGGAGGCCGACCAGGCGGAACGGGCGCGGATCATCGCAGAGATGGGCTTCGATCGTCCCTTGTGGGAGCAGTACTTCATCTTCGTGAAGGACGCGATGCAGGGGAACCTCGGCCGCAGCTTCGTGTTCAACGAACCCGCGCTGAAACTGATCGCGGGACGGATGCCGGCGACGCTGGAGCTGGCGGTGACGGCGGTGCTGTTTTCCATCTGCTTCGGCGTGCCGCTGGGGCTGTATGCGGGGTTGAAGCCCGACAGCCTGGCCGGCCGGACGATCATGGCCGGCAGTATCCTGGGCTTTTCGCTGCCCACCTTCTGGGTCGGGCTGATGCTGATCATGGTCTTCGCCGTTCAGCTCGGCTGGCTGCCGAGCACGGGGCGAGGGGAGACGGCTGAGCTGTTCGGGATTCAGTGGTCGTTCCTGACCTGGGACGGGCTGCGGCATATGTTCATGCCGGCGTTGAACCTGTCGCTGTTCAACATCTCGTTGGTGCTGCGCCTGACGCGGGCGGGCGTGCGCGAGACGTTGCCGATGGACTACATCAAGTTCGCCCGCGCCAAGGGCCTGTCGCCCCGGCGGGTGGTCCTGGTGCATGTGTTGAAGAACATCATGATCCCGGTGGTGACGGTGGTCGGGCTGGAGCTTGGCTCCACCATCGCGTTCGCCGTGGTGACGGAGAGCGTGTTCGCCTGGCCGGGGATGGGCAAGCTGATCATCGACAGCATCAACGTGCTGGATCGTCCGGTGATCGTTGCATATCTGATGATGATCGTGCTGCTGTTCATCACGATCAACCTGATCGTGGATATTCTTTACACGGTGCTGGACCCGCGGGTTCGGCTGGAGACGAAGGCGTGAGGGGGGTTGTGGGCGGAGACGCCCTCCCCCCGTCATGGTCGGGCTTGACCCGACCATCGCTCGGGACTCCGACGGGGGCGCAAGCGCACCCATCCATCGCTTCAACCAACCGTACCCGCCAGATCATGCCATCCCGGATTGCCCGCCGTGATGAGATCAAGCTTCCACGCCCGACGCCAACGCTTCAACGACGTCTCCCGCTGGATCGCGGTGGCGATGTCATCGTGCCATTCCGCATAGACCAGGCGGGACAGGTGATAGCGGTGGGTGAACCCTCCCGTTCCCGTCCGATGCTGGTGCAGGCGACGCGGCAGGTCGGCGGTCACGCCGATGTAGAGCGTGCCGAAGGCCTGGTTGCAGACGATGTAGACCCAGCCACCATTCCGCATGGCGGGATCGTAGGCTGGAATGGGTTAACGGTTTGTGAGCGTCCTCGACGGGGGGAGGCCATAGACACACGAATCTTGGGCGATGGTCGGGTCAGGCCCGACCATGACGGACAGGACAGGGGCCACCCATGAGCACCACCACAGCCCCGATCGCCCCGCGGGAGGAAACGCCCTTCCAGCGGTTCGTCTCCGAATTCGCGGCCTCCAAGCTCGCGCTGGTCGGGCTCGCGGTGTTCACCATCATCGCCCTGCTGGCCATCTTCGCGTCCTGGATCACCCCGCAGAACCCCTACGATCTCGCACAGCTCGACATCCTTGATGGCCGCCTGCCGCCCGGATCGCCCTCCGCCACCGGCTACACCTTTCTCCTCGGCACCGACGACCAGGGCCGGGACATGTTCTCGGGCATGCTCTACGGCCTGCGCATCAGCCTTGGCGTCGGCATCGGATCGGCGCTGTTCGCCTGCCTTGTCGGCACCAGCCTCGGCCTGCTCGCCGCCTATGCCGGCGGCCGGACCGAGAGCATCATCATGCGCGTCGTCGATCTCCAGCTTTCCTTCCCCACCATCCTGGTGGCGCTGATGATCCTCGCCGCCCTCGGCAAGGGCGTGATGAACGTCGTCTTCGCGCTGGTCATGGTCGAGTGGGCCTATTACGCCCGAACCGTGCGCGGCACCGCGATGGTCGAACGCCGGCGGGAATACATCGAAGCGGCCGAGTGCCTGGCACTCCCCTACCGCCGAATCATGTTCCGCCATCTGCTGCCGAACTGCCTGCCGCCGCTGATCGTCATCGCGACACAGCAGGTCGCCCGCGCCATCGCGCTGGAAGCGACCCTGTCCTTCCTCGGCCTCGGCGTGCCGATCACCGAGCCGTCGCTCGGCCTGCTGATCGCCAACGGGTATCAATACATGCTGTCGGGCAAATACTGGATCAGCTTCTACCCCGGCATCGCGCTGCTGGTGACGATCGTGTCCATCAATCTCGTGGGCGACCAGCTTCGCGATATTCTCAATCCCAGGCTGAAACGATGAGCGTCACGCTGGAAGTGCGCAACTTGCGCACGCATTTCTTCACCCGGGCCGGCGTGATCAAGGCGGTGGACGACGTGTCCTTTACCGTCTCCCGCGGCCAGGTCCTCGGTCTGGTCGGGGAGTCCGGATCGGGCAAATCAGTCACCGGGTTTTCCATCATCGGGCTGGTCGATCCGCCCGGCCGCCTCGCCGGCGGGTCGATCCTTTACCAGGGCCGCGACCTCGCGAAGATATCCGAGGAGGAGATGCGGTCGCTGCGCGGCAACCGCATCGCCATGATCTTCCAGGACCCGATGATGACGCTGAACCCCGTTCTGCGCATCGACACCCAGATGATCGAGGCCGTACGGGCCCACACCAACGCCTCCAAGACCGAAGCCCGCGCCCGCGCCCGCGATGCGCTCGGCATGGTCGGAATCCCAAGCCCGGAGGAACGGCTGAACGCCTATCCGCACCAATTCTCGGGCGGCATGCGTCAGCGCGTGGCGATCGCGATCGCGCTGCTGCACAACCCCGACCTGCTGATCGCGGATGAGCCGACAACGGCGCTGGACGTGACGATCCAGGCGCAGATTTTGGCGGAAGTGCAGAAACTGGCCAGCGAACACGGCACCGCACTGATCTGGATCACCCATGACCTGTCGGTGATTTCGGGCCTCGCGGACCGGATTGCGGTCATGTACGCCGGCCGCATTGTCGAATCCGGCGACGCATCCGATGTGCTGGACCGCCCGCTGCATCCATATACCAACGGCCTGATCGGCAGCGTGCCGAGCCGGAACAAGAAGGGGGAGAAGCTGCGGTCGATCCCCGGGATGACGCCCAGCCTGCTGAACCTGCCGGTCGGCTGCGCCTTCCGCACCCGCTGCACCCACGCCGACGCGCGCTGCGAACAAGAACCACCGGAAACGACGCTCGAGGAACGGATGGTGCGCTGTTTCCACCCGGTTCAGGCGGTGGCGGCATGAGCGATCCCATCATCGAACTGCGCGGGATTTCCAAGCGCTTCGGCCCCACGCTGGACGCCGCGGCCCGCCTGACCCGCGGCATCAAGGCGCGCTTCGGCACGCCCGAGCGCAACCAGATCGTCCACGCCGTCGACAATGTAAGCCTGACCGTCAACCGCGGAGAGGTCGTGGGACTGGTCGGCGAATCCGGCTGCGGCAAGTCCACGATCGGACGCATGGTCGCCGGCATCATGCCCCCGACCGAGGGCCAGGTGCTGTTCAAGGGGAACGAGATCACCGCCATGTCCTCGGAGCAGGCGAAGGACGCCAAGCTCAAGGTCCAGATGATCTTCCAGGACCCCTACGCGTCACTGAACCCTCGCATGCGGGTGGCCGAGATCGTGGGCGAGGCGCCGCGCTACCACGGCATGATCAAGGGCGATTTCGACGAATATCTCGACGCGCAGTTGCGGCGCGCGGGGTTGGATCCGGCGTTCAAGCGGCGCTATCCGCACCAGTTCTCGGGCGGGCAGCGCCAGCGCATCGGCATCGCCCGAGCGTTGGCCGTGCAGCCGGAGTTCCTGGTGTGCGACGAAGCGGTCGCGGCGTTGGATGTGTCGATCCAGGCGCAGATCCTGAACCTGTTCATGGACCTGCGGGCGGAGCTCGACCTGACCTATCTGTTCATCAGCCATGACCTGGGCGTGGTGGAGCATCTGTCGGACCGGGTGCTGATCATGTACCTGGGCCGCATCGTTGAATCCGCGCCGGCCGATGAGGTGTTCGGGCGTCCGAACCATCCCTATACCCAGGCGCTGCTGGCCGAGGTCCCGCGGATCGAGGGCCGCAAGCGGCGCTTCACCGCGATCAAGGGCGAAATCCCGAGCCCGATGAACCCGCCCACCGGCTGCCACTTCCACCCCCGCTGCCCGCACGCCATGCCCCGCTGCGGGCAGGAAGCTCCGGCGCTGCGGGAGATCGCGCCGGGTCACATCAGCGCCTGCCATCTGAACGACGGGTAGGTTCGGCGGCCGGCCGGCCGCCGCCCTCACCCGATCAACGCCGGGTTCAGCCGATAGAACCGCGCCGCGGTGTCATGGAACAGCGCCGCCTTCTCCTCATGCGAGCAAGCCGCCGCGATCCGCTTGAACGCATTCCAGATGGGCACGTATCCGCACAGCCCCTTATCGACCGGGAAGTTGCTCTCGAACATGCAGCGATCGGCGCCAAAGGTCTCGATGCATGTCTCCATGACCGGCCGCCACGCCTGAGCCAGTTCGCCCGAGGACGGCGGCAACACCTGCTCATGAAACGTCCAACCACGCACCGGCATCGCCTGCCCGCCCAGCTTCAGCGTCACGTTCGGACAAGCCGCCAGCGCGCGCAGGCCGTCCCGCCAATGCGCGAAACTGGCGGCGGGATCAGCGGCATGCGGCCCCACCAGGATCAGCCCGGCACAGTGGTTGGCCAGGATCGGCAGGTCGGGAAACGCCCGCGCGAGATCCGCCAGTTCCCCAAGCTGAGGATGATAGAGCGAAGTCTCATACGACAGGCCAAAGCGGCCGAGGCGCCGGATGCCCTGTCGGAACATCGGATCCGCCAGCATCCCGGCGATCGCGGGCGCCGTCGGGCGGCTGGCGATGGCGGGATCCCAGCCGATGATCTGGCGGATACCGCGAAACCGTCCCTTCCCCGCGGCGACATGCGCTTCCAGCACCGGATCGATGCGCTCCCCGAGCCGGAAATCGCAGAACCCGACAATGCCCGCGCAGATGCCGGGATGGCCATGGCGCGCCGCGTCCTCGGCCACGCGCGCGACGTATTCGGTTTCGCCGACGGGGCGCATTTCGGGCGGGCCGTCGGCGCGAAAGCCGGTGCCGCACTGGACATAGACCGTGCCACGAATGTCATGACCAGCCCGAGCATCCGACAGCAGTTCATCCAGGAAATACCGGCCTGACTCGCGATCCCACAGATGGTGATGCGCGTCGATGATGGGCAGCGCCGGTTCCAGTGGGTGTTCCCGCAGGCGCGCCAGCCAGTCCTCCCGGACATGCGGATGCGGATAAGCCTTCGGTTCGGTGGCCATGAAGTGTCCTCCTGAGGTGTCTCGGCAGCCGGTTCAGGCGCCCAGAAACCAGTCCATGATCTCGGGGTTCCGGTCGCGCGGATAGGCATGCGACAGGTCCTCGATTTCCCGATAGGTCACCCTTGCCCCCGCGGCCGTCAATGTCCGGTTCGCGGTGCGCCCGACGCTGATCGGAAACATCCAGTCCAGCACCCCATGCGTCAGCAGGATCGGCAAGCCGCGGATACGCCGGGGCTCGGTCATCGTCAGCAGCAGCGGATGGAAGCTCGCCGCCACGGGCGCCAGATGCGTGAAGGGCGAGTCCTCGTCCAGCCCGGCCAGCAACGTGAAGGTGCCGCCGTCGCTCATGCCCGTCAGCAGCATGCGGCTTGTATCGACATTCCAGCGCGCCCTTACGCCATCGAGGATGCCCGTGAGGTTGGCGACATCGATCGCCGGCTCCATCAGCGACCAGGTGTCGCCCACGGCGGTCGGCGCGATCAGGATGGCGCCCCGGCCGCGCGCCTCGGCTATCCAGTTCCACAGGAACAGCCGCCCGTGCCCGGCCCCGCCATGCAGCGCCATGATCACCGGGCAGGCCTGGCTGCCATCGTAATATTCCGGGACATAAACGGAAAACCCGCCCCGCGTGCCCGTTTCATTGTCGGAATGCATCACCCCGCTGTCGGGCGCCGCCTGGCCCAGCCGGTCCAGCAACTCGGCATCGTCCCGCAGGCCAGGTTCAAGGAAATACTGGCTGACCGTCGGCAGCACCGTTGTCACCGGATACAGCGCCTCCTGCGCCCGGGTCGCGTACCGCATGGCGCGATAGGCCCCCAGCATGGCGTTGGAGGAGGTCAAGGCGACGCGGAGCCCCTCGGTCGCCCGCAGGACATGGGACGTGGCAAGGTCAAGCTGATCGCGGAAATCGACCATCTCCTCGGGCCAGGGAACAGCGCGGAGCTGGTCGCGCGCCTGGATCAATTCGCCGTCCGCATCGCCCAGCCAATCGACCAGATCGCCGAGCCGCGGCGGGTGCATGTGCCGCGAGATCACCGCCAGTCGGTCCATCATGCCCAGCAGCCTGGGCAGAAGCTGGGTAATCGCCTCCACCATCTCGTCGCCGGTCGTGCTCATTGGCTTGTCCACCCCGTGTTTCCCCCCGACACTAGCGCAGGGATGAAGAAGCGGAGAAGGCGCGTGGCGGACGAAACGTTGAACCTGGACGCGCGACTGCTGGCGCTTTGGGATCATCTCGGGCTGCGGTCGGCGCATGTCGCCACGCAGGTGCCAGGGGACCTCGCCGGCTTCGCCCGCGCGCACCCCCAGCGGATCGGTGGGGCGGCGCTGTGCGTGCCGGTGCGGCTGGACCCAGCCGGGTTCGCCGGGATGGCGGATCGGGTGCTGATGATCGCCGGTGCCTTCGGTCTGACCAACGCGGTGACCGAACGGGCCATGGCGCGCCTGCCAGGCAGTGAGCGCGTCGTGCTCGAAGCCTATGACGCGCCGGGCTGGGCTGATGTCGTGGCCGACCGAGGCGATGCGCTGATCGGCCATTTCACCCGCTTCCTGGACCGGCACGCCGCCACCACCCTGTCCGGCCCCCCGCGCGCCGGAACCCATGCCGGAATTTCCTATCGCATCCAGGGCGCCGGCCCCGCTTTGGTGCTGCTGCCGTTCTTCCTCGCGCCATCGCAATGGGACCCGGGCTTGGCGGAACTGTCTCGGCATTTCACCGTGATCGTCCTGGGCGGGCGCTATCTGGGCGGCGTCGCGGCGCTGGAGGATCGGGCGCGGTCAGACAGCTATTGCCGGCTCGTGCGCACGCTGGTCGAAACCATGGCTCCCACGGCGGGTGACCGCATCCTGGATGTCGGCTGCGGGTCGGGCGCGCTGGACCGGATGCTCGCCAAATCGGTCGCCGCCGGCTGCCCGATCACCGCCACAGACCTCAATCCCTTCCTGCTGCGCGAAGCGGCGGCACTGGCCGAGGCGGAGGGGATCGGCGACGCCATCCGCTTCCAATCCGCGAACGCCGAGGCCCTGCCCTTCCCCTATGCCAGCTTCGATCACGCCTTCACCGTAACGGTGCTGGAGGAATGCGATGCCGACCAGGCCTTGCGGGAACTGCATCGCGTGGTCCGGCCCGGCGGGCGCGTGGGCGTCATCGTGCGCGCGATCGACCTGCCGCAATGGTGGCACCTCGACCTGCCCGAGGCGATCCGACGCAAGGTGGACGTCCCACCGCAATCGGTGGGCGCGCGCGGCGTGGCGGATGCCAGCCTTTACCGACGCATGGCGCGCGCCGGCTTCACGTCCCCGCGGTGCTTCCCGACCCTGGTAACCTTCGATGCGCCCGACGGTCCGATCTGGCGCTATCGGGAGGATCATGTGCTGTCCCTGCTGACACCGGAGGAAACCCCGGTCTGGAAAGCCGCCGTTGAACAGGCGCGAGCCGAGGGCCTGCTGTTCATGGCCAATCCGCTGCACGCCGTGGTTGGGACGAAGCCTGCCTGATACGGCCGGGGATTGATGTTCTCGGTTCGTCACTGCGGTAGGCACTTGCCTAAATTCAGTGCAGTCCTGTTGTCATTCATCACGGAACGTATATTACGGAAATGATATTCCGGCTTTTTTCGGGTTGGCACGATTGTTGAATGCAAACCTTCCGACCAACCGCTTCTCAACCAGCGGCGGCTCGGAGACAAGGCAATGCAGGACACGCCGACATGAAACTGATCATGGCCATCATCAAGCCCTTCAAGCTTGACGACGTGCGAGAAGCCCTCACGCCGCTCGGCGTGCAGGGCCTGACCGTTTCCGAGGTCAAGGGCTTCGGACGGCAAAAAGGACAGACCGAGATCTATCGCGGCGCGGAATATCACGTGAGCTTCCTGCCGAAGATCAAGATCGAGGTCGTGGTCGGCGACGATCTCGCCGACCAGGTCATCGAGGCGATCGCCAAATCCGCCCACACCGGCAAGATCGGCGACGGCAAGGTGTTCGTCATGGATATCGAGCGCGCGATGCGGATCCGCACCGGCGAGACCGACGGCGAAGCACTCTAAATCAAGACGACAGGGAAACAGAACGATGACGAACTCTCGCCTGGTCAAGGGTGCGGCCTTGCTGCTGCCCGCCCTTATGGCCACCGTACCGGCCTTTGCCGCGGACGATCCGCCGAAGATCGACGCAGGCGATACCGCCTGGATGCTGACCAGCACCGCGCTGGTGCTGATGATGACCATTCCCGGCGTCGCGCTGTTCTACGCCGGCATGGTGCGCAAGAAGAACCTGCTCGCGACCATGATGCAGTCCTTTGTAATCTGCTGCATCGTGACAATCATCTGGGCGGTGGCTGGCTACAGCCTCGCGTTCGGTAACGGCAACGCCTATATCGGCGACCTTTCCCGCGTGCTGCTGCGCGGCATTACCGATGGTTTCGCCAAGGGAACGGATGTCGCGTTCACCCTGGGCGCCGGCACGGACGGCGCGATCGCGACGACGATCCCCGAGAGCGTCTTCATGATGTTCCAGCTGACGTTCGCGATCATCACCCCGGCGCTGATCGCCGGCGCGGTCGCCGACCGGATGAAGTTCTCCGCGCTCTGCATCTTCATCGCGCTGTGGTCGCTGTTCGTCTACGCGCCCATCGCGCATTGGGTCTGGGCGCCGACGGGCTGGATGTTCGCCCTGGGCGTGCTTGATTTCGCGGGCGGCACCGTCGTCCACATCAACGCCGGTATCGCCGGCCTGGTCTGCGCGCTCGTGCTGGGCAAGCGGATGGGCTACGGCACCAACAACATGGCCCCCTACAACCTGACCTATGCCGTCATTGGCGCCTCCCTCCTGTGGGTGGGCTGGTTCGGGTTCAACGCCGGTTCCGCCCTGGCGGCGAACGGGCGCGCTGGCATGGCGATGGCCGTGACCCAGATCGCGACGGCCGCGGCCGCGCTGTCCTGGATGGTCGCCGAGTGGATCATCAAGGGTAAGCCGTCCGTCCTGGGCGTCATCTCGGGCGCCGTGGCCGGTCTGGTCGCGATCACCCCCGCCGCGGGCTTCGTCCTGCCGGGTTCCGCGATCATCATCGGGCTCGTGTCTGGCGTGGTCTGCTTCTGGGCCGCCACCAGCCTCAAGCACCTGCTTGGGTATGACGACAGCCTGGACGCCTTCGGTGTGCACGGTGTGGGCGGTATCGTCGGCGCGCTGCTGGTCGGTGTCTTCGCCTACGGCCCGCTCTCGGCCACCGAAGCCCTGCCCGACGGCCTTGTAGGCGGCATGGACCAGTTCAAGCTGCAGGTCATCGGCGTCGCGGCCACCGTCGTTTTCACCGGTGTCATGACGTTCATCCTGCTGATGGTCACCAAGGCCCTGGTCGGACTGCGGGTCGCCGAGGAAGAGGAACGCGAAGGCCTAGATATCGTCCTGCACGGCGAGCAGGTCTTCTGATCCAACACCCGGGGCATCCATGACCGGATGCCCCGGACCAACCAACCCCTTCACAAGCAAGCAAAAATCAATCGTATCGGAGCGTTTCGTGATGTTGCGTCACACAGCCACTCGGCACAGGACCTGGCTCACCGCCACCCTGCTTGCCAGCGTCGCCCTGCCGGCCTTTGCCCTGTCGGCGTTCGCGCAGGCACCCGCGCCGGCTGCCGCCCCCGCGGCAACGCCCGCCGCGGCCCCCGCGGCCGAACCCGCATCCACCGGTCTGGTGATCGATGGGATCAAGCTGTCCGGGCAGGTCCAGGCCGGGTTCATGATGAACCCGTTCCGTCCCAGCACCGGGCTGAACTTCGGCCAGCTGTTCACAGACCGCGCCAACGCCGCCGCGCTCAATCAGATCCTGCTGACGGCGGAAAAGAAGATCGACCTCGAGAACACCGACTTCCAGTGGGGCTTCAAGCTCCAGGGCATGTTCGGCACGGATGCCCGGTACACGCAGTATCTCGGCGTGATGAACAATGTCTCCCCGAACTCACGCTATCAGCCGGATATCGTCGAGGCGAACTTCCAGATGCGCCTGCCGATCTTCTCGGGTGGCATGGACATCAAGGCCGGCATGTACTCGACCCCGCTCGGGGCGGAGTTGATCGATCCGGCGACCAATCTGTTCTACTCGCACTCCTACATCTTCCAGTTCGGTCTGCCGTTCAAGCACACCGGCCTGCTGACGGTGTCGCATGTGCACCCGATGCTGGACCTGTACGCGGGTGTCGATACCGGCGCGAACACGACCTGGGGTCCCCTGGGTGACAACAACGGGGCGATCGGCGGCATCCTGGGTGCCGGCCTGAACCTGATGGACGGCAAGCTCACCATCCTGGGCCTGTCGCATTTCGGCCCCGAGAATGCCACGCGGGCACTCTCCCCGCTCGGCGTCAACGCGAACGGCAAGTGGCGGTACTTCAACGACATCGTGATCACCTACAAGCCGACTGACGAACTGACATTGATCACCGAGCTGAACTGGGTGCGGGAACAGTACAACGCACTGAACGGCAAGCCGGCAAACGCCTTCGGCGTCGCGCAGTATGTGTCCTATGCCTTGAACGAACAGCTCACGCTGAATGCCCGGGCGGAGGTCTGGCGCGACGACAACAACTTCTTCGTCGCGTCCTTCGCCAACAACAGCGACCCGATCCGGTTCCAGCAGGGACTTCCGAGCCGCGGCGCTGTCTACGCCGCACCCGGGACGAACACGACCTATGGGTCGCTGACCCTTGGCGTGACCTGGAAGCCGGAGGTACCGATCTCGTTCGCCACCGTGGCGATCCGGCCGGAAATTCGCTGGGACCACGCGCTGACCAGCAACAAGCCGTTCAACAACAACTCGCTGACCAATACCCGCGGCACGAGCGACAACTTCACGTTCGGTGCCGATATCGTCTTCTCGTTCTGATCGGACCACACTCAAAACAAAGCGGCCGGGGCAACCTGGCCGCTTTTTCGTGCGCGGAGAAGGAAATGGGGCTTTGCCCCAAACCCCACCAGGTGGCTTCGCCCCCTGGACCCCCACCAAGGGCGACGGCCCTTGGAACCGGACAGTTTGGGGGGAATGCAGGAGGGGCCGACCCGGACCTTGCACGGTCACGGTTGGCCCCTCCTGCATTCCCCTCAACAAATGATTTCCAAAGGCCGCCGGCCTTTGGTGGGGTCCAGGGGCAAAGCCCCTGGCGGGGTCCGGGGCGGAGCCCCGCTCCTTCACCGCCGCCCGGACAAAGCGACTTCGCGGCGCCAGATATACAGCCCAGCGCCGACCAGGGTCAGGACGCCGACCAGGGACCACGCATCCGGATATTCGCCCCAGAACAGAATGCCAAGGATCGTGGCATAGACGATCGCGCCATACTCAAAGGGCGCGACGACGGTGGTTTCGCCGCTGCGGTATCCCTCGGTCATCAGCAGTTGCGCGACGCCGGACATGATCCCCGCGGCGACCAGCATGCCGAATTCGGTCGCGGTTGGCGTGACCCATCCGGGCAGCGCGCAGATCGTGGCGAGCACCGCGGTGCCCAGGGTGAACCAGGCCACGATGGTGACGTTCTTCTCCCCGGCTTCCCCCATCTTGCGGATGGTGATCATCGCGAGTGCCCAGGCAACGACGCCGGCCACGACCAGAAAAACGGCGAATGGCTGCTGCGCGGCCTCGGCCAGGCTGTTCCAGGGGCGCAGCATGATCAGCACGCCGCCAAGGCCCACGACCACCGCGCTCGCCCGCCGCCAGCCGACGCGTTCCCCCAGCAACGGCACCGACAGGATGGTCAGGAACAGGGGCATGGCGAAGCCCAAGGCCGTGACCGTGACGATCGGCAGGAATGCGTAGCCGTAGACGCTGGTGAAGGTGCCGAAGAACCCATACAGCGTGCGCAGGATGTGTCCCGCGGGCCGGCGCGTTTTCATCGCCGCGAAGCCGCCCTGCCGCCACAGCACGGGCAGCATCGTCAGGAAGGCGATATAGCCGCGGATCATCACGATCTCGAACACCGGCACGGTGACGGTCAGTGTCTTGATCAGCGCGGCGCCCAGCGTGAACGTGGCGGAGGCCGCGAGGACGCACAGGATCGCGTGCCGGCGCGCGGCGCGTTGGTCGGGTCGGGACGGTTCCATTGCTGGGACCGTAGCACTGGAATCCTACGGGGCGACAATCACCGAGATCTGGTGCCCGATCGGCCCGCCACCGGCCAGGGTACGGCGGCGATGGCTGAAGAACCGCGTGTCCTCGGCCAGCGTATCGGCACCCGTCACGACAACGCCGGCCACGCCGGCCAGGCGCAGGCGATGGGCGCAATAGCCGGGGAGATCGAACTGCCACCGCGCCTCCCGCCGGCCATCGGCGAAGAACACGGCATCGGCGGCGTCATGGGCGAGCACGGCATCGCGCAGGTCGGCCGCGACTTCATAGGACTCCTGCCCGATGCACGGCCCCACCGCGGCCGTGATGCGGGAAGGGTCGGCGCCGAGGGCCGTCATCGCGTCGATCGTGGCCTCGATGACGCCGATAACCGCGCCGCGCCATCCGGCATGGGCGGCGCCGACGATGCCGGCATGGTCGTCGGCGAACAGGATGGGCGCGCAATCGGCGGTGACGATGCCCAGCGCGAGGCCGGGCCGATCGGTCACCATCGCATCGGCGCGCGGGCCGGCGCCGGGTTCCCAGGTTTCCGTGACGGTCGCGACATCGAGGCCATGGACCTGGGTCAAGCCGAGAAGGCGGGCGGGATCGGCGCCGAGCGCGCGGGCGGCGCGGGCGCGGTTTTCCAGCACGTGCGCGCGGTCATCCTGCCCCGAGAGGCTGCAATTCAGGCTGGCGAAGGGGCCGGAGGACACACCGCCGGCCCGGGTGAAGAACCCATGGCGCGCCGCGATGACGCCGGTTGTCAGAGCATCGGTCATGGGAGGTTCCCCGCGCCAGGATTCCGTCGTTGCGGACGGGGTGGCAACCGCCGGTTCCAATCCTTGCCCATCCGATCGTGACTCCCGCGGTTATGCCCGCCCGATCTGCGCGGATTCCGCAGCCTGGGTCAATCGCCGTTCGAAGGCCCCGATTCGGCGGGGATTCAATCGGCCAGCATGGCCCCCTCTTTGCATAAATCCCAAACCTTGCCCATCATGTGATCGTTACCACATCTGTCGCAATCAAGCCGCTGGTTCGTGAGGAAGTCATGTCCGACCATAGCACCGACACGCGTACTGCCCGCGTCACGGCCGAGGAAGCGCTGGAGTTGCATGCCAGCGGCCGCCCGGGAAAGCTGGAAACCCGGATCAGCAAGCCGATCGCGACCGCGCGGGACCTCTCGCTCGCCTATTCCCCCGGCGTCGCGGAACCCTGCCTGCGCATCGCCCGCGATCCGTCGCTCGCCTATGAATATACGACCAAAGGCAACATGGTCGCCGTGATCTCCAACGGCACCGCCGTGCTGGGGCTGGGCAATCTGGGCGCGGTAGCGTCGAAGCCGGTGATGGAGGGCAAGGTCGCCCTGTTCAAGCGCTTCGCCGATGTGGACGGGATCGACCTGGAGATCGGCACCGAGGACATCGAGGAGTTCGTGAACGCCGTCCGCTTCCTCGGGCCGGGCTTCGGTGGGATCAACCTGGAGGACATCAAGGCGCCGGAGTGCTTCGTGATCGAGCAGCGGCTGCGCGAGTTGATGGACATTCCGGTGTTCCACGACGACCAGCACGGCACCGCGATCGTGGCAGCGGCCGGCCTGATCAACGCCTGCCACCTGACCGGGCGTGACCTGCGTGATACCAGGCTGGTCGTGAACGGCGCGGGTGCCGCGGCCATCGCCTGCGTCGAACTGCTCAAGGCGATGGGCATGCGGCCCGACCACGTGATCCTGTGCGACACCAAGGGCGTCGTCTACCAAGGCCGCACCGATGGCATGAACCAGTGGAAATCCGCCCATGCCGCGCAGACCCACGCGCGCACGCTGACGGAAGCTCTAGAAGGCGCCGATGTGTTCTTCGGCCTGTCCGCGAAGGGCGCGCTGACCGAGGACATGGTCCGCGTCATGGCCGACAAGCCGATCATCTTCGCCATGGCCAACCCCGACCCCGAGATCACGCCCGAGGAAGCGCGCAACGCCAGCGCCGACGCGATCATCGCCACCGGGCGCAGCGACTATCCCAACCAGGTCAACAACGTCCTGGGCTTTCCCTATATCTTCAGGGGCGCGCTGGATGTCCGCGCCTCCACCATCAACGATGCGATGAAGATCGCCGCCGCCCAGGCGCTGGCACAACTGGCGCGCGAAGACGTGCCGGATGAGGTGCATCGCTCGGGCTCGGGCCGGCAACTGGCCTTCGGGCCGGAATACATCATCCCGAACGCCTTCGACCCCCGCCTGATCTCCCGCATCCCGCCCGCGGTGGCGAAGGCGGCGATGGACACCGGCGTCGCGCGCAAGCCGCTGCCCGACCTGCGGCGCTACACCCGCGAACTGTCGGGCCGGCTGGATCCCACCGCCGGCGCGCTGGACGCGATCATGGAAGCGGTGCGCGCCAATCCCCGCCGCGTTGTCTTCGCCGAGGGCGAGGAGGAGAAGGTCGTCCGCGCCGCTGTCGCCTTCCGCAACGCGGGCTATGGCCGGCCGATCCTGATCGGGCAGGAGGAGCGGGTGCGCGACACGCTGGAAGGCCTCGGCCTGGGCGCGGTCGAGGGCATCGAAATCCACAACGCCCGCCTGTCCGGCAACAACGAGAAATACGTCGATTTCCTGTATGGACGCCTGCAACGACGCGGGTCGCTGCGTCGGGACTGCCAGCGCATGGTCAACCAGGATCGCAACGTCTTCGCCGCCTGCATGGTGGCGACCGGGGACGCGGATGCGATGGTAACTGGGCTGACGCGCTCCACCGCCGATTGCCTGGCCAATGTCAGCTTGGCGATCGGGCCGCAGCCGGGGGGGATTTCCTTCGGGCTGACGCTGTTGCTGGGGATGCGGGGCAAGGCGATCTTCATTGCCGACTCGATGGTCAATTTCCGGCCCGACGCCGAGGAACTGGCGAATATCGCGATCGGCGCCGCCGCGGCCGCGCGTCGCTTTGGGCATGAGCCGCGGGTGGCGCTGCTGTCGCATTCGACGTTCGGCGATCCGCCGCATGACCGGGCGATCCCGATGCGGGATGCGGTGGGCATCCTGGACCAGCGGGGCGTGGATTTTGAGTATGATGGTGAAATGAGCCCGGATGTGGCGCTGGAACCGTCAATCCGCGCCTTGTACCCGTTCTGCCGCCTGACCGGGGATGCCAACGTGCTGCTCGTGCCGGGCCTGCACTCGGCCCACATCACGGCAAGGCTCGCGCATCATCTTGGCGGCGGGGCGACGATCGGGCCGCTGCTGATCGGGATGGAGAAGCCGGCGCAGATCGTGCCGATGGATGCCTCGGTCAGCCAGATCGTCGATGTGGCCTGCATCGCGGCATATCAGTCGGTGGGGTGAGGCTAGCCGGCGGCGGGATCGCGGGTTACCCGATCAACCGCCGCCGGACCCAGGCCGAGGCGAAGTCGATCACCGCGACTGTCACCAGGATCAGCAGGATGATGAACGAGACCTCATCCCACAGTCGTATCTTGATGCGTTCGGCGATCTGCAACCCGATCCCGCCGGCGCCGACGACGCCGAGGATGGCGGCGCTGCGGGTGTTCGATTCAAACGCGTATAGGATTTGCGCCAACAGGACAGGGAACACCTGCGGCAGCAGGCCGTAGCGGATCGCCATCAGGCGCGATCCCCCGGCGGCGATGATCGATTCCTGCTGGCGACGGTCGGCGTTCTCGATCGCCTCGGCGAACAGCTTGGCCAGCACGCAGATTTCCGCCGCGGCGATCGCCATCACCCCGGCCAGCGGCCCCAACCCGACCGCGCGGACGAAGGCCAGCGCCCAGATCAACTGGTCGATCCCCCGCGCCCCATCGAACAACCGCCTTATGGAGAAATGGGCGAGCGTGTTCACCACCACGTTCCGCGCGCCGAGGAACCCCAGCGGCAGGGCGATCACCGCGGCGATGACGGTGCCGAGGAAGGCCATCGCCACGCTCTCGGCCAAGCCCCGCAGGATCTGGTCCCAATGCGTGCCGGGGCTGGGCGGGATCATCTGCCGCAGGATAACGAACAGGCCTGAAATCCCCTTTTCCAACCGCGCCGGCGTGATGTCGAACCACCAGCACACGGTGATGAACCAGGCCAGCGCGCCCAATGCCAGCGCGATCCGCCGAACCTTCCGGCCGGGGGAGGCTCCAAAGGCGGTGGGGTGGCGCAGCCGCAGGGCGGCGATCTGGTCCGCGCTCGCCATCAGCCGGCCTGCCCGATCGCCAGGACGCGCAGCCGTTCCGAAGCCATGTCGATCAGGCTGACCGTGACGATGATCAAGGCGAGGATGGCGCCGATCTCCTGGTAATAATTGAAGCTGATGACGGTGTAGAGTTCCTGCCCGATCCCGCCGGCGCCGACGAAGCCGATGACGCTGGCGCCGCGCACATTGATCTCGAACCGCAGCAGGACATAGCTGAGAAGATTGGGCAGGACCTGCGGCAGGATGGCGTAGCGCACGCCCTGCGCCCAGGTACCGCCGGCCGAACGCACGCCTTCCCACGGGCGCATATCGGCGTTTTCCACGACCTCGGCGAACAGTTTGCCAAGCGCGCCGGTCGTATGGAGCGCGATGGCCAGGATGCCGGCCAGCGGGCCGATGCCGAAGGTCCAGACCAGGATCAGCGCGTAGACGAGATCGGGAACCGAACGAAACAGCTCCAGCCAGCGCCGAAACAGCCGATACACCAGCGTGTTGGGGGCCAGGTTACGCGCGGCGGGAAAGCAGAGCAGCAAGGCCCCAAGCGTCCCGCCCAGGGTCGCCAATGCGGCCATCTGGGCGGTTTCGAACAGCAGCCAGGCCCAGGAGTCGAGCCGATACATCCAGTACACCAGGGAGCCTTCCGTGTCGGTGCCGGCGAATAGCGCCTCGAGCTTCAGGGCGGGCAGCAGGCGCAGGAAGTATTCCCCCGCCCGCGGCAAGCCCTCGGCCAAGGCCGCCGGGGACAGGTCGGACACGATGGCCGAGATCAGGATGCAGGCCGCCAGGACGCCGCCAAGGCCGAAACCCGACAGGAATCTCCCCCGCCTTCGTGTCTGAAACGCCTGTTCGGCGGCCGTGATGGTCGCCGCGGTCATGCGTGCGCGGACATGATGGCTGGCGGCGCGGTCCGGGGCGCCATCATCTCCGGCGGCGGGCGGCGGCCTCGGCCTTCAGCATGTCGATGAAGGGCTGGAAGTCCTCGTGCTTCACCGGCACCCAGCCCTTGCCCTTGCCCATGTCGATCTGGCGGTAGATGTCGGGATGCGCGAGCGGCAGGGCCAGATGGAAGGCCAGCATGTCGTCCTGGAACGCGATCGGGGTGCTTTTCCGCACCGTCAGCGGCCCGTTCAGCACGGGGCGGGAGGTCCAGATGACCCGCAGGTCCTTCATGTCGAGCATCTTCTTCTCGACCATCATGCGCAGCGCCCCGCGCGAATAGCCCTCGGCCGGGTCGCCGATGCCGGAGCTCCAGGCCACGCCCGCGTCATACTGCTTGTTCAGCACGGCGATCACCGCCTGTTCATGCCCGCCGGCGAAGCCGGTGCGGCTGAAATAGCGGCCGGGTTCGGGGTCGATGCCCATCGCGCGGAACTCCGAGCGCGGCAGCAGGTAGCCCGAGGCGCTGTTCGGATCGGACCAGGCGAGCGCCCTGCCCTTCATCTCGGCCAGCGTGGTGATGCCGCTATCGGCGCGGGTGTACATCATGGCGACGTAGGAGGTGCTGCCGTCCTGCTCCTGCGTCACGGACAAGGGGCGGACATCGCCGTTGCTCTCCAGCCAGGCGGAGGCATAGGCGGCGGGGCTCATATACGAGATGTCGATCTGCTTGGCCGCGAAGGCCTGGATCACGCCACCGTAGTCGGCGGCGACCATCAGCTTGACCGGGACCTGGAACGTCGCCTCCATCAGCTTCTTGTAGTTGTCGACGCGGGCGAGGCGGTCGGCGTCGTTCTCTCCGCCCAGCAGGCCCATGCGGATCACGGGCACCTGTTCGGCCCAGGCGCGCTTGCCGGTCGCCGGCATGGTGGCGGGTTGGGCGAGGGCTGTCTGGACAAAGGCTGGGGTCGCCGCCAGGGCCATGGGGCTGGCAAGAAGAACGCGCCGGGTGATCATGCGGGAAGGCTCCTTTCCCACATGATAGCGCCGGGGACGCGGACTGCCATCCTGGGTTTTCTGGGGGGATGAGATCCAGGCTCTTGGGGTGGTGCCGCTGCTTACCCCCCACCCCAACCCTCCCCCTCAAGGGGGGAGGGGGCGTGGTCTCCTAGCCCTTTCCCCTGGCCCCTATCTCCTGGTCCTGGCTCCGGGCCCTCCCGGCGCCTCCCTTCTTCTCCGTGCTGAAAATGCTCGGCCTGCCGAGGGCACCGGCCGCGGGTTCTACCCTCGGGCAGCCGCCCCCCGAACCGGCACCTTCCCCCCGAACATGTCGGAGACCAGCACGTCCCGCACCGTGTCCAGATCCAGGCCGTTCAGCGCGATCATCTCCGCCGTGTCCGCGATGATCGCGTCGACGTCCCCCATCATCGCCAGCCGCTTGTACAGATCCTCCATCGGGACCCCCATGCTCTCGCCGATCAGCTCCATGAAGTTGATCAGCTCGAACTCGACCTGGGGCTGGAAGGTGATCAGTTCCCGATGGCAGCCGTGGAAGACCGAGGCGAATGTGGTCACCCCAGCCTCGGCCGCCGCGGCGAATTCCATCTGACGCAGTTCGGCGCGGAATTTCGGCAGGACCGCCAGATGCGTGGCCTGGGTGCTGACGATGGGGACGTCCAGCGTCACGACCTCCAGCCCCGGGATCGCGGACAGCAGCGCCTTCACCGCGGCCATTACGCCCGGCAGCGCCGCGCGCTCCTGGATCGCCACGCGCTTGTTGACCGGATGGACCAGCATCGGGCGCAGATCGTCCAGCCGGCTCGCCAGGAACTCGGTGATCGGGTTCAGGGAGAAGGGCATGGTCCCGTAGGACTGCTCATAGGCCGGCAGCGCGACCTCTCCGATCTGGATCTGGCAGCTCGGGCACCATGACAGGACCTGGGAGGCACCAGGGCGGGACAGGCGCTCGATCGTGTTGTAGCCGACGCGGCCGGCGGTCTTGGCGTCCCCCTGCTTGAACTGCTGGATGCCGCAGCAGCTGCTGGTCCCGCCCATGACCTCATAGGACACGCCGAGGCGGTCCAGCACCTCCAGCGTCAGCAAGGCGATGTGCGGGGTCTTGATGACGTTGCAGCCGGTGTAGAAGACGATGTCGGGCGTTGCCGTGTATTCGTCGGTACCCCGCAGCGGCGGGTTGATCCGGCCGATCACCTCCGGCGGCAGCAGCAGGCGGGAGATGGTGCGCGTCGCCTTGCTCATGCCGTTGAAATACTGATTGGCGGCCTTGCGGACGGCGGCCTCGCCCTGGCGGTTCTTGGCGGCGACGCGGGCCAGATTGACCATCAGCCGCGGGTTGACCCCGTGGTCACAGGCGGGGATGCAGCGGCCGCTGTTGGTGCAGACCGTGGCCCATCGTTCGGAGTCCGGCGTGCCGGCGCCGCCGGCCAGCAGGTCGAGCACACCGGTGGCGATGGCAACCGCGTTGGCCTTGTCGAGGCCGGCGGGCTCGGTCATCGGGCAGGCTTCGACGCACTTGCCGCAACGCGTGCAGGCGTCAAGCATCTGTTCGGTCTGCGATTGCAGGACATCGGTGAAGGAGGCGTCGGCCACGGCGGTACTCCTCGGCGTATTCTTGGTGGTATTTTCAGGCAGCCTAGGCGTGGGCGGCGGTCGAGTGCAATGGCGGAGGCGCGTGGTCGACGGCTTCGAGTTCTTCCTCGGTCACGCCGTAGATGTCGAAGACCCTCTCGGGCGTCAGGTCGGCGGGGGTGCCGTCCAACACAATGCGGCCGGCGCGCATGGCGATGACGCGGTCGCAGTAGGTCCTCACCTCGTCCAAATGGTGAAGGTTGGCGAGGACCGTCAGCCCGTGGTCGCGGTTCACCTGCCGCAGCGCCTGCATGACCAGGCGGGCATTGTGCGGGTCGAGGCTGGCGATCGGCTCATCCGCCAGCATCAGCCATGGGTTTTGTAGCAGGGCGCGACAGATGGCGACGCGTTGCTGCTGGCCGCCCGAGAGCGTGCCGGCGCGTTGCAGGGCCACGTCCGCCAGCCCGAACCGGTCGAGCGCGAGCAGGGCGTCGGCGCGGTCGGTGGCGCGGAACAGGCCGAACAGGGAGGGCAGCGCGGGCCGCTGCTCCAGCCGGCCGACCAGGACGTTTGTCAGGACATCGAGGCGGGGGATCAGGTTGAACTGCTGGAAGATCATGGCGGCGCGGGCGCGCCAGTGCCGCAAGAGCTTGCCATGCAGGGCGGTGACGTCGATGGTGCCATGGCGGATCGTGCCGCCGTCGGGCTCGACGAGGCGGTTGATGAGGCGCAGCAGGGTGGATTTCCCGGCGCCGGATGGGCCGATGACGCCGACGAATTGCCCGGGGGGGATGTCGGCGGTGACGCCGTCGACGGCGGTGACGGCGCCGAAGCGCTTGGTCAGGCCGGTGATGCGGAGGGTTTCAGGCATGGGGGGTTTGGGGGGCTGACGGTGTTCCCGCCGTCCTGCCCCCTCCCGCCATGGTGGGGGCAGGCCGCCGATCCACCGGAAACCCCCGCACCGCGCCTATCGCGGCTTCGACGCCGCGTCGATCTGCTGGATCGCGGCGGCGTCCAGCGTCACCTCGGCCGCCCCCATCAGTTCCTTCAACTGGTCGAGGTTCGTCGCCGACGCGATCGGCGCCGTCACCGACGGGCGCGCGATCAGCCACGCGATCGCCACCTGGCCCGGCTTCACGTTGTAGCGCTTCGCCACGTCATCCAGCGCCGCGACAACCCCGAACCCGTAATCGTTCAGATACTTCTCGACCCGCGCCCCGCGCAGCCGGCCTTCCATGTCCGCCTTCGACCGGTACTTGCCCGTCAGGAACCCGCTGGCCAGGGAGTAGTAGCCGATGACACCAATCTTCTCCCGCAGGCACAATTCCTCCAGCGGCCCCTCGAACTCGGTCCGCTCCACCAGGGAATATTGCGGTTGCAGGCTCTGGTAGCGCGGCAGGCCCTTCTCGGTGCTGATCTTCAACGACTCCGCCATCCGTTCGGCCGAGAAATTGGACGCGCCGATTTCCCGCACCTTCCCCTGCTTGATCAGGTCGGCATAGGCGGACAGCGTCTCCTCGATCGGCGTTTCCGGATCGTCGCGGTGCGACTGGTACAGGTCGATGTAGTCGGTCTGCAGCCGGCGCAGCGAATCCTCGACGGCCTGCATCATGTATTTACGCGACAGGCCCTTCTTCCCCGGCGCCATCTCGATCCCGAGCTTGGTCGCCAGCACGATCTTCTCCCGCCCGCCGCGGGCCTTGAGCCAGTTGCCGATGATCACCTCGGACTCACCGCCCGTGTTGCCCGGATGCCAGCGCGAATACACATCCGCCGTGTCGATGAAGTTGAAGCCCGCGCCGACGAATCCGTCGAGCAGCGAAAACGACGTCTTCTCATCGGCGGTCCAGCCGAACACATTGCCCCCGAAGGTGATCGGGTAGACATGCAGCGACGACTGGCCGAGTTGGCGCTTTTCCATCTTCATCCTCCGGCGGCTTCAGAAATGAAAAAGGCGGGGGCACGCCAAGGCGCCCCCGCCCGTTCCGTGGTGACGAGTGTAGCCTTATCGGCCGGCGCGGACCAGACGGCCCGGCAGGGCGCCCGTGTACTGGCCGTTCTGATAGGTCTCGACGCCCGACACGAAGGTGTGGCGATAGCCGTCGACCCGCTGCACCAGCCGCCGCCCGCCCTTCGGCAGATCGTAGCGGACCTCCGGCGCGTGCAGTTGCAGGGACGCGAAGTCGATCACGTTGATGTCCGCCTTCATGCCGGGCGCCAGCACGCCGCGGTCCTTCAGGCCGAAGAACTTCGCCGTCGCGCTGGTCTGGCGTTGCACCAGGGATTCGACCGACAGCTTGTCGCCGCGGCTGCGGTCCCGGCCCCAATGGATCAGCATCCAGGACGGCACCGAGGCATCGACGATGGACGAACAATGCGCGCCACCATCCGACAGGCCGAGGATGGTGGTATCATCCGTCAGCATCTCCCGGATCACGTCGTGGTTGCCGCCGTTGTAGCCGACGATCGGGAAGTACAGGAACTTGTCCGCCCCGGTGGCGAGGTAGTCATAGGCGATCTCGTCCGGCGAACGGTTCGAACGCGCCGACATCGCGCCAATGCTCTCCTCCGGCGCCGGCTCGTAGTTCGGCGGGCTGCCCATCGGGAACATGCGGTCCCAACTGGTCGTGATGTACTGGCGGAACTGCGACAGGCGCTTCAACAGATCTGGCGAGGGTGATTCCGCCAGCATCTTGGCGCGGAACGCCGGGTCCCGCATGCGCTTGATGCGCTCCTCGGCCGGCAGCTTCAGCAGGTCGTTCCAGGACGGGCGGATCGAGAACGGGTTCAGCGCCGTGTCGATGCCGAGCATCACACCGACGGGACGGCCGGCGATCTGGGCGGTGACCATCGCACCCTGCGAACGGGCTTCATGCACGCCCGCCATCAGGCGGCGCCAGCGTTCGGCGTCGTTCGGGCGGTCGGTCAGCAGGAACCACACCGGACGACCGGTTTCCTTGGCGATCTTGGTCATCCAGCCGAGTTCCTCGGCCTCATCATCGAAATCGCTGTTCACGCCATAGGCGCCGTAGCCAAGGCCCTTGAACGCCATGCCGATGCCGACAAGCTCATCAACCTCGGAATAGCGGCTGGGCACCATCTCACCGGTCGGGGTCTTGTGGGAGTTGGTGCGCGACGTCGTGAAGCCGAAGGCGCCGGCTTCCAGGCCCGCGCGGACCGCGTCCCGCATTTCGGCGATGTCGTCGCCCGTCGCGGCTTCGCGGTTGATGGCGCGGTCGCCCATGACGTAGACGCGCAGCGGGTGGTGCGCCATCTGTGCGCCGATATCAATCGTGCGCTTCTGCTGTTCCAGCGCGTCGAGGTACTGGGGGAACGTCTCCCAGTTCCATTTCAGGCCTTCGTCGAGCACGACGCCCGGGATTTCCTCGATCGATTCCATCAGGCCGATCAGGGCCGAGTGATCGCGCTTATGCACGGGCGCGAAGCCCACGCCGCAATTGCCGAACAGGATCGTCGTGACCCCGTGCCAGGATGACGGAGCAAGCTCCGAATCCCAGGTCGCCTGGCCGTCGTAATGGGTATGGGCGTCGACCCAGCCCGGCGTGATCAGCAGGCCGTTGGCGTCGACCTCCCGCTTGCCGGGGCCGGCTTTGCCGCCGACCGAGACGATCTTGCCGTCTTCAAGCGCGATATCGCCCGTGTATCCTGCTTTCCCGGTTCCATCGACGATGGTGCCACCGCGGATTACGGTGTCATGCATGGCTCACTCCCGTGATCGGTTTCGAATTGCCGCCATGGGACCCTGTGTTTCACTTCAGGTCAAGTTTTACGACAGTCGCGGGTCTTGACGGGGGGGCGTCCGGGGTGCCTGCTGACGGGATATAAGTCGGAGGAAACCATGCGGATCCGTCCCACGGACTCCAAGGTTGGGGTCGAGGTCAGCGATGTCGATGTCCGCACGATCAGCGACGCCGATTTCGCGAAGGTGTATCAGGCGTGGCTGGACCGGAACGTTCTGATCGTCACCGGGCAGGAACTGACGATTCCCGAGTTCCTGGCCTATAGCCGCCGCTTCGGCATCGTCGAGCCGCATCCGTCCAAAAGCACCCGCCACCCGGACTATCCCGACATCACGTTGCTGGGCATCAACAAGTTCAACGCCGATGGCGAGCTGAACATGGCGATCTACCGCCGCGGGGCCGAGGGCTGGCACACCGATGGCGCCTATGACGACGAACCGTTCAAGGCGACTCAGCTTTATGGCCTGGCGGTCCCCGATCGCGGCGGCAACACGCTGTTCGCCAGCGGCTACGCGGCGTACGAGGCGATGCCGCAACGCCTGAAGGATCGGCTGGAAGGCGTGCGCGGTGGCTTCACCTATGGCGGGCGGCGACAGTCGAACGCCCTGCTGAACCCGGAGGACCGGACTCAGGCCCCCGCCATGCACCCGATCATCCGCGTCCACCCCGAGACGAAGGGGAAGTCGATGTATTTCGATCCCGGCAAGATCGTCTTCATCGAGGGCGCGGAGAAGCAGGAAAGCGATGACCTGATCAACGAGCTTGAGACGTACATGGTGCAGCCGGACGCGGAGTACCACCATAAGTGGTCGGTGGGGGACATCGTGATCTGGGACAACCGGTGTTCGTATCACAAGGCCGCGGGGGATTATCCGCCGGACCAGGACCGGATCCATTGGCGGGTCTCGATCAAGGCGCAGCCGACGGCGACGCGGTTGGGGGGATAGGAGTCGCCCGGCGCTACCCTGGATCGAATTGACATCGGTGACCCCAAGTTGATATCAATGGGGTCATTCGATCAGGAATGGTAGCGCCGTGGGTTCCCTCAACGTCCGAAACCTCTCTGACGATACCCACAAGGCCCTTCGCATCCAGGCCGCTCGCCATGGCCGCAGTATGGAGGCGGAGGTCCGGGCCATCCTGGATGAGGCGCTGAAGCCCAGGAAAAAGCCTGGTCTTGGCTCGATGCTCGCCGCGATCGGGCGGGATTTCGACGGTGTCGATCTGGACCTGACGCGGGACACGGCGCCGGCCGAACCCGCGTCGTTTGAATGATCATCCTTGATACGAACATCCTGTCCGAACCCATGCGAGCGGACGCAAACCCGGCCGTCGCGGATTGGCTGGACCGACAACCGGCGGACATCCTTTACCTCACGACGGTGACCGTAGCGGAGTTGTTCCTGGGCACCGAACTGATGCCGCTCGGTGGACGGCGATCCAGGCTGGAAGCGCGGATAGCGGAGGTCGTCAGTACCTTTGGAGAGGAACGGATTCTTCCCTTCGATGCCCGAGCCGCCCGCCTTTTCGCGATGATCATCGCCCGGGCGCGTGGCGAGGGTCGGTCAATCGGGGTGGCGGATGGCCAGATCGCGGCCGTCGCCGCCGTCCACGGCTTTTCCGTTGCTACGCGGGACACCGCGCCATTCATCGCCGCCGGTGTCCCCGTGATCGATCCGTGGGACCTCGGGAAGACGGAATAGACCGTCTGCCTGTCGGCCCCGCCCGGCCTTCCCTATGCCGCCAGCGCGGCCCGCTCCAACCCGTCCACCGGCCGGACCACATAACCCACCAGCCGCCCGGCCGTGATTTCCAACGTCCGCACCCCGCCCGAGGCGACGGGCAGCACCGCGTTCCCATCCGTCCAGCGAACCGGCGCGCCGCCGTGCCGCTCCAACCCCCACCAGCCGGCCGACAGGGCGGGATGGTCAAGCGGCAGGTCCTCGCCGGGTGCGAACCAAAGTTGTGGGATCAAGCGGCGGCGTTCGATGACGCTTCTGGCTGGTTGAGATTGGCGGGTGCCGACGGCCTGTCGGCCAGCGCCGCCCAATAAGCGTCCCAGTCCCGGTTCAGACGATTGATCCGCAACGCAA
>CAMCDA010000012.1 GCA_945873195.1 Asaia bogorensis
TGCTTGCGTTGCGGATCAATCGTCTGAACCGGGACTGGGACGCTTATTGGGCGGCGCTGGCCGACAGGCCGTCGGCACCCGCCAATCTCAACCAGCCAGAAGCGTCATCGAACGCCGCCGCTTGATCCCACAACTTTGGTTCGCACCCATTGGGGCCTGTTGCTAACGCAGCGATCGGCCCCGGGTGATTGCCGCATCGCCGAAACGAGTCCGCAATTGGTCGATCGCGGCTTGGGCCGCCACACGCCGCGGGGCATCGGGGTCGGCCAGGTCGGCGGGGTCCGCCTCGGCGATCGGCACCAGCGACGCCGCGCCGATCCCGATCAAGCGGAAGGCGGCGCCGGTTGCCTCGCGCGCCAGCAACGACCGGCCAAGATGAAACAGCGTGTCCGGCAGCACCGTCGGCGCGGGCAGCCGAGCGGAGCGGGTTCGTGTGATGAAGCCGCCGGTCTTCAACTTCAACACGACGCCGCCGGCCGCCAGGTCCTGCTCCCTCAATCGGCGCGCCAGTTTTTCCGATAGCCGCCACAAATGCCGTTCCAGGTCCCCCAACTCGGTCAGGTCCGTTTCGAACGTCGTTTCGGCGCTGACCGACTTCGTCTCCCGCGTCGGATCAACAACCCGCCGGTCCTCCCCCCGCGCTCGGCTTACCAAAGCGGGGCCGTCCTCCCCCAGTCGTTTCATCGCGTCCCGATCGTTCAGGACCTGCAAGTGCCCCAACCGCGTGACGCCTTGCGCTTCAAGGCGCTTTGCCAACGCAGGGCCGATGCCGGGCAGGAGGCGCACCGGTTCGGGGGCGAGCAAGTAGGCCGCTTCCCCGGCGCCGATCACCGCGAAGCCGCGCGGCTTGTCACGGCCCGCGGCGATCTTGGACATCAGCCGGTTGGCGGCCAGGCCGATCGAGACGGTGACGTGCACCTGCCGCTCCACCTCCCGCGCGAAGCGGGCGAGGACGACGGCGGGTGGCGCGCCGTGCAGCGCCTCGGTGCCGGAAAGGTCCAACACGGCCTCGTCGATCGAGAGCGGTTGGACCAGCGGGGTCAGCTCCCCCATCAGCGCGCGGATCTGGCGGGACGCGGCGGTGTATTTGGCGAAGTCGGGCTTGATGACGACCGCGTCGGGGCAGGCCTTGAGCGCCTTGAACATCGGCATGGCGCTGCGGACGCCGTGGACCCGCGCGATGTAGCAGGCGGCGGAGACGACTCCCCGCGTGCCGCCGCCGACGATCACCGGGCGGGCGGCGAGTTCCGGCCGGTCGCGCTTTTCGACGCTGGCGTAGAAGGCGTCGCAGTCGACATGGGCGATGGTCAGGCTGAACAACTCGGGATGGCGGACGATGCGCGTGCCGCCGCAGGTCGGGCAACGTGGCGCTTCCCCGACGACCTGGCAGCAGTCGCGGCAGAGCGCCCCCATCCTAGACCGCCGGCCAGAGCCAGGCGGCGCCACGCACGCCCGAGGAATCCCCGTGCCGGTTCCGCAGGATCGGGGTCGCGATGACATCGCTGAACACGTGGCGCGGGATCAGCCGGGGCAGTTCCGTATAAAGGTGATCCATGTTGGACAGCCCGCCGCCGAGCACGATCGCATCGGGGTCGAGCAGGTTGATCACCTGCGCCAGCCCGCGGGCCAGGCGGTCCGCGTGCCGCTCCAACGCCGCTTGGGCGCGGATGTCTCCGGCGGCCGCGCGGGTGGGGAGGGCTGAGGCGTCGCGCGCCTCGGGTCCGTCGCAGTCGCGGGCGAGCGCGGGGCCGGCGACATAGGTTTCCAGGCAGCCCATCCGGCCGCACCAACAGGCGTTGCCGGGGAACTCATCGGCGTTGGGCCAGGGCAAGGGGTTGTGGCCCCATTCCCCGGCGACTCGGTGCGGGCCGCGATGGACCTTGCCGTGGGTGACGATGCCGCCGCCGCAGCCGGTGCCGAGGATGACGCCGAACACCAGGCCATACCCGGCGGCGGCGCCGTCCGAGGCCTCGCTGAGGGCGAAGCAGTTGGCGTCGTTTTCGACCCGGACCTCCCGGCCGAGGCGTCCGGCCAGGTCGCGGTCCAGCGCATGGCCGTTCAGGGCGAAGGAATTGGCGTTCTTGACCAGCCCGGTCGCGGGGCTGATCACGCCGGGGATGCCGATGCCGATGGTGGCCATGACGGACAGGCGTGCTTCGGCGTCCCGCACCAGGGTTTCGATGGCCGCGAGGGCGGCTTCGTAGCCCGTGGGGGTCGGGACGCGTTCACGATGAGGGATGGTGCCGTCGGGGGCGAGGACCGCGATCTCGATCTTGGTGCCGCCGAGGTCGATGCCGATGCGATGTCTGGTCATGCAGGGATAGCATGCCGGGGTGACCCCGCTTGCTCAAGCGGGGTCTGGGCTTCAGGATGGTTTGCCGTGGGGGCGGCTGGCCCGGGACGGATGCCGGTGCGGCAAAGGACATGTTGCCTAGGCGATGGCCGGCCGGGTAGGATGGAACGGATGACGAACGTCGGCTTATGCGAGGGGGCGCCGCGGGTGGCCCGATCGGATTTTTTCCCCGGACAGCACCCCATGCCCGGTGAGGATTCGTGGCTGATCGGCTGGTTCGGGGCGGTGGGACGGGGATGGTCGACGGAGGCCTCGCTACCCCTTATTCCCCCCATCCCCATCGTCATGGCCGGGCCTGACCCGGCAACCCGCGCAATGGCGTGTGTGCAACGCCGTGGCAGCACCGGCGTCGAGTGGGTGGCCGGGTCGCGCCCGGCCATGACGGTGGGCCGGGGGTGGCGCCGCGCAACCCCGCCAATGTCCCCTCCGACTGACCGGGCAGGCTTCCCCAACCCCTCGCCCATTTTTTTCCACACGGTCCTACCCCATGTCCGGTGAGAAATCCGCCCCAACCACCCCCTCAAACCACTCCCCTTCCGGACCTGGCGCATGAGTGAGACCCTCCTCGACGTGAAGGGCATGAGCTGCCCGCTGCCCGTGCTGCGCGCCAACCGCGCGCTGCGTTCCATGCCGGCGGGGGAGAAACTGCGCGTCCTCGCGACCGACCGCGCCGCCGTCGCCGACTTCCAAGCCTATTGCCGGGAAACCGGCCACGCTTTGGTCGCCTTCGGAGAGGAGAACGGCGTTTTCAGCTTCGTTATCCGTCGCCGAAGCGAAGACCCGGCAACCGGGGACTCCTGACATGCCCACTTTGCTGATCACCCACCCGGCCTGCCTCGACCACGACATGGGCCCGCACCACCCCGAACGGCCGGACCGGCTGCGCGCCGTGCTCGACGCACTGGATGCCCCCGACTTCGCGGCCCTGAACCGGGAGGAAGCGCCGGAAGCGACGGTCGAACAGCTCTCCCGCCCGCACCCGCGTGAGTATGTGGAGGCGATCCTCTCCATCCGCCCCGATTTGGGGGAGATGGTGCAGCTTGACGGCGATACCTCCATGGGCGCCGGCAGCGCCGAGGCCGCGTTGCGCGCCGCCGGGGGCGCCTGCGCCGCGGTCGACGCGGTAATGGAAGGCAGGGCCGAACACGTGTTCGTGGCGACGCGCCCGCCGGGGCACCATTCGGAACCGCGCCGGCCAATGGGGTTCTGCCTGTTCAACAACGTCGCCGTCGCCGCGTTGTATGCCCGCGCGCGTTGGGAAATCCAGCGAGTCGCCGTCGTGGATTTCGACGTCCATCACGGCAACGGAACCCAGGCGATGTTCTGGAATGATCCGGACCTGTTCTACGCGTCCTCCCACCAAAGCCCTTGCTACCCGGGGACCGGGGACACCTCCGAAACAGGCGTCGCCAACAACATCGTCAATACGCCCTTGCGCCCGCGTTCCGGCGGCAAGGAGTTCCGCGCCGCCTGGGCCGACACGATCCTGCCGGCGCTGGATCGGTTCGCGCCGGGGCTGCTGATCATCTCGGCCGGGTTCGACGCGCATCGGGACGATCCGCTGGCCCAACTGCGGCTGGAAACCGAGGATTTCGCCTGGATCACCCAGGAGCTTGTGGCACTCGCCAACCGTCATTGCGGCGGGCGGGTGGTATCGGTCCTGGAAGGCGGCTACGACCTGGACGCGCTGGCCGACTCGGTCGCGGCGCATGTCCGTGTGCTGATGTAGGAGCGGGGAATGGCTGAGGCGAAGGCCCAGGATGTCGGCAAGCTGTCGTTCGAGGACGCGTTGGCCGAACTGGAACAGATCGTGCGCGGCCTGGAAGGCGGCCAGCAGAAGCTGGAAGACGCCATCAAGGCCTATGAACGCGGCGCCGCCCTGCGCAAACATTGTGAGGCCAAGCTGGCCGAGGCCGAGGCGCGGGTCGCCGCCATCGTTCGCGACGCCGATGGCAATGTCTCCACCCGTCCGCTGGAGTAGGGTTGGCTCGTCCCGATAAACCACCTGGCAAGCAACGCGCGGATATCCTGCTGGTCGAACGAGGCCTGGTCGAAAGCAGGACCCGCGCCCAGGCGCTGATCATGGCTGGCAAGGTGTTTGCCGGCGACCGCGCCGTAGCCAAGTCCGGTGACGTCCTGCCCGCCGATACCGCGCTGTCGGTGAAGGGCCAGGATCACCCCTGGGTGTCACGCGGCGGGCTGAAGCTGGTGCATGGGCTGGACCATTTCGGGTTCCAGGCACAGGGGCTGGTCTGCCTGGATGTCGGAGCCTCCACCGGCGGGTTCACCGATGTGCTGCTGTCCCGTGGCGCCATCCGGGTTCACGCGGTGGATGTCGGGCATGGGCAGCTGGCCTGGAAGCTCCGCTCCGACCCTCGCGTTGTTGTTCATGAAAAGACGAATGCCCGCCATTTGACCGCGGACCGGATCGGGGAGCCGGTTGAGGCCCTGGTCTGCGATGCTAGCTTCATCGGGCTGGCCACCCTGCTTCCGGCACCTTTGGCCCTGTGTGTGCCAGGAGCCTGGGCGATCGCGCTGATCAAGCCGCAGTTTGAGGCCGGGCCGGAGGCGGTGGGCAGCAAGGGCGTGGTCCGAGATCCCGCCGTCCATGCGGAGGTATGTGAGAGGGTGCGGGCCTGGTGGTCCGCCCTGCCGGGATGGCGCGTGCTGGGGATTGTCGAAAGCCCGATCACCGGGCCGGAAGGCAACCGCGAGTTTCTGATCGGAGCGATGCGGGAGGCGGTGGCGTGAGCCGCCCCTCACCCAACAAACACCGTATGGTCCAGCAGTATCTTCGTGCCGATTGCGATCAAGCACAGCCCGCCCATGATCTCGGCGCCCCGTCCGAACAGCGGGCCCATCCACCGGCCAGCCAAGGTGCCGAGGGTCGTCATCAGGAACGTGGTCAGCCCAATCGCCAGCGCGGCCCACAGGATATCCACGCCCATCAGAGCCAGGGTAACACCGACCGCCATGGCATCCAGGCTCGTGCCGACCGCCGTCAACACCAGGACCGTCAGAGAGTGGCGGGTCCGCGCGGGTGCCTCGGACGCCGGCCGCCCGATGGCATGGAACGCCATCCGCCCGCCCAGGACTCCCAGGATCACAAAGGCCGCCCAATGGTCGATATCGGCGATCCAGGCCGCCGCGGTCATTCCGGCGGCCCAGCCGATCACCCGGGTCAGCATCTCGATCGCGCCGAAGATCAGACCGGTCCGCAGCGCCTCGCTCATCCGAGGACGGTGCAACGCCGCCCCCTTCCCCAACGCGGCGGCAAAGGCATCCATCGACATGCCAAAGGCAAGAATCAGCGTGGCGGCGGCGGACATTCCAGGCTCCTGGCGCGAGGGGGCCGGGAAACGCCGGTCCACCGCATCCGTCCGGCCGCCCCGCCAATGCGGGACTCGAAGGCCGAGCGGGCGAGGCGCTAGTAGCCTCGCCGCTGGAGATTGTCAAAATTATATTTATTTTCAACGAATTACCGCCAATGGCTACAAGATGTAGCCACGGCTACGAACCAGGACGCCCCTACACAGAGAAATATTTCGCCTTCGGATTCAGCACCACGATCGCGCTGGTCGATTGTTCCGGATGCAACTGGAACTCATCCGACAGGTCCACCCCGATCCGGTCGGCGCCCAGCAGCTTCAGAATGGGTTCCTGGTCCTCCAGCCGCGGGCAGGCCGGATAGCCGAAGCTGTAGCGGCTGCCGCGATAGCTCTGCGCCAGCATCTTTTCCATGTCCCGGTCGTCCTCGGCCGAGAAACCCAGTTCGGCGCGGATGCGCTTGTGGACGTATTCCGCCATCGCCTCTGCCATCTCCACCGACAGGCCGTGCAGGTACAAATAGTCCTGGTAGCGGTTCTCCTCGAACCATTCCCGCGCCACGTCGGACGCCTTCTGCCCGACCGTGACCACCTGCAACCCGATCACGTCCCGTTCGGCGTCATCGATGTCGCGGAAGAAGTCGGCGATGCACTCCCCGTCATCCTTCGGCTGGCGTGGCAAGGTGAAGCGGGTCAGCTCCGTCTTGCCGTCCTGGTCGAAGATGACCAGGTCGTTGCCCTGGCCCGCGGCCTTCCAATATCCGTAGGCCGCCTGAGGCTTCAGGATCGCCCGTTCCTCACACAGTGCCAGCATCCGGCGCATGACCGGGCGCAGCTCCTGCTTCGCCCAGCCGATGAAATCATCCAGCGTGCGGCCCTGTTTCCGGAAGCCCCACTGGAACTGATACAGGCTGCGTTCGTTGATGAAGGGCACGACGGCCTTGGGCGCGGCCTCCACGATCCGGGGACCCCAGAACGGAGGCTCCACCACCGGCACGCCCTGCGTGATCCGCCGCCGGCGTTCCCGCACCACGTTCATGTCCACCGGACGGAACGCCTTCTCATCCGCCTGGCCCAGCGTGCGCGACGTGTTGCGCGCCTTGCCGGATCGCTTGGACTGCACCGCCGCCAGGTAGTCATCGAACCCGTTGCCGGTGACGCGATCCATCAGATGCAGCCCGTCGAAGGCATCGCGGGCATAGGCGACGCGGCCCGAGCCATAGGCGCGAACACAGTCATCCTCCACATAGTTCCGCGTCAGCGCGGCTCCACCGAGAAGGACGGGGACATCGAGACCCTGGCGCGACATCTCCTCCAGGTTTTCCCGCATCACGACGGTGGACTTCACCAACAGCCCGGACATGCCGATGGCATGCGCCCGGTGTTCCTTCACGGCGGTCAGCATATCGGCCAGCGGCACCTTGATGCCCAAATTGACCACGCGATAGCCGTTGTTGGTCAGGATGATGTCGACCAGATTCTTGCCGATGTCATGCACGTCGCCCTTCACGGTCGCGAGCACGATCGTGCCTTTCTCCTGGCCATCCACCCGCTCCATATGCGGTTCCAGATGGGCAACGGCGGCCTTCATCGTCTCCGCGCTTTGCAGCACGAAGGGCAACTGCATCTTGCCGGCGCCGAACAGCTCGCCAACGACCTTCATGCCGTCCAGCAGGACGTTGTTGATGATCTCCAGCGGCGGCAGGGTCTTCAGCGCGTCGTCCAGTTCCTCCTGCAAGCCCTTCCGGTCGCCATCCACGATGCGGTCCTTCAACCGGCCCTCCACCGTCTCGGCCCGCTTCTTGACCACGGCATCAGCCAGCTTCCGGCCGGAGAAGATTTCCAGCAGCTTCTGCAGCGGATCGTAATCCTCGGTCCGGCGGTCGAAGATCAGGTCCTCGGCGACCTTCACCTCCTCGGGCGCGATCAGATGGATCGGCCGGATCTTGGAAACATGGATGATCGCCCCGGTCATGCCGGCCCGCACCGCATGGTCCAGGAACACCGAATTCAGCACCGCGCGCGCCGCCGGGTTCAGGCCGAAGCTGACATTGGACAGGCCGAGGATGATCTGGATCTCGGGAAACTTCTCCCGAATCGCCTTGATCCCCTCCAGCGTCCACAACGCCAGCTTGCGGTCGTCCTCACTCCCGGTCGCAACCGTGAAGGTCAGCGGGTCGATCATCAGGTCGGATTGCGGCAGGCCGTACTTGTCGCAGGCGAATTCCACCAGGCGGGTGGCGATGCGGACCTTGTCCTCGGGCGTCTTCGCCATGCCGACTTCGTCGATCGTCAGCGCGATCACCGCGGCGCCGAAGCGCTTGGCCAGGATCATGCGGTCGGTCGCGTGGCCTTCCCCGTCCTCGAAATTGATCGAGTTGATGATCGCCTTGCCGCCATGCAGCTTCAACGCGGCCTCCAGCACCGGAGTTTCCGTGCTGTCGATGACCAGCGGGCTGTTCACGGACGCGGTGAAGCGGGTGATGACCTCGGTCATCTCCATGTTCTCATCACGGCCGACAAAGGCGGTGCAGATGTCGAGCGCGTGGGAGCCTTCGCCGATCTGCTCGCGCCCCATGGACACGCAGCCGTCCCAGTCGCCGGCTTCCTGCAATTCCCGCCACTTCTTGGAGCCGTTGGCGTTGCAACGCTCCCCGATCGCGAAGATCGCGTTTTCCTGCCGCAGCGCGACGGCCTGATACAGGCTGGCGACGGACGGAACCCAGATCGGCTTGCGCGCCACTGGCGCGGGCCTGAAGCCACCGCGCTTCCGCAGCATCGCATCCAAGGCCTGGATATGCGGGATCGAGGTGCCGCAGCAGCCGCCGATGAGGTTGACCCCGTCCTCGGCCACGAACCGTTCCACCCACGTCGCGAGTTCAGCGCCGCCCAGCGGGTAATGGGTCTGACCATCCACCAGTTCCGGCAGGCCGGCGTTCGGCTGCACCGAAATCATCCCCGGCCAGTTCTTCGCCAGCCAGCCGACGTGTTCGGCCATCTCCTGCGGCCCCGTGGCGCAGTTGAGGCCCATCAGGGGCACATCCAGCGCATGCACCACGGCGGCCGCGGCGGCGATGTCCGGCCCGACCAGCAGCGTGCCCGTGGTTTCCACCGTCACCTGCACGAAGATCGGGATGTTCGATCCGGCTTCCTTGCGGGCGATCTTGGCGCCATTCACCGCCGCCTTGATCTGCAGCGTGTCCTGGCAGGTCTCGATCAGGATCGCGTCCGCCCCGCCGGCGATCAGCCCGCGGCACTGCACCGCCAGCGCCGCTTCCAACGGATCATAAGCAATATTCCCCAGGCTCGGCAGCTTCGTGCCAGGCCCGATGCTGCCCACGACCCAGCGATGCCGGCCGTCCGAGAACGTTTCGGCCGCTTCCCGCGCCAGTTCGGCGGCGACCTTGTTGATCTCGAAGGCGCGCTCCGACAGGTCGAACTCGCCAAGGGTGATCGGGGTGGCACCAAAGGTGTTGGTCTCCACCATGTCCGCCCCGGCCTCAAAATAGCCGCGATGGATTTCCCGCACGAGGTCGGGGCGGGACAGGACCAGGACGTCGGTACAATTCTCCCGCCCCCAGTAGTCTTTCTCGACATCCAGGGTCAGCGCCTGGACGCGGCTGCCCATGCCGCCGTCGCACAAAAGGACAGTGTCGCGCAGGGCATCAAGAAGGTGCGGTCGGGACATGCGGGCTTGTCTTTCAGGCAACGAGTTCAGGGGTTTGGGCTACCAGTGATTCGACGGCGCGAACGGCGGGCCAGAGACGGATTTCCAGCGGGCCGGGGATCCCGACGGGCTCTCCCGGTTGCAGACCGGCCCCGGCCAGCAAAGCGCGCATGGCACTGTCCGCGAAGCCCGGCCAGCGATGGGCCAGGCGGGTGGTCAAGTCGCCGCGGTCATGGGCGGCAAGGTCGATGACGATCACCTGCCCACCCGGCGCCAAGACGCGCGTGGCCTCGGTCAGCGCGCCAGCCGGGTCTTCCGCGTAGTGCAGGATCATCTGCAGCACGGCAATATCGAAGGAGGCATCGGCCAGCGGCAGGCGATACATATCGGCCTGGCGGACGCTGCAATGGGCGTGCTCGGCGTCGGCCAATCTGGCGCGCGCAAGGGCAAGCATGGCTTTGGAGGCATCGACGCCGACGCCCTGCCGGATGCGCGGGGCGAGCAGTTCCAGAACGCGGCCGGTGCCGGTACCGATATCCAGCAGGCGCAAGGCGGGTCGGTCGGAGATCAGGGCGGTCAGGGCGGCTTCGACCGCCTGGGCCGGCAGTTCCAGCGCCCGCATCTCATCCCAGTCGGCGCCCTTGCGCTTGAAGCTTTCCGAGGCGACGCGGGCCCGTTCGGCCAACACCCGCGCGGCCTGCCGGCGATCGGATTCCAGCACGGGGTCGTCCGGCGGCAGGCGGGCGATCAGGTCGCGGGCCAGGGCGCCGTTGTGATCGGCGGGCAAAGTGAACCAGACATTCGCCCCCTCCCTCACGCGGTCCAGCAAGCCGCACTCACATAGCAGCTTGAGGTGCCGGGACAGGCGCGGCTGGGATTGGCCGAGGATCTCGGTAAACTCCATGACGCAGAACGCCCCCCGTCCCGCCAGGGCGAGCAAACGCAGCCGTGTCGGTTCGGCGGCGGCGCGGAGACTGGCGAGCAGGTGATCCATTCGGGCATCATGACATAAACATATCCTTATGTCTATGAGGTCTTGCGGTGGTGGACAGGTCCGTTTTAGCGCTCATTCGGTACGATACCGTCATGGTCGGGTCGAGCCCGACCATGACTTGAATGGCCCTTCCGTGCCACCGTGAGCCACACTGTGAGGTAGCGCCGCCTGACCCGTTCTCACGGTGCATGGGGTATTCCCGCATGCAATTTCCTTGGCACGGGCCCCCGTTCCTCCATGTGTCCATCGTTTGTTCCTGCCTGATCCTGGCTGGCCGAGGCAAGCAAATTGCGCCCCCAATTCTGGCCAGGCACCTCCACCCAGCGATACAGCACCGCGGCCGCCAGGGTTGGCAGCACGACCGCGCCGGGCAGCCAGAGCACCGAGAACAGGAATGCATCACCATCGGCCCACGGCGCCAGAACGGCGCCGAACAGCCGCTGCACAGGCTCGTTAACCAGATAGATGCCGTAGGACAGGGCGCCCAGTATTTGCAGCGGGCGCGCGCGCAGCACGTCCGAGGCCAAGCCCAACAACCCAACCGGCCGCACCTGCACGACCAGGCACAACGTCCAGGCCAGCGGCGGGAGAAGCTTGGCCGCCCCGCCCTGCCACCAGCACACCGAAAGCGTGACCGCCAGCACCGCGGCATAGGCACCGATCGCCCCGGGGCGCCCCCGCACGACCAGCACGCTCGCCACACCCAGTGCAAAAAAGTGCCCCTTGTTCCCCAGAAACGCTCGGCTGAATCGCCACTCGGGCGGCGCGAGCAGTGCCCAGGCCAACCCCGCCACGCCGATCCCGGCCAGGCACCAGGCGAGCCGGCCCGGTACCGCGCCGCGGAACGCCAGAAACCGGCCAAGGATCAGGGCCAGGACGTAGAATTGCCACTCGGTGGACAGGCTCCAGGACGCGCCGAGCAGGCTGACCCAGATGTGCGGCAGGATGCCGTCGGGAAACAGGCCATGCGTCATGGTCAGATGGGCCAGGATATCGATCGGCCATGACTCCGGCCAACCGGTCGCCCACATGCGATACGCGAGGCTGTCCGGCGGCAGCCAGGTCATGCGGTCGAGCACCGGCGGCAGCGCGTGCACGGCCATCGCAAAGGCGAACACCACCAGGAACACCGGGAAGATCCGCGCCACGCGGGCGATCAGGAAGGTGGCGGCGCGATAGTGGAATTTCTCCAACGACCCGATGATCACCAGGCCGCTGAGCATGAAAAAGACATCCACCGCCGCGCCGCCATGCGACAACGGCTGGGCGATCCAGCCGGGCAGGACGGCAAAGGGGGCCATGTGGCTGATCATCACATAGACGGCCAATAGGCCGCGCAGCCCGTCCAGGCATTCCAGTCGTTTCATCCCGCCAGCATGACGGGGAAGGGTTAACAAACCACAAAGACTTGCCTCATCGCGCCCTTCACGCTATGTAGCATCAACGACACATTCTCCGACCGACCGGGGGGTGGCCTTAACCGGCCGCCCTTTTGCATTTGGGAAGGACGCTCTTGGCGACAACCGAGCCGAACCACACGACGCTGGAAGCGCGACTGACCGCGCTGATCGAACCGGCGTTGTTGTTCATGGGCTATGAGCTTGTGCGCGTGATGGTGCTGGGCCGAGACCGGACCACCGTGCAGGTCATGGCGGACCGGGCCGACGGCAGCCTGATTACGATTGAGGATTGCGAAGCCATCAGTCACCAGGTCAGCGCCACGCTTGATGTGGACGATCCCATTCCCGGTGCCTGGAACCTTGAAGTCAGCTCCGCCGGGATCGACCGTCCGCTGACCCGGGCGAAGGATTGGAACCGGTTTTCCGGCCACCTCGCGCGGGCCGAGACACAATTCCCCGTGAACGGCCGGAAGCGCTTCTCCGGCGTCGTGCTCGGGGCCGACGAAACCGCGGCCAGGATGCGTCTCGATGATGGGACCGAGGTCGCGTTGCCCTTGGATATGATCCGCCGCGCCAAGCTCGTATTGACCGATGCCTTGATCGCGGCGACCGGCACACCGCCGAAATCGAACTGAACCAGGACCCAGGCACAGAGGTCACCATGGATACCGCAGTCTCACGCCCCGAACTGCTTTTGGTCGCCGACGCCGTCGCGCGGGAAAAGGCTATCGATCGCGAAGAAGTGCTGGAAGCGATGGAACAGGCCATCCAAAAGGCCGGTCGCGCGAAGTACGGGCACGAAAAAGATATCAGGGCGACGATCGACCGGAAGAACGGCGACGTGCGCCTGTCTCGGTGGACCGAGGCGGTCGAGACGGTGGAGAATGAGGAAACTCAGATCCCCGTTCACATCGCCCGCAAGTTCAAGCCGGAAATCCAGCTTGGCGAGTTCATCGTGGACCCGCTGCCGCCGATCGACTTCGGCCGCATCGCCGCGCAGACCGCCAAACAGGTGATCGTGCAGCGCGTGCGCGAATACGAGCGCAAGCGGCAATACGATGAGTTCAAGGACCGAGTGGGTGAGATCATCAACGGCGTGGTCAAGCGCACCGAATACGGCAACCTCATGGTCGAGCTCGGCAAGGCGGAAGCCCTGCTGCGGCGCGATGAATTGATCCAGCGCGAGAATTTCCGCAACGGCGACCGCGTGCGTGCCTATATCTACGACGTGCGGGAAGAACCGCGCGGTCCGCAGATCTTCCTGTCACGCACGCATCCTGGCTTCCTGGCCAAGCTGTTCGCGCAGGAAGTGCCAGAAATCTACGACGGCATCATCGAAATCAAGGCGGTGTCCCGCGATCCGGGATCTCGCGCCAAGATGGCGGTGATCAGCCGGGATAGCGCGATCGATCCTGTCGGCGCCTGCGTCGGTATGCGTGGATCACGCGTGCAGGCCGTTGTCGCCGAATTGCAGGGCGAGAAGATCGACATCATTCCCTGGAGCGCGCAGGCCGCCACCTTCGTGGTGAACGCGCTGGCACCCGCGGAAGTGACCAAGGTCGTGCTCGATGAAGAAGCCGGCCGGGTTGAGGTTGTGGTACCGGACGACCAGCTTTCGCTGGCAATCGGCCGCCGCGGACAGAATGTGCGCCTAGCGTCGCAGTTGACCCGTTGGGATATCGACATCCTGACGGAAGCTGAGGAAAGCGAGCGCCGGCAGGAAGAATTCCGCCGCCGGTCGGGCCAGTTCGTCGAAGCGCTGGACGTCGATGATGTTATCGCCGGCCTGCTGGTGACGGAAGGCTTCACGAGCGTCGAGGAACTGGCGTTCACGCCGGAAGACGAAGTGGCTGCGATCGAGGGTTTTGACGACAACGTGGCCTCCGAGTTGATCCGGCGGGCCGAGATGTTCATCACCCGTCGCGACACCGAGTTGACCGACAAGCGCATCGAACTGGGCGTCACGGATGACGTCGCCGAAATCGATGTGTTCACGCCGGCGATGCTGGTGGCGTTGGGCGAAAAGGGCGTGAAGTCGCTGGATGATCTGGCGGACCTCGCATCCGACGAACTGATTGAGATCGTCGGCGCCGACAAGGTTGATGAAGCGACGGCGAATGACGTGATCATGGCCGCCCGCGCGCATTGGTTTGACGATGAGGCGGCGCCGGAAGGTGGGGCCGAAGAGACCGAGGCGGAGACGACGGAACAGGAGAAAAGCCACGACTGACGCGGTTTCGCTGCTCGACGCCGATGACGATGCGGAGCCCGAGGCCGAGACTGGCCCTCTGCGCCGCTGCATCGTCACCCGGGAACGTTTGCCGAAGGAGCGGATGATCCGTTTCGTCGTTGGACCCGACCGGGCGATCGTCCCTGACCTGACCGCAAGGCTGCCCGGACGGGGAATATGGTTGAGCGCGTCGGGTGATGTGTTAGTGTCCCCTGACGCTGCGCGGGACGGTGGTCGTCACCTGACGCGCGCGTTTGCCCGTGCGGCACGTGGTCCGGTATCGGTGCCTCCCAACCTCGGAGACATGCTGGAAGCCGCTTTGACGCGGCGTGTCAGCGATACGCTGGGGTTGGCGCGCCGAGCGGGACAGGCGATGGCCGGGTTTGAAAAGGCGCGGGAGTGGTTAAGAACCGGGCGGGCACGGGTTGTGTTGCAGGCATCGGACGGTAGTCCGGCTGAAAAGACGCGCTTCATGTCCGGCGGCGATGCATCGATAACCGTCGTGGACCCGCTGCCAGCGAGTGAGCTTGGGCGGATCTTCGCACGGGATCATGTCGTGCATGTCGCGGTAAGCGCGGGAGGCCTGGCCGAAACGCTCGCGCTTGACGCGGGCCGGCTGGCCGGGCTGAGAAACAGGAAACGTGACGAAGCGGGGCGGATTGCCGCCTCGGTGAATGAAGAAGCGGGTGCCACGGGTAAAGCATGAGCGAAGGCAACGATCAGGACGGCGGCAAGAGCAGACTCTCATTACGTCCCGCGGGACGACTTGAGATCGGCCGTACCGTCGACGCAGGCTCCGTCCGGCAGAGCTTCAGCCACGGCAGATCAAAGGTCGTGCAGGTCGAGGTGCGCAAAAAACGCGCGCCCGGGCCCGGCACGCCCAGTCCGACACCTTCGGGTGGCGGTGGTGGCGGCGGCGGAGGCGGCTCACAGCAGCAGTCCCGCGGCTCCGGACAATCCAATCGCCAGACCGGCCCAGGCGGCCGCGCGCTGACGGCAATCGAACTGGCCGCGCGGCAACGCGCGTTGCTGGAACAGCAGCGCGACGCCGCTCGCCGAGAAGCGGAACGGCGAGAGCAGGAGAAGATTTCGATCCTCTCCGCGGCCGAGGAAGCCCGCCGCAAAGCCGAGGAAGACGCGAAGCGTCAGGCCGAGGAAGAAGAACGCCGCATCCAGGAGGAGGCCGAAGCCGCGCGTTTCGCGGCCGAGGAAGCCCTTCGACTGGAAGCCGAAGCAGCGGAACGCACGGCGGCCGAGGAGGCTGCGGCGAACGCCGATCCAGGCGCTCCGCCACCCGCCCCGCCGGTGCAAAGCGTGGCTATCGATGCCGCGCCGGTTCAGGGCGCACAGGTCCAGGGCGCACAGGTTACCGCGGCGGCCTCGGCCCCGGCGGCGGCGCCTGCGGCACGCTCACCCGACCAACGTCCGCCGCAGGTTCGTCCTGGGGCTCCGGGCGCTCGTCCGCCGGGCGCGCGACCGGGTGTGCCAGGTGCTACCCCGACCGTACCGGCTGGTCCGGCGTCGGAAACATTGCGCCTCCGTCCGGGTGGAAAGCCCGGCGAGGAAGAGGAAGAGGGTCCGCGCCGGCCCGGGCCGGGCATGCCGCCCCGCAAGCCGCCGGTCGTAGCCCCCAAGAAGGGCACCGATGACCGCCGCCGTGCTGGCCGTATCGACGTTCAGGCCGCGATCGAGGGTGAGGACGAACGCGTCCGCTCCCTGGCGTCGGTCCGTCGCCAGCGGGAACGCGAGCGTCGGCAGGCGGAACTTGAGCGGCTCAGAGCGGATCAGGTGCGGGTTGTGCGTGACGTTGTGTTGCCCGAGCAGATCACCGTGCAGGAGCTGGCCAATCGTATGGCCGCCCGTGCGCCGGACGTCGTCAAGGCGCTCATGAAGATGGGCGTGATGGCCACCATCACGCAGTCGCTGGATGCCGACACCGCCGAACTGGTGGTGCAGGAATTCGGCCACCGTGTCCGTCGCGTGTCTGAATCCGACGTGGAAATCGGCCTTGAGGGTGAGGCTGATACCGTTGAGGAATTGCAGCTGCGCGCGCCGGTCGTGACCATCATGGGCCACGTCGACCACGGCAAGACCTCGCTGCTGGACGCCCTACGTTCCACCGATGTCGCCGGCCGGGAGGCTGGCGGTATCACGCAGCACATCGGCGCCTATCAGGTCGAATTGCCGAGCGGCGCGCGGATCACGTTCGTTGATACGCCCGGCCATGAAGCATTCACCGCCATGCGGTCTCGCGGCGCGTCGGTCACCGAC
This sequence comes from Asaia bogorensis, assembly GCA_945873195.1. GTDB lineage: Bacteria > Pseudomonadota > Alphaproteobacteria > Acetobacterales > Acetobacteraceae > Rhodopila > Rhodopila bogorensis_A. The sequence continues at coordinate 16,242 of CAMCDA010000012.1, forward strand.
ATCGTCGTGCTGGTCGTCGCCGCCGATGACGGCGTCATGCCCCAGACGATCGAGGCGATCCGGCACGCCAAGGCCGCGAACGCGCCGATCATCGTGGCCATCAACAAGATGGACAGGCCGGACGCCAATCCGGGTCGCGTGCGCCAGGAACTGCTCAGCCACGAGATCGTGGTCGAGGACATGGGCGGCGAGACGCAGGATGTGGAAGTGTCCGCCCTGACCAAGACCGGCCTCGACAAGCTGGAAGAAGCCATTCTGCTGCAGGCCGAAATCCTCGATCTGCGGGCCAATCCGGATCGTATCGCCGAGGGTTCGGTGATCGAAAGCCGGTTGGATCGCGGGCGTGGGCCGGTCGGCACCGTTCTGGTGCAGCGCGGCACCCTGAAGCAGGGCGACATCGTCGTCGCTGGTTCCGAATGGGGCCGCGTGCGGGCGATGCTGGACGACAAGGGCCGCCCGATCCAGGTGGCTGGGCCGTCCTCGCCGGTGGAAATCCTGGGCCTGAGTGGCGCCCCGACGGCGGGTGAACCCTTTGTCGTGGTCGAGAACGAAGGCCGAGCGCGGGAGATCACGGAATTCCGTGAGCGCCGCCAGCGCGACAAGATGGCCGGCGCCGCGGCGGGTGCGCGTGGCACGCTCGACCAGATGCTGGCACGCATCCAGGCGGGCGAGCAGAAGGAAGTCGCGATCCTGATCAAGGCGGACGTGCAGGGCAGCGCGGAGGCGATCCAGGCCACCGTGCTGAAGCTCGCGCATGAAGAGGTGAAGGTCCGGGTGCTGCTGTCGGGTGTCGGTCAGATCACCGAGAGCGACGTGCAGTTGGCCAAGGCCTCCAGCGCCGTGATCGTCGCCTTCAACGTGCGTGCCACGTCCCAGGCGCGGGAACTGGCGCAGCGTGAGTCGGTGGATATCCGCTACTTCTCGATCATCTACGACGTCGCCGACGACGTGGAAAAGCTGGTCCGCGGCAAGGTTGCGCCGAAGGCTCGCGAGAAGTTCCTGGGCTACGCCGAGGTCCGCAAGGTGTTCAACATCACCAAGACCGGCAAGGTCGCGGGTTGCATGATCACTGAAGGCCTGGTCAAGCGCGGCTCCGGCGTGCGGGTGCTGCGCGAGAACGTGGTCATCCACAGTGGCGAGTTGTCGCAGCTCAAGCGCTTCAAGGACGATGTCCGCGAAGTGGCCCGCGGCTACGAGTGCGGCTTGTCCTTCGCGCACTTCCACGATCTGCAGGAAGGCGACGTGGTCGAGTGCTTCGAAGTGGAGATGGTGCCGGGTTGAAGAAGAACGTCGCCGGCCCCTCGCAACGGCAGTTGCGCGTGGCGGAGGAAATCCGCCACGTCCTGGCCGGCATCTTTGCTCGCCACGAGTTCCGTGACCCCGACCTGGCAACAGCCGAGGTCACGGTAACCGAGGTCCGCACCACCCCCGACCTTAAGCATGCCACGGTGTTTGTCGCCCGCCTCGGGCGCAATGACGTGGATGAACTGCTGCCGGCGATGCGGCGGGCCAGCGCCTATATGCGCGGTCAGGTGGCGCATGCGTTGCGGCTGCGGGCGGTGCCCGACCTGCATTTCCACGCGGATAACGCGTTGGATTACGCCATGAAGATCGATGAACTGATGCATCGGCCCGAGGTGGCGCGGGATCTCAACGATCGCGATTGACGTGGCGGGTTCGGCAGCTTAAATCTAGCCAGTCTGGATAGATTTTCGGAGGTCGCCATGCTCGATTGGCAATTGCAGGACGCGAAGAACCGCTTCAGCGAAGTCGTCAAGCGCGCCCGGGATGACGGACCGCAGACCGTGACCGTGCATGGCAAGCCGGCCGCGGTGATCGTGTCGGCCTCGGACTGGGAAAAACTCACCACGCCCCAGATGCCCTTCACAGCATTCCTGCTCGGCGGGGATCGCTGGTCCGACGATGTTGTCGATACTATCAACGACCGTTCCCGCGACACCGACCGCGACGTCGATTTCTGATGTATCTGGTCGATACCTGCGTGCTGTCGGAAGCGCGCAGGGGGACGCCCAAGGCCGTGGCCTGGCTCAGCATGGCGCCTCCGGACGCCGTTTTCCTCAGCACCATCACGATCGGGGAGATCATGAAAGGCGTCGCCATGAAGGCGCGGAGCGATCCGGCCGCCGCGGCGTCCTTGCAACGCTGGCTGGATGAGCTTCGGCTGCGCTATCGGCCTCAGTTGCTGCCCGTGGATAACTCGGTGGCGGTGGCCTGGGGGCGGATCATGGGGCAGAGGCCTCGGCCGATGGCGGATGCGCTGATCGCCGCCACGGCACGGGTGAACGATAAGGTGCTCGTCACCCGCAACGTGGCGGATTTTCAGGAAATGGGGGTTGAGGTGCTCAACCCCTGGGACCTGTAGGCCTCAGTCGCCCTTGAAGTCCGGCTTCCGCTTCTCCAGAAAGGAGTTGACGGCTTCCCGGTGATCCGCGGTCGCGTGGGTCAGTGCCTGCATCGCGGCGGACATCTCCAGCAGCGTATCCAGGCGGGTGTGCCGCCCTTCCAGCAGCAGGCGCTTGGCCATCCGCACGGCGTGCGGGGGGTTCACCGCGATGCGTTGCGCAAGAGCACGGGCGGCGTCCAGCAACTCGGCGTCGGGCACCACGCGTGAGACCAGGCCGCAGGCCAGCGCTTCCTTGGAATCCAGCATGTCGCCGGTGAACGCCATCTCGCATGCCTTGGAGAAGCCGACGACGCGCGGCAGCAGCCAAGCGCCGCCGTCACCGGGGACGATGCCGACCTTGACGAAGCTCTCGGCGAACTTGGCGCTTTCGGCGGCGATCCGCATGTCGCACATGCAGGTCAGATCCAGGCCCGCGCCGATCGCCGGCCCGTTCACGGCGCAGATGATCGGGACGTCCAGCTTCTCGAACGCCATCGGGATCATCTGGATGCCGTACTTGTAGTAGCGCGGCGTCAGATGCGGCTTTTCCGCGCGGGGGCCAAAATCGGCGCGCATCTTGGTCAGGTCGCCGCCGGAGCTGAACGCCGACCCGGCGCCGGTCAGGATGGCGACGCGGACCGACGTATCGGCGTTCAGGCGATCCAGGGCATTCACGATCCCCTCGACCATGTCGAGTTCCGAGATCGGGTTGCGCTTGCCCGGATCGTTCAGCGTGATGGTGACGATATGGCCGTCCTGCTCGTAGAGCACCTTGTCGGTCATCGGAAAAACCTTCTTCTTTGGAAAGGGTTAGCGCAGCCCCAGGCCGCGGGCGATGATGCCGCGCAGGATTTCCCGCGTGCCGCCGCGCAGGCTGAAGGATGGGGCGTGCATCATCGTGTGGGCGAGCACGGCGGCGAAGTCGTGCGTCGATTTCTCATCCGGTTCGGCGTCGACCAGGTTGCGGGCGATCTCCGGCAATTCCTGCTCGACCAGCGCGCCCAGGTCCTTGACCATGGAGGCCTGCAAGGCCGGGTTCTCCCCGTTCTGCAGCATGCCAGCGACCGAGCGCGACAGGCGGCGAAGGGTCATGAAATGCGCGGTCAGGCGGCCGATGGCGATGGCGCCGGCGTCGGTCGGGTTGGGACCCAGCGCGCGGATCAGCTCGACGAACAGCCAGTAGGAGGACAGGAACCGCTCGGGCCCGCTGCGCTCGAACGCCAGCTCGCTGGTGACCTGGTTCCAGCCGTCCCCTTCCTTGCCCAGCAGGGCGGCGTCGGGGATGAACGCGTCCTTGAAGACGCATTCGTTGAAATGGTGTTCCCCGGTCAAGGCGTAGATCGGGCGGATGGTCAAGCCGGGCGTGTTGTGCAGGTCGACCAGGAACTGGCTGACGCCGCCGTGCCGGTCCTCCGATGAACCGGTGCGGCAAAACAGGATCATGTAGTGCGACAGGTGCGCAAAGCTGGTCCACACCTTGGTGCCGTTGACGATATAGCCGCCCTGGACCTTGGCGGCGCGGGTGCGCGCCGATGCGAGGTCCGATCCGGTGTTCGGCTCGCTCATGCCGATGCAGCAGAATGCTTCGCCGGCGGCGAGTTTCGGCAGGTAGGTCTGACGCTGTTCCTCGGTGCCGACGCGCAGGATCAGCGGGCCGGACTGACGGTCGCCGATCCAGTGCAGGCCGACGGGCGCGCCGGCGGCCAGCATTTCCTCCAGCACGACATAGCGTTCCAGGGCCGACCGCTCATGCCCGCCATATTGCTTGGGCCAGGTCAGGCCGAGCCAGCCGCGCTTGCCGACGGCGCGGGAGAATTCCGGATCGAGGCCGGTCCACGACTCGGCCTTCTGCACGGGGGTGCGGTCGGCGAGCGCGGTCTTCAGGAAGTCCCGGACCTCATGGCGCAGGACTTCGGCTTCCGGGCATGGCGGCGGTGGGGGGAAGGAGAAGGCGTTCACCGATGCGGATCCTCGGGCTGGGGTTACTGGGCGGTAGCGCGTGGGGGGATGGGGGTCAAGGCAAGGACGTTCGGGAGAGAATACCGGCTTGCGGGTCCGAAACAATTTTGTGATGTATGTCTCGTGGTAAGGCGCTGAGGATCGAGTGATGCACACGGGTCGGACGATGTTGGCGGCTTTGGTCGCCCTGGGCACGAGCATGGGCGCGAACGCGGCGGTGGTCGGATTCGTCAACAACCCGACCGGCAACGCCGCGGATTGGGCCAGCCATATCGCCGGCACCGGGGCGAGCATCACGACCGTCATCGACTTCGAAAGCCATCCGCTCACGGGCCTGAACGGCGGTCTTTATGCCGCCCAGGGCGTGACCATGTCGATTGTGGCGCCGTTTTATCAGTACGTGACGGATGTCACCGGGGTGCCGTCCGGATCCTCGGACTGCCCTTGCTCGGTCGGCGAGGGGCCGTTCCCGCTGTCCCGCGCGTTGGTCTACGGGGATCAGGTTTCCCTGGCGGTGAATTTCGCCAATGCGATCTCGGCGATCGGCCTGCTGACGGGGGACCATTACGACCCGAGTGGCGGCGATCCCATCACCATTCAAGCGTTCGACGGGCTGAACGGAACCGGCACCTCCCTCGGTGCCTTCCAATCCTTCCCGCGCAACTATCAGCTCGGCTATTCCTACTTCATGGGCGTGGCAAGTTCCGTGAATGAAATCCGGTCGATTGTCCTGACCGACGCGTTTTCCGGAACCAGCGACGGCGTGTATCTCGACAACTTCAAGATCGCCGTGGTCGACGCGCCGGAACCGGCGACGCTGGGCGTTCTGGCGATCGGCGTGGTCGGGATGCTCGGATTACGCCGCCGCGGCTGACCGGCGCCGCGCCGCCGCCAACCCGAGCAGCCACGCGGCGCCCAGCGCCAGGGTGCCGGGCTCGGGGATATCAAGGTTCCAGCCGATCGTGTCGAACCCGGTCAGGTCCAGCGGTGTGACGACCAGCGTTTCATCGGGCGCGGCGGTCGGGTCCATGATCCCGAGACCGAGGTTGTCCTTCCAGTGACTGGCCTGGCGGCCGTCGCCGTGGATCTTGCCTTCCGAGAACCTCCCGAGCGTCGTCGCGCAATTATCCAGCGAGAAATTCCGGGTCCCCGCGCCGGCCGTAAAGTCCAGCGTCGTGCCGTTTGATAAGGAGGCGGCGGAACACCGGAACATGTCGAGCGGGGAGACGAAGATGAACTGATCGTCCCGGAAGAAGTTGGGGCTCGTGGAATTGATATCCAGAATGTCCACCCCGCTGACGAACCCGAGCGTGTGGCCGATTTCGTGCTTCGCCAATCCAACGAAATCGTATGTTCCGCCGGTGATCCCGTTGGAGCTGTCGAAGTCGTAGGTGAAGGCCGTGCTGAACTGGATGAAGCCGTCACAGCTTCCGGTGCAGTCACCGCTGACCGCGCCGACCGGGGTCAGGCCGAGCGCCTTGGCATTGGCGTTGGTGATCATGACGGTGGTGTTGTTGGCATCGCCGTCAGCGTCGACGTAGGCGACCGCGCTGCCGGCTCCGTTCGGATTGTTGCTGGTGTAATTGAGGTAAATCGACACGCCGGTCGTGTTGGGCAGATGCGCCACGGCAGCGGTATCGATGGCGCTGGAAACGTCGGCCGCCATCGCGGCGCGGAACGTGCTGTAGCTATAAGCTGTCTGGACCGATCCCGCGGATGCCAGAATGCTGGGGCCAAGCACGCCGGTGCCAACCGTCAGGTTGATCGTCACGTTGTCTGTGAAAACCGAGGACCAATAGTTCGCCGCGGTGGCAAAGGCTGCCTGCGCCTGGGCGGAGGTGCCGGGGATGTAGGTCAGGTTGAATGTGGGATTGGCGTGCGCCACCGGGGCCACCCACAGGGCGGCCAACGCCGTGGCAACGACCGGACCCATCGGAAACCGCATGCTTCGCCCCTGTAGCCGGCCGTCCCGCTCGGGGACAGAATTTGTAGACTTCACCATTTTTTATACGCGCGCCACCCGCCTTGCAAGCGCGTTCGCCGTCTGAACATTGCACCTCTGTCCGGCAGGGTGTTCAGTTCCTTCCCGAGGACGTCACAAGGAACGGACAGATGGTGGACAAGGTAGGCTTCGTGGGCCTGGGCAACATGGGCGGGCCAATGGCTCGGAACCTGTTGAAGGCGGGGGTGAAGGTCGTCGTGCACGACCTCGACCCGCGCAAGGTGCAGGCCCTGGCGGAAGCAGGGGCCGAGGTTGCCCCCTCCCCGCAGGCGGTCGCGCGGGAAACGACCCGGTCCATTTGCATGGTCGAAACGACCGCGCAGGCCGAGTCGGTGATGCTCGGCGAAACCGGCTTCGCCAAGACCGCAAAGCCAGGCCACATCGTGATCTGCATGAGCACGGCCGACCCATTCAAGCTGCGGGAGATGGAGCCCAAGCTGGCGGCCCAGGGCATCAAGCTGCTCGATGCCCCGGTCAGTGGCGGCACATCCGGCGCGGCGGCGGGGTCGCTGTCGATCATGGTGGGCGGGGACAAGGCGGTGTTCGACGCTTGCGCCGACCTGTTCGCGGCGATGGGCGGGAACGTGTTCCACGCCGGCAAGCTGGGCAACGGGCTGGCGATGAAGCTCATCAACAACATGCTGTTGCATGTGAACACGATCGCGGTGGCCGAGGCCCTGGTGATGGGCGCCAAGGCTGGCCTGGATATCCAGCAGTTGTTCGACATGGTCAGCGTGAGTTCCGGCAACTCCTGGGCGTTCCAGGGGCGCGGGAAGAAGATGATCACACGGGATTTCGCGCCGTCGGGGACGGTCGATATCTCCTTCAAGGACCAGGAGCTTGAGAACGGCCTGGCCAAAAGTCTGGGCGTGCCGGTGCTGATGGCGCCGATTTCGCAGCAGGCCTACCAGATGGCGCGGGCGATGGGGATCAACAAGGAAGACGGTTCGGCGGTCATCAAGGTCTACGAGAAGCTGGTGGGGGTGGAGGTGAAGGCCTGACTACCACGCACACGAAAAGCCCGGAACCCTGACAGGGGTCCGGGCTTCTCCGTATCTGGTCCCGATAAAATCAGGCAGCGGCGGCGGCAGCGGCCTTCTTGTCGCGAGCCCGCTCAATCCGGCGCTTCAGCGCGCGGCCTTCCGGGGTCAGCTTCGTGTTCGGGGTGCCGAGGAGGAAGGCGTCGATGCCGCCATTATGCTCCACGGTGCGGATGCCGTTGGTGCAGAGGCGCATGCGCACCGCGCTGCCCAGCGTATCCGACAACAGCGACGTCACCTGCATGTTGGGCAGGAAACGGCGGCGGGTCTTGTTGTTGGCGTGGCTGACATTGTTGCCGCTCAAAACGCCCTTGCCAGTAATCTCACAGCGGCGAGACATCGCACTCCATCCTTCGGTCCAGCGTAGAAGGCGCGGGTTATGACGACAGACCCGCCCCACGTCAAGGAACAACCGGCTATTGTGACCGTCCCGGGCCACGCAATTCGCCCGCGCGCACGCTGGCGATGGCATTATTCAGGATTTGCACGATCACTTCGTCGCTGACACTGCGGGCCAGCAGCGCCATCGATCCGCCCAGCAGGGCCGAGGCCACGGCCACCGGCGGGATATCCTGCCCGATCATGTATTCAATCGCCTTGTCCACGACCGAGCCCGCATGGCTGAGTTCCGTGGGGGCGCCGTCGTCCTGGCCTTCCTGCATCGTCTCTCTCTCCCGTCGTTCTATTGCGTCGCCAGAGGCTCCGCCTCTTCCGCCGCCTGCATCGTCCACATACGGGCGTAAAGCCCGCCTCGCGCCAGCAGGGCGGCGTGGGTGCCCTGTTCCGCGATCCTGCCGTCATCCAGCACGATGATTTCGTCCGCGTCGACCACGGTGGACAGCCGGTGCGCGATCACCAGGGTGGTCCGGTGCGATGCGACGGCGCCCAGGGCGGTCTGGATATCCTGCTCGGTCCTGGTGTCCAGCGCGCTCGTCGCCTCATCCAAAATCAGGATGCGCGGGTTCTTCAGGATCGTCCGGGCAATGGCCACGCGCTGCTTCTCCCCGCCCGACAGCTTCAGGCCGCGTTCACCCACGCGGGTGTCGTAGCCCTCCGGCAGGCGCAGCACGAAATCATGCACCTGGGCGGACCGGGCGGCCTGCTCGATTTCCTCCTGGGAGGCACCGGGCCGGCCATAGCCGATATTGTAGCGGATGGTGTCGTTGAACAGGACCGTATCCTGCGGCACCACCCCGATCGCCGCCCGCACGCTGTCCTGCGTCACGTCGCGGATGTCCTGCCCATCGATCAGGATGCGCCCGCCGGTCACGTCGTAGAAGCGGAACAGCAGGCGGCTGATGGTGGACTTGCCGGCCCCGGTCTGGCCCACGACCGCGAGCTTGCGCCCCGCCGGGATCGTGAAGCTGACGCCCTTCAGGATTTCCCGGTTCGGCTGATACCCGAAATGGACGTCATCGAACCGGACGTCCCCCGTCGCGACCAGCGCCGGGGCGCCGGGCTTGTCGGTGATCTCGTGGTCGATCCGCAGCAGGTTGAACATCTGCTCCATGTCGACCAAGCCCTGCTTGATGGTCATGTAGACCATGCCCAGGAAGTTCAGCGGCTGGTAAAGCTGGATCAGATAGGTGTTGATCAGAACGAACTTGCCGATGGTCATGCTGCCGTCCTCGAACCCCTTGGCCGAGAGCAGCATGATGACCGTCAGGCCCACGGCGATGATCACCGCCTGGCCCAGGTTCAGCATGTTCAACGAAACCTGGACGCGCACCGCCGCCCGCTCATACCGCGCCAGCGCGCTGTCGTAGCGCGTCGCCTCATGCGCCTCGTTATTGAAATACTTGACAGTTTCGAAGTTCAGCAGGCTGTCTAACGCCTTGGTGGAGGCATCGTTGTCGGTGTCGTTCATGGTCCGCCGATAGCGCCCGCGCTGGCTGGCGAGCAGCGCCGTGAAGGCGACATAGGCCAGCACGGCCGCGCAGGTGATGGCGGCGTAGCGCCAGTCGAACATGTACCAGATGATGGCCGTGACCATCACCAGCTCCAGCGCCGTCGGGACGACGTTGAACACGGCCAGCCGCAGGACCGACTGCATCCCCTGCGTGCCACGATCGATCACCCGCGACAGACCGCCGGTCTGGCGATCCAGGTGGAAACGCAAACTGACGCCATGCAGATGACGGAACGTCCGTAGCGCCAGCAGCCGCACCGCCCTCTGCTGGACCGAGGCGAACAGCGCGTCCCGGATCTCCCCGAACCCCGCCCCACCGATCCGCGCCAGGCCATAGCCGATGATCAGGGCACCGACGATCGCGAAGCTCGCCGCGGGACCCGAGACCGGGGCCAGCGCATCCACCGTCCTGCCATACAGGATCGGCACATAGACGGTTGCGACCTTGGCCAGGAACATGAAGACCAAGGCCACGACGACGCGGACCTTCGCGCCCGGATTGCCGGCCGGCCACAGGTAGGGGAGCAGGGCCACAACGGTCTGGAAGCCGGAACGCTGCGTCGGGACCGCTGCTGGCTGATCGGCTTGCGGTGCGGCCTGGTATCGTCTCATGGCCTGGATGTGGCATGGTCGCTTGGCATTTGAAAGGCGACCGGGAGCAATTATGACAAACCGGACAGGATTCATGCGGCATATCCAGGCCTGCACGGACGCTGAACTCCCCGGCGACCGGGTGGCGTTCCGCGTCGGCGATCAGGCCGTGGGCTGGATCAGGCCGGATATGCTGGACGATCTGGCGGCCTTTCCCTCGCTGCGCTTCGCCCCGGACAACATCAGCCTGACCGATCCGGCGGCCCTGCCCGCGATCGCCCAGGCCCTGTCCGAGCAGGGTTATTTCCGTTGGCGGCGGGAGGAATTCGACGTTCGCGCCTCACCCGAGGGGCCGGCCCTGGCCCGGATCGACCGTGGCGCCATCCCGTCCTTCGGCGTGATGGCAGCCGGCGCGCATGTGAACGGGCTGGTCCGCGATGGCGATCGCGTCAGCCTGTGGGTGGCCCGCCGAGCGATGGACAAACTCCTGGACCCGGGGAAGCTGGATCATGTGGTGGCGGGCGGCATGCCGGCCGGCCTCACTCCGTTCGAGACGCTGATGAAGGAAGGGGCCGAGGAGGCCTCCATTCCGCCGGAGTTCTCTCGCCACGCCCGCCTGGTTGGTCATCTTACCTATGCCATGGCGCGCCCCGAGGGGCTGCGGCGGGACTGGCTGTATTGCTACGACCTGGACCTGCCGCCGGATTTCATCCCCCAGCCGTCGGACGGCGAGGTCGAGTCGTTCGAGCTGTGGCCGATCGAGCGGGCGATGGAGGCGGTGCGGGATACGGATGATTTCAAGTTCAACGTGAACCTGGTGCTGATTGATCTGTTCATCCGTCTGGGGATGATCGCGGGGGCTGAGGCGGAGGCCCTGCGGGCCGGGTTCTTCGCCGCCCCCCCTTGAGGGGGAGGGTCGGGGTGGGGATAGACACCCCCCGGTCCGTGCCGCGATGCGCCCTCACCCCGGCCCTCTCCCTCAGGGGGAGAGGGGGCGGTGGGGAATGGGGTGCCCGTCAATCGTCGCGGTGGACGCGTTCCATCCGCTCGTGGCGCTCCTGCGCCTCGATCGACATCGTCGCGATCGGCCGAGCCTCCAGCCGCCGCAGGCCGATCGGTTCGCCGGTCTCCTCGCAATAGCCGTAGGAGCCGTTCTCGATCCGCTGCAGGGCCTGGTCGATCTTGGAGACCAGCTTGCGCGCGCGGTCCCGGGTGCGGAGTTCCAGCGCCCGATCCGTCTCCACGCTGGCTCGATCCGTGATGTCGGCCTCATGGATCCCGCCCTCGGACAGGCTGGCCAGGGTGCCATCCGCCTCGCGGATCAGATCGGCGCGCCAACGCAAGAGCTTTTGACGGAAATACTCGACCTGGACGGGGCTCATGAACCCCTCATCCTCGGTGGGCCGATAGTCAGGTGGCAGAGTCACCATCATGCGTGCCGGTCCTGGTCGTCTCGGGGTCTGTCCATGCCACTGGCGTGTTCGAAGCCAGCCTTGGACGGGCCGGCTTATAGCGACGCCTCGGCGGCTCGCCAAGGGTGCATGATTGTCGTCAGAAGAATGTCACTGGCCGGTTGAACGGAGGACCACAATCCGCGCCCGCAGCGCGATCAGGCGCAGGACACCGGCCAGTCCCGGGTCGGTTGCGTCCGGTAGCCCGTCCACCAGCCCGCTCAGGCGCGCCGCGACGGCCGCGGCGTCCCCATGCCCCAGACAGGCCCGGTGCATCGCGCCCAGCTCCGCCAGGATCGCCGCCCCGCCTTCCCGGGCGCGCTGGTCAGGCAACGGGTCCGGGTCACGGTGGTCTTCCTGCAAGGCCAGCATCCCGTCCAGGGACGCCGCGGCCGCGGCGGGCCCAACCGAAGGTGCCCAGACGAGCGTTTCGGGCACGGCGAACCGCCCCCGCGCCACGGCGGTCCGGCCGCGTGCGGCGACAGCCCGTTCGGCACCCGCCGTCTTAATGCCCGTGATCATGCGTCACCTCCTGTTCGGCCAAGCTTGCCTCCCGGCAATTCCTGCCGGGGAAAGCACCGCGAAATCGTCGGAAACCCGGGCGAAATCCTGGCATGGGTCTTGCGTTTCATCCCACGAGTATCGCCGCAAATGGTTTAGAGGCCCTTACCAACGGACGTGCCATCGTGTGTATGCAGCGTTGTTTTCGCCTTTTTCTCCTCACGCTTTTGCTGGTCCCGTTCGGCACGGCCGCCGCGCAGGTGCGGATCAAGGATATCGCCGACCTGGAGGGCGTGCGGGAAAACCAACTGATCGGCTATGGCCTAGTGGTCGGCCTGCAAGGCACCGGCGACAAGCTGGACAGCGCCATCTTCACCCGGGAGTCCCTGGTGGGCATGCTGGAACGCTTGGGCGTGAACACCCGCGACCAGGTGAACAAACTGTCCACCAAGAACCTCGCCGCCGTGATGGTCACCGCCCAGCTGCCGCCCTTTGCCCGCAGCGGCAGCCGGATCGATATCAGCATCTCGGCCCTCGGAGACGCCACCAACCTCACCGGTGGCACCCTGCTGGTGACCCCCCTGCTGGGCGCCGATGGAGAGGTCTATGCCGTCGCGCAGGGCGCCCTTTCCACCGGCGCCATCGCGGCGCGGGGGGCTGCGTCATCCGTCACGCGCGGCGTGCCCACAGCCGGCCGCATTGCCAACGGCGCGATCGTCGAGCGCGAAGTCAAATTCCGCCTCGACAAGGGCCAGGCGCTGCGTCTCGGCCTGCGCAATCCCGACCTGACCACCGCCCGCCGCGTGGCCGCCGCGATCAACGGGGCGCTCGGACCGGTCAGCAAGGCACTGGATCCTCGGACCGTGGCGCTGGACCTGAGCACCCGCGACCCGATCGACGCCCTGGCGGTGATCGAGAACCTGCGCGTGGTGCCGGACAACGCCGCGGTCGTGGTGGTGGAGGAAGCCAGCGGCACGATCGTCATGGGCGCCAATGTGCGGATCAGCACGGTGGCGATCGCCCAGGGCAACCTGACGATCCGCGTGACCGAAACGCCGGTGGTGAGCCAGCCGGGACCGTTCTCAGAGGGGCAGACGGTCGTCGTGCCCCGCACGGATATCCAGATCGACGACCAGAAGGACAACAAGCTGGGCATTCTGCAATCGGGCACGACGCTGCGGGAGCTGGTGACCAGCCTGAACGCCCTGGGCGTCGGCCCGCGCGACCTGATCAGCATCCTGCAGGCGATCAAGACCGCCGGCGCGCTGCAAGCGGATTTGATCGTGCGATGAGTGCGTTGGGAAGTCTGGCCATGACCGCGGGGGCCATCCCGTCCGCCTCCCCGGTGGCCACGCCCCGCGGCACCGCCGATCCCGGCAAGCTCCGCGACGCGGCGCAGGCGTTTGAGAACATGGCCATCAGCGCCCTGCTCGCCCCGATGTTCGAGACGATCGACCTCAGCAAGGGCCCGTTCGGCGGCGGAGCGGGGGAGGCCGCCTGGAAGCCCATGCTGATCGAGGAAATGGCGAAGACGATCGGCAAGCACGGCGGCCTGGGCCTGTCCCGCTCCATCCACGACGCGCTGCTGCGCATGCAGGAGGAAAAACAGCGATGATGACGCCGAACCAGGCCGCCGAGGCCCTGATCGCGATCCTCACCCGTGAAAACGCGGCGCTGTCCGCCATGGACCTGACCAACGCCACCGCCTTGCTGGCCGGCAAACAGGCCGCCGCCGAGGCCCTGGTGCAATCGGGCGACGTCTCCAGCCTGGATCGGGACACCGCCGAACGGCTGCGCGCACTGGCGCGGGAGAACCAGGCGCTGCTGGAGCGCGCCCTGACCGTGCAGGGGCGGGTGATCACGCTGATCGCCGGGGCTGGAGCCGGGGAGCAGGCGCCGCGCTACGGAGCGGCGGGCCGGCTTGCCGCGGTCCAGCGCATCGCCCCCCGCGCGCTGTCAGCGCGCGCCTGATTTCCCTTTGGCGCTGTCAGCGCGCGCCTGATTTCCCTTTGGCGCTGTCACCCGCGCCGGATCCCCTTTTTGGAGCGCAAGGTCAGCCCGCGTCAGATCCGCCATCCGCACGCCAGATCGTCAGCCGCGCCGCGCCGTGGATGCGTTCGGCAAGCGGATCGGGATGCGGAGAGTCCTCGGTCCGTCCGGTCTCTGCAACGATAATGGCACCGGGCGCGATCCAGCCCGCGCCGTGCAGCCGGTCGAGCGCGCGGGGGATCAGCCCCTGCCCATAGGGCGGGTCCAAAAACACCAACCCATGCGCCCGAGGCGCGGTTCGCACGGCGGTCACGCCGACGGACAGAACCGAGCAGGCCTGTTCGACCCCCAGCGCCTGGATATTGGTGTGCAGCGCCTTGCGGGCGGCGGGCGCGTTCTCGATGAAAGTCGCATGCCGAGCGCCGCGTGAGAGCGCTTCGAGGCCGAGGGCGCCGGTGCCGGCGAAGGCGTCCAGCACATCCGCGTCCTCGACGCAGTCCCGGCCGGCCCAGGGGGCATGCAGCAGCATGTCGAACAGAGCCTGCCGCACCCGGTCGGCAGTGGGGCGCGTGGCCTCGGTCGGCGGGGCCGTCAGCACGCGTCCGCGCCACTTTCCGGCGACGATCCGCATGTCAGCTTTTGCGGATGCGCGGCGGCGCGGTCGGCGCGCCGGCATCCGCCGGCAACTGCTCCCGCAGCACGCGGGCGGGGATTTCCTCGATCCCGCCGCGTTCGAGCGTCCCAAGCTGGAACGGCCCATAGGCGATCCGGATCAGCCTTGTCACCGCCAGGCCCAGATGGCTCATGACCTTGCGGATTTCCCGGTTGCGGCCTTCCCGCAGGCTGACGGTCAGCCAGGCGTTCTCGCCCTTACGGTTGTCGAGCGCGGCCTCGATCGGCCCATAGCGCACGCCATCCACGGTCACGCCATCGGCGAGGCGCTTCAGCGCCCCGGCATCCACGACGCCATGCACCCGCACGCGATAGCGCCGCAGCCAGCCCGTCGTGGGCAGTTCCAGCCGGCGGGCCAGCGCGCCGTCATTGGTCAGCAGCAACAGCCCCTCGCTGGTCAGATCGAGCCGGCCGACGCTGATCACGCGCGGCAACTGCGTCCGCAGCTTGTCGAAGACCGTGGGGCGGCCTTCCGGATCGCGATGCGTCGTCACCAGGCCGTCGGGCTTGTGATAGCGCCAGACGCGGGTGCGCTCGGGCTCGCCGACCACCGCGCCATCGACCTGGATGATGTCCTTCGAGTCCACGAAGGTCGCGGGATGGGTGACGACGGCGTTATTCAGCTTGACCCGGCCCTCGGTCAGCATGCGTTCCACATCCCGTCGGCTGGCGACACCGGCGCGGGCGAGCCATTTGGCGATCCGGTCGCCGCGTTGAACGTCGCTCATGCCGCGGCCGCCGCGATCAGGGCGTCAAAGATGCGCCGGTCGCCGGGGTCGATCGAGAACTCCGGGTGCCACTGGACGCCGAGGCAGAAGCGGTAGCGCGGGTCCTCCAAGCCCTCGATCACCTGGTCGGGGGCGAGGGCGTTGACGATCGCGTTCGGTCCCGGGTGTCGGACAGCCTGATGATGGGCGGAGTTCACGTGCATCTCGGTCGCGCCGACGATCCGGTGCAGCAGCGTCCCCGGGGTCACGGCAATGGCGTGGCCTGGTTCGTGGCGTGGATTGGGCTGCTCATGCGGCAGGGCGTTCGGGATGCTGTCGGGGATATGCTGAATCAGCGTGCCGCCGAGCGCCACCGCGAGCAGTTGTTGGCCGCCGCAGATGCCGAGGACGGGCATGTTCCGCTCCAACGCCCCGCGCATCAGCGCGAGTTCCGCGGCGGTGCGGCCCTGCTTCAGGGTCACTGTCTCATGCCGTTCGCCATCGCCATACAAGGATGGATCGACGTCGAAGGCGCCGCCGGTCACGACCAGGGCCTGGATGTGGCCGAGATACTCCGCCGCCAGCGCCGGATCATGCGGCAGGGCGATGGGCAGGCCGCCGGCGGCGATGATGGCCTCGGCATAGTTCTGGCGGATCGCGTACCAGGGGTATTTCGAGTAGCCGCCCGGCTGCTCGGAATCCAGGGTTACGCCGATGAGGGGCCTGTTGTGCATGCCCCGTTGCTAGACCCCAGGGCCATGGCCGGGCAAGAAGCATGTCATGACCCCGATGGAGATCGCCCTGGACGAAGCCCGCGCCGCCGCCGATCGCGGGGAGGTGCCGGTGGGCGCGGTGGTGGTGGCGGCCGATGGGACCGTGCTGGCGCGGGCGGGCAACCGGGTCGAGGAACGGTCCGATGCCTCGGCCCATGCCGAGATGCTGGCGTTGCGGGAGGCGGCCGGGGTCCGGGGTAGCCCCCGGCTGCCGGACTGCGATCTGTTCGTGACGCTGGAGCCCTGCCCGATGTGCGCGCAGGCGATCAGCCTGTTCCGCATTCGGCGGGTGGTGTTTGGGGCGTACGATCCGAAGGGCGGGGGGGTGGAACACGGGGCAAGGGTGTTCGATGCGGGGAGCTGCCATCACCGGCCGGAGGTTGTGGGCGGAGTCCGGGAAGGGGAAGCGGCCGGGTTGCTGAGGGGGTTCTTCTCGGGGCTGCGTGGTTCGCAGCGGGGGACTCCCTCCCCCCCTTGAGGGGGAGGGTTGGGGTGGGGGGAAACACCGCACGATCCGTGCCGCGAGCCCCCTCCCCCCGCCCCCCTCCCTCCAGGGGAGGGGGAGTAGAAAGTCAGTCAGCGTCCCCCTTTCGAGGGACTCGTCGCATTACTCCGCGGCTTCCTGCGGCAGATAAACCTGCCCGCCCTTCTCGGCGAACTCCTTGCTCTTTTCCTCAAGCCCGACCATCCGCTCCGCCTCGGCCCGCAGATCCTGCGTGATCTTCATCGAGCAGAACTTCGGACCGCACATGGAGCAGAAATGCGCGACCTTATGCGCGTCCTTCGGCAGGGTCTCGTCGTGGAACTTCCGCGCCGTGTCCGGGTCCAGCGACAGGTTGAACTGGTCCTGCCACCGGAACTCAAACCGCGCTCGGCTCACCGCGTCATCGCGCAGCTTCGCCGCCGGATGCCCCTTGGCCAGGTCGGCCGCATGCGCCGCGATGCGGTACGTGATCACGCCCGTCTTCACGTCGTCGCGATCCGGCAGGCCCAGATGCTCCTTCGGGGTAACGTAGCAGAGCATCGCGGTGCCAAACCAACCGATCATCGCCGCGCCGATGGCGGAGGTGATGTGGTCGTAGCCAGGCGCGATATCGGTCGTCAGTGGCCCAAGCGTGTAGAACGGGGCTTCGCCGCATTCGCGCAGCTGCTTGTCCATGTTGATCTTGATCTTGTGCATCGGCACATGACCGGGGCCCTCGATCATCACCTGGCAGCCCTTGTTCCAGGCCACCTTGGTCAGCTCGCCCAGCGTCTCCAGCTCTCCGAACTGCGCCGCGTCGTTGGCGTCGGCGTTGGAGCCAGGGCGCAGGCCGTCGCCCAGCGAGAACGACACGTCATACTTACGCATGATGTCGCAGATCTCGTCGAAGCGTTCGTACAGGAACGACTCCTTGTGATGCGACAGGCACCACCGCGCCATGATCGAGCCGCCACGCGACACGATCCCGGTCACGCGCTTGGCCGTCAGCGGCACGTATTTCAGACGCACGCCGGCATGGATCGTGAAGTAGTCGACGCCCTGTTCAGCCTGCTCGATCAGCGTGTCCTTGAACACTTCCCAATCCAGCTTCGCCGGGTCGCCATCGACCTTCTCCAGCGCCTGGTAGATCGGCACGGTCCCGATCGGCACCGGGGAGTTCCGCATGATCCAGCCGCGGATGTTGTGGATGTTCCGCCCGGTGGACAGATCCATCACGGTGTCGCCGCCCCAGCGGATCGACCACACCAGCTTCTCGACTTCCTCGGCGACGCCGGACGTGACCGCCGAGTTGCCGATGTTGGCGTTGATCTTCACCAGGAAGTTGCGGCCGATGATGACCGGCTCAAGCTCCGGGTGGTTGATGTTGGCCGGGATGATGGCGCGCCCACGGGCGATTTCGCTGCGGACGAATTCCGGGGTGATGAAGGCGGGGATTTCCGCGCCGAAGCTCTCGCCATCGGCGATTCGCTCCTCCGCGCCCTCGATCATCTTCGAGCGGCCCATGTTTTCGCGATGGGCGACGTAGGTCATCTCATCGGTGATGATGCCGGCGCGGGCGAATTCGTACTGGGTGACCAGCTGGCCGGGACGGCCGCCATAGATCGGGTGATCCGCGGGGCAGCCAGGCACCAGCTTGTCGGCGCCGATATTGCCATTGTCCTCGGGCTTCACCGCGCGCGGGGTGATCCGGTCGAAGCTGCGCTTGGCGATCCACTCGGCGCGGATCGGCGGCAGGCCGGCTTCCAGGTTGATGGCGATCGACGGATCGGTATAGGGCCCCGAGCAGTCATAGGCGCGATAGGCTTCTTCCCGCGCGGACGGGTCGAGCTCGATTTCCCGGAACGGCACCCGGATGTCGGGGCGCCCTTCGGGGCTGGAGTAGATCTTGCGAGAACCGGCGATCGGTCCCGTGGTGACCGAACTCGGGCGGGCGGCGGCTTTCGATTGGACCGTCATGGACCTCTCCTTATGTATCCACGCCGGGATCATGATGGATGCAAGGAGGGTGGCGGAGGCCTGTCCCGTCCCTACGCCGGCATGACCCGGATCAGGTTCAAGGGTCATCGCGCCGCCGGATTCAGGAACCGGACCTGCGATATCTCAGCCTCGTTGGCGAGGCCCCCCTGGGTAGCTGACGATAATGAGGGGGGAGAGCCCTTATGTCAAACAGATGCTGGCACGTCGATCCGGTAGAACATCAGCGCGTTGCCGGCAAACAGCCGCCGCCGGTCCTCGGGCGCATAGCCCTGGGTCACATCCTTGAACTGGGTGAAGATCCAGTCCCAGCTTGCCTTCACCCCGTCCACCGGATGGTTCGAGGCCAGCATCGACCGGTGGATGCCGAAAATCCCGATCGCTTCCCGGATGATCGACCCGTTGACCCGCAGCGTCCAGGGCTGGTCCTTCACCGTCAGGCCCGAGACCTTGAGCCAGACATTCGGGCAGGAGGACAGCGCCTCCATCCCCCGCCGCCAGACGCGGAGCTGTTCCTTCGAGCGGTCCAGCGGATAGCCGGTGTGGTTCAGGGCGACGCGCAGGTTGGGATGTTCGCGGCAGACCTCGGCGGCTTCCTGGAGATGATACCAAGGCACGCGGAGGTCCCAGGACAGGTCGTATTTCTCCAGGAGCGCCAGGCCGGCGCGCCATTTCGGGTCCTGCAGGCTGCGCGGCTGGCCGCGGACGCTGTCATCCGGGCCGGACGCGATGATCGGCTTGGTGCGGATGCCGCGCACCAGGGGGAATTTCTTCTGGGCCGCGATGATTTCCTCGGCGTTCGGCGTGTCCACCCAGGCATGCGCGACGATCGCGTTCGGAAAGCCGTACTGGGCGTGCATCCGGCTCACCCATTCGGTTTCCGCGAGTTGTTGCGAACGATCGCATTCCGCCTCCACATGCACCGTTGCGATGACGTTATGCAGCGCGGTGTCGCGGCGAAACTCGGGCGGCAGATAGGACCGCTTGATCCGTGAGTAGTCGCCATGGACCGACGCATGGCCAGCCCCTTGCAGCCACGGATAGCGGATTGGTCCCTCGAGGTCCCACAAGTGATGATGCGCATCAACGATGGGCAGGTCTGCGTCGATCATGGGGCCTCGTGGCATGGGAGGGAGCGATCCGGCGGGCTGGCCGCCGGATCGCGCGCGTCAGTCGGTTTCGAGTGTCTTGAAATCAGCCGGAACGATGATTTCCAGGACTTCGAGATCGGCGGAATAATCGAGCACGGTGTGCTTGATCCCCGGCGGCTGCAGCCAGCAGGTGCCGGCGGACATCATCTGCTCCCCATGGCCCTCGAACTCGTTCTTCATCCACCCCCGGAGGATATAGACGAGTTGCAGTTCCGCCTGGTGGACATGGCGCACGCGGACTTCGTCGGTGCAGGGCGGAATCATGCGGATGACATGCGCCTGGCACAGGCCGCCGGTCGCGGCGGCGATGCCGAGGTCGCGATACAGCGCGTAGGGACGCAGGCCGTCCTTCTTGAAGTCCGCCTCATTGATATGGCTGACGGTGAAGCGCTGCGGTGGGGCGGCGGTTTGCAGGCGAGTCGCGGCGGCGCGCTTGCCCGGCGGGCGACCTCGCTTGGCGGCGACCTTGGCGGGAGCGACTTTACGAACCGGTGTGGAACGCGCGGGCGCCTTGCGGGTCGCCGTGGCGCGCGCGGCTTTTGGGGCCGCACTCCGCGCGGACTTGGCGGCCGGAGCACGGGCGGACTTCGCGGCGGCGGGCCGCTTGGCCTTCGCGGTCGCGGTTCGGGTGGATTTCGCCGCGGCGGGCCGAACCGATTTCGCGGTTGTAGCGCGTACCGTCTTGGGCGTGGCCGCTCGCTTGGCTTTCGGCGCCGCTGCCCGCGCCGCTTTCTTTGCGGCCGGCCGAACGGCCTTGGCGGTGGACGTTCGGGCGGGTGCCGCCTTTTTCGCGACCGCACGCCCACTCTTCGCGGGGGCGGTCTTTGCGGGGGCGGCCTTGCGCTTCGCGGGCGCCGGCTTTGCCGCCGCTTTCTTCCTCGGCTCGTCAGCCTTGGGTTCGGTTTTCCGGGCAGCCTTCTGGCCGGCCGCCTTGCGGGTGCCTGGTTTCGCCGCGGCCGACCGGCTGGCGGTCTTGCTTCCTGTTGCCTTGCGGGCCATCACGTTTCCCTTCGTTTGGGCTATCGCCTTTCGTACATTATCCGCACCGGACTCGGCTGTCTTCAAGTGGGCGTGACAAAGCTGATCGCCGAAGGGCTCCCGATGCGAATCACCAGCCCCGTTGCGGTCAGGCCACCTGTTGCGGGATCGATCCGGAATGCCGTGATGTCGTCGCTGTCCTGGTTGGCGGCATATAGATGTTGGCCATACGGATCGATCGCAAAGAACCTGGGCCGGACACCACCCGTTGGCGTGTGACCTAAATATGACAAATGTCCCGTCGCCGGATCGACCGCATAGCGCACCACGCTGTCCTGCCCGCGATTCGATACGTACAGGAACCGTCCATCGGCCGAGGTCGCGATTTCCGCCGTCGTGTTCCGGCCTGCATGACCTTCCGGCAGCGTCGTGACGGTCTGCGATTCGGCGGCGAATCCGGTGTCTCGATTCCATTGGAAGGCCGTGACGGTCGAATCGAGTTCATTGTTCACATACAGAACCGGCAGGCTCGGGTGGAACACCGTATGACGTGGCGCGGCGCCGGCGCGGGATGGGACGGAGCCTTGCGCGGTTGGCGTGATGCCGGCGTTCTCGAACCGAAAGATGAAGGTGCAATCGAAGCCCTTGTCGGGGATGATGACGAAGCGGCCGGATGGATCGAAGATCACGGCGTGCGGATGTGACGACGGCTGCTGCACCGGGTCGGGGCCTGGCGTGCCCATCAGTACATGCACCTGGCTGACGGGTTGCAGCGACCCATCCTCGGCCAGCGGCATCACCGCGACCGTTCCCGTGGTGTAGTTCGCGATCACCAGATGCCGTTCCGTGGGATCGAGCGCCGCATCCACCGGGTTGTTGCCCAGGCAGTCCTGCTGGTTGATCGGCGCCAGATAACCGGTCGCGCGGTCGATCGAGAACGCGCTGATCAGCTCCCGCCCGCCATGCACGCTGTATAGGCGTGTAGAGTCACGATTGAGCGTGAACAGCGACGGGTTCTCCCACCCCCCGATGTGCTGGATATGCGTCCAGGCGCCGCTGGCCGGATCGATGCGATAGACGTTGATGCCGTTGCCGCGCCCAGCGCGGTCCGGCGTTGTGTAGCCACCGACATAGGCGAACATGGGGCTTCCTCCGCTTTGGTTGCCACGACGATAGCCGGTCACGGTGCGTCACGCATCCGGGGGACGATCGACCAGGTCCAGGATCAGGGCGCCGAGGCCGGGGTCGTCCCCGATGATCCCGAGATCCAGCAGCGGCGTGGCGCGTCCGGCTCGGGCGGCTTGCAGGAGCGCCGGCATGTCGTCTCGGGCGTGGGTGCCGTGGTTGACGAACAGGCCGAGGACGGCGGTTGGGCGATCCCCGATCCGGGTTAGGGCGTCGGGGACGAAGGGGGGTTCCTCGAGGAATGCGACCTCGACGATCGGGAAGGTGTCCCGCAGGGCGGCGGCGTGGCGGTGCGCGGCCGTGATGCGGCCCGGGGCTCGGGCGGAGCCGTGGGCGAGGAGGAGGATGGCCCCGATGGGCGTGGCGGCGCGGATGCGGGTGGCCAGCAGGGCGGGGAAGTTGGGGTGGACGCCAATGGGGGGGTGTTGGATTAGATGGGGTTCCGGCTTCGGCGGTGCCGCTATACCCCCCACCCCGGCCCTCCCCCTCAAGGGGGGAGGGGGTAGGGTCGGGTCACCGACCGGCGGCGGGCCGCCCATCGCTGGTGCGTTGAGGCCCAGCGCCCGGGGCAACGCCACGCGGGTGAAGTGGCCGTCTTCCATGAAGAACGGTACGACGTGGATCGTCGGGGCGGAGAGGCTGGCCAGGGCCTCAGCTGGGGTTGGGGCGCCGGTCAGGAAGCCGACCGCGATTTCCGCGAAGCGGTCGGTTGTTCGCAGCGCCTTGGCCTGCGCCTCCAGCACCTGGCCCGCGTCGGCGTAGCGGGCGGAGCCGTGGCCGATCAGCAGCAGGGCCTCCACGCGGGCGGGTCCGTCCGTCCGCGTGGCGGGCATCAGGATCTCAGGCGCGGGCTTCGGTTTCCGCCGGCGGGAAGTTGCATTCCACCGCGATGCCGTCCGGATCGTAGTAGAACAGCTGAGTCATGTTCATCCGCGGCAGCACACGCTCATCATAGGTGATCCCGCGGCGCGCCAGGTCGGCCTTCATGTCCTTCAGCCCGACGCAGGAGAACGCGATATGGTCCAGCCGCCCGGTCTTGGCCGGATAGGACGGACCATCGGGGATCACCGGATCAATCGCGCGATAGCCCAGCAGATGGACGGTCGGCACGCCGCCGCAATACAGCCAATAGCCGGGGAACCCCAGCGGCGGGCGGTCGCCCACGGTCAGGCCGACGACGTCGCAATAGAAATTCTTCGTCCGCTCCAGATCGCGGGTGATGATCGTGTAGTGGTTCAGCGATTGCGCGGGCATCTCAGGGTCCCTTTGTCAGAACTGGTTCTCGGGTTTCAGGCCGAACAGCAACTGCCCGACCGTCTCGTAATGGAGCTGCCGCCCCTGCGCCTGCTGGGCGACCGTGTGCATGTCGCGCAGCCGGCGTTCATAGGGATGATCCTCGAACACCGCGATCGAGCCGACCGCGTGATACAGCGTGTTCACAACCTCCCGCGCCTGCTGGATCGCCCAGGTGGACGCGAGGCGGATCATCATCCGATCATTTTCCGTCATCTCACCGGTCTGTTCAACGTGCGCCCACGCCTCATCGACGGTCGTGTGCAGATTGAGCCTGGCGGAACGGTGCCGGGCGACGCACTGCGCCAACTGGGACTGGACGACGTTGTTTTCCCGCATCGGCCGGCTGGCACCGCGGGCGACCTTGCCGGTGGGCAGGGTCAGGAAGGCGTCGATCATGCCCTTGGCGATGCCCAGCCCCACGCCGCCGAACCCGATCGAGTAAAGCTGGCCGGAGGTGAACCGATACAGCAGGCTGTCCGATTGCCGGTATTTCGGGTGGTCGCGGTGCATGACGTGCGACGAAGGCACGAACAGATTGTCCACCGAATACTCGTTCGACGCCGTGCCCCGCAGCCCGACCGTGTGCCAGATATCGGCCATCGTCGTGCTGGATTTCGGGAACAGGAAGGTCAGCAGCTCCTTCGTATCGGCAGTACGGATGTGGGCGCCGAGCCAGGTGGCGTTCTGGCTGCCGCTGGCGAAACGCCAGGTGCCGGTGACGCGGTAGCCGCCCTCGACGGGGATCGCCTCGAACGGACCAGGCGGGCCCCAAGCGAGGATGCCGTCCACGGTCCCGAACATCTCCTTCGCCACCGTCGGCGGCAGATAGGCGGCCGAGGTCGAGCATCCGTTGCTCTGGCAAACCACCCAGGCGGTGGAGGCGTCGATCGAGGAGATCGTTTCCGTCACCATCGCGAAGGTCTTGGGATGCAGTTCCATCCCGCCGACTTCCTTCGGCTTCAACATCCGGAAGAAGCCGCCGGATTTCAGGGCCGCGACGACGTTGGGGGTCAGTTCGCGGCGTTCGTTGAATTGATCCGCCTCCGCTTCGATCAGAGGCCGCAGATCGTGCGCGCGTTGGACCTGTTCGTGCAGTTGCGTCATCGCCGGATCCTTTGCGCCTGTCGTTGTGACAGTACAAAGGTCCAGCGCGCCCACGTCAAGCTGGGGTCGGGCACCGCGTCCTCCGGGGTGCCGCCGAGGGGATCGGTGGATAGGGTCTCAAAAGCCCAAGATGCCTGTTGGATCGAACCAAATGACCAAATTCAGACAATCCGATCAGTCCACTCCCGCGCCGCCTTGCCGGTTCCCCGATCACCGCCCTGTCCGCCGCACATGCACCGCGGGCTGATGGCCCTTCTCTGGATAGTCCGCGCGCTCACCCTCCCAGCGGGCGTGACGCTTGGAACTGGCACGGCCAAGCCTGGATCGGCACCTACATCGACAAGGTCTGGCTCAAGTCCGAGGGCACGGTCCACGGCACCGGCCGCATCGACGACGGCCGGCGGGCGTGCGGGGCGTGCTGCCCTACTTCATCGAAACCGAGGCCACGCTCAACGCCAGCGACAACGGCCACTACGCCGCGCGCGTCGCCCTGTCCCATGACGTGCGCCTGACACAGAAACTGATCCTGCAACCGCAGGTCGACGTTAACCTTTACAGCAGGGCCGATCCGGGCCGGCATATCGGCGCGGGCCTGTCCAGCATCGAAGCCGGATTGCGCCCGCGGTATGAGATCGTTCCGGAATTCGCCCCCTATATCGGCGTGGTCTACGGCCGCCGCCTGGGCCAGACCGCGCGCCTCGCGGCACAGGACGGCGACCCGGCGACGCAGATCCGGTTCGTGTTCGGCATACGAAGCTGGTTCTGAGTCGGCAGAATCTGCCCGGCGGTTAACGGACCGTTCACCTTTCCCGGGCACACTGCCGGCGTGACAGAACGCCACGCACGCAGGGGCACGATTTCTCCGATGCCACGCCGACCGCGCAAAACCCGCGAGACCACCCCATGAAGGCGCTGCTCGACGGGCTGCGCGCCCTGGGACCCGCGCGCCTTGCCGCCATGGCCGTCGTGGCCGTAGGCGTCCTCGGCCTGCTGGCCATGCTGGCCGCGCGCGGCGGCGGGTCGGACCAGATGGCCCTGCTATACGGCGACCTCGACCCCCGGGAGGCCGGGCAGGTCACCGAACAGCTCAATCGCCGCCACATCCGCTACAAGCTGGCCGGCGGCGGCACGCAGATCCTCGTGCCCGTCGACCAGATCCCCGACACAAGGCTACTGCTGGCGCGCGAAGGCCTGCCGTCCGGCGGTTCGATCGGCTACGAGCTGTTCGATCGCGGCGACGGCCTGGCCTTCACCGAGTTCCAGCAGAAAATCAACGAAACCCGCGCGATGGAAGGCGAGATCGCCCGCACGATCCGCGCCATCCGCGGTGTGCGCCAGGCCCGCGTCCACCTTGTGCTGCCAAGGCGCGAACCCTTCGCCCGCGACCGCCAGGACGCCCAGGCCAGCGTCTTGCTGACCATGACCGGCCAGCAGCGGCTGGATCAGGAAGGCGTGCAGGCGATCCTCAATCTGGTCGCCGCCGCGGTGCCGGGCCTGCGCCCACAGAACATCTCGGTGGTTGATTCACGCGGCGACCTGCTCGCCCGCGCCGGCCAGCCGATCAACCAGATGACCGCCGCGCTGTCAGCCGAGGAAGTCCGCCGCTCCACAGAACTCAGGCTGTCGCGGGCGGTCGAGGAAATGCTCGAACGCAGCCTGGGGCCAGGACGCGCGCGAGCGGAAGCGACGGTGCGGATGAATTTCGATCGCGTGAACGAAACGCAGGAGAAGTTCGATCCCGAAGGCCAGGTCACCCGCAGCACGCAAAGCGTGACCCAGAACAGCAAATCCACCGAGCCCAGCGGCACGGTGTCGGTGCAGAACAACCTGCCGAACGCCGATGCCGGCGCGCAGGGCGCGGGGTCACAGGAAGCGCGCCAGGAAGAAACCACCAACTTCGAGATCAGCAAGACCGTCCGCACCCTGATCCGCGAGCAACCGCAGATCGACCGCGTCAGCATCGCCGTCATGGTCGACGGCACGGAAATCGCCGGCGCCGATGGCAAGCGGGAATGGCAACCCCGCCCAGCCGAGGAAATGACTCGCCTCACCGCACTGGTGAAAAGCGCCATCGGCTATGACGAACGCCGCGGCGACGTGGTGGAGGTGGTGAGCTTGCGCTTCGCCGGCGGCATCGAACCGATGACGGACACGAGCGGGTTGTTTGGCCTCGGCCTGGAAAAGAACGACTTCGTGCGGCTCGCGCAGACCGGGCTGTTCGGCCTGATCGGGTTGCTGGCACTGCTGCTGGTGCTGCGGCCGATGGTCCATCGCCTGACCGCGCTCGCCCCCGGCGGAGCGGCCGGCGGAAGCGGCGGCGGGGTCCAAGGCGGCGTGTTGACCGGACCTGGCGGCGCCATGCTCGCCGGCCCCGGCGGCATCACCCTCGCGGGCGGCGTCCCAGGGCTGGCCGCACCCGGTGGCGTCGCTGGCCTGCTGGAAGACGAAAGCATGGTCAACATGGCGCAGATCGAGGGCCAGATGCGCGCCTCCTCGCTCCGCAAACTATCGGAACTGGTGGAAAAACACCCGGATGAAACGCTGACGATCATGCGCGGCTGGATGGCGCAGGAAAATGGCTGAAGTCGCCCCCACCGATCTGCGCGGCGTCAAGGGCGCGCAAAAGGCCGCCATCCTCATGCTCGCGCTGGGAGAAGCGCATTGCGCCCGCCTGTTCAGCATGATGCACGAAGACGAGATCAAGGAAATCTCGGCCGCCATGGCACAGCTGGGCGCGATCCGCGCCGACGTGGTGGAACGCCTGTGCACTGATTTCATGGACACGATGGGATCGTCGGGCAACCTCGTCGGCAGCTTCGAAAGCACCGAAAATCTGCTGATGAAGGCCCTGCCGCGCGACCGCGTCACCCAGATCATGGAGGAAATCCGCGGCCCCGCCGGCCGGACCATGTGGGACAAGCTGGGCAACGTGCACGAAGAAGTGCTCGCGAACTACCTGAAGAACGAATACCCCCAAACCGTCGCGGTCGTGCTGTCCAAGGTGCGCGCCGACCACGCCGCCCGCGTGCTGACCCTGCTGCCCGACGCCTTCGCGATGGAGGTCGTCATGCGCATGCTGCGGATGGAGACGGTGCAAAAGGACGTGCTCGATGGCGTCGAACGCACCCTGCGGTCGGAATTCATGTCCAACCTCGCCCGCAGCACGCGCCGTGACGCCCACGAACTGATGGCCGACATCTTCAACAACCTCGACCGCGCCGCCGAAACCCGGTTCATCACGGGACTGGAGGAACGCAACCGCGAAGCCGCCGAACGTAATAGGGGCACAACCACGGGCACGCAGGTGGCGGGTTCTCCGAACGCCGGCGGTCAAACGGGCGACGGAAACAACCGTGCTTGCGCCAATCAGGCAGGGCGCAGGCGAGCTCTGACGTAATGGTCGAGCGGTTCGATGATCGCG
>CAMCDA010000013.1 GCA_945873195.1 Asaia bogorensis
CACGCGATCATCGAACCGCTCGACCATTACGTCAGAGCTCGCCTGCGCCCTGCCTGATTGGCGCAAGCACGGTTGTTTCCGTCGCCCGTTTGACCGCCGGCGTTCGGAGAACCCGCCACCTGCGTGCCCGTGGTTGTGCCCCTATTACATAGGGGAGAAGGAAGCTCGGTTTAGGCGCGGAATTCAGGGAAGCCGATCATCCGGAAGAAGCGGTAGGGCGAAGGGCCGGTCCGTTCGCGGACCGGCCTGCCCTTGGTGGCCGACCGCTTCCGATCAGTGATTGTTCCGGCTCTCGCCCAGGGTCTCGATCACGTTCAAATACAGGGTCGCCGGCTCCAGGCATGCACCCGTACCCATCTGCCCAACCATCGACCGGTAGATTTCCTCCCACGGAGTCTGGCTGACGAGCTTTGGCGGCACCCAGGCGCTTCTGCGCGCCTCCAGTTCCCCCGGCGGCAGCACCACATCCACCTTGCGGGTATTCAGATCGATCCTGATCCGATCGCCCGTTTTCAGCAGCGCCAGTCCGCCACCCACCGCGGCCTCGGGCGAGACGTTCAGAATGGATGGCGAACCGGAGGTCCCCGATTGCCGCCCATCCCCCATTGTCGGCAGCGTCATCACACCCTGCTTCATCAGCGATGCGGGCGGCTGCATGTTCACCACCTCGGCGCTGCCCGGGTAGCCGACCGGGCCGCAGTTGCGGATGATCAGAACCGATTGTTCCTCGATGGCCAGCGACGGATCCTCGATCCGTTCATGATAATCCTCCGGCCCCTCGAATACGATCGCGCGCCCTTCGAACACGTTGGGACGATCGGGGTTCGACAGGAACCGCGCGCGGAAATCCTGGTCGATGACGCTGATCTTCATCACCGCGCTGTCAAACAAATTGCCCGACATCACGACATAACCCGCGGCCTCCTTCATGGGGGCGCCGTAGGAGCGGATGACCTCCCGCTCTCCATCCGTGACGCCGGCCAGGTTCTCGGCCAGGGTCCGTCCGGTCACGGTCATCACATCGCCATGCAGCTTGCCCGCGGCCAGCAATTCCTTCAGCACCGCGGGCACGCCGCCGGCGCGGTGGAACCGTTCGCCCAGGAAACGACCGGCCGGTTGCAGGTCGACCAGCAGGGGGATCTCAGGCCCCAAACGCTGCCAATCGTCCAGCGTATGCTCCACGCCCATATGCCGAGCGATCGCGACCATGTGGATGGGGCAGTTGGAGGACGCGCCCAAGGCCGCCGCGGCGACCACCGCGTTCTCGAACGCCTTCTGGGTCATGACATCCGACGGCCGAAGGTTCTCCTTCACCATGCCGACGATGCGCTTGCCGGTCTCGAACGCCATCCATCCGCGTTCCCGATACGGCGCCGGAATGGCGGCGCAGCCGGGCAGGGACATGCCCAACGCCTCGGCCAGGGAGTTCATCGAGGTCGCCGTCCCCATCGTGTTGCAGTGACCGACCGATGGTGCCGAGGATGAGACCATCTTCATGAACTCATCGTAGTCGATCTTGCCCTCGGCAAAGAGCTTCCGCCCCTCCCAGACAATGGTGCCGGAGCCCGACAGCCGCCCCTGCCACCACCCGTCCAGCATCGGTCCGCCCGAGAGCACGATGGACGGAATGTTCACCGTTGCCGCGCCCATCAGGCAGGCGGGCGTCGTCTTGTCGCAGCCGGTCGTCAGCACAACGCCATCGATCGGGTAGCCGTGCAGGACCTCCACCAGGCTGAGATAGGCCAGGTTGCGATCCAGCGCCGCGGTCGGGCGCTTCCCGGTTTCCTGGATCGGGTGGATGGGGAATTCCAGCGGCACGCCACCGGCATCGCGAATGCCATCCCGCACGCGGGAGGCCAGTTCGATGTGATGGCGATTGCAGGGGGAAAGGTCGGAGCCGGTCTGCGCGATGCCGATGATCGGCTTGCCGCCCCGCAGCTCATCCGGGGTGATGCCGTAGTTCATGTAACGCTCAAGATACAGCGCCGTCAGCGCCGGATCGGCCGGGTTGTCGAACCACCGCCGAGAGCGAAGGCGCTTGTCATTATCTTCCGTTGCCATGATCCGTTCCCCCTGCTGACATCGGCGCAGAGTGATCGGGACACAAGCCGGGGGTCAAGCGGGGGGAACGCCTATCGGCCCGGGCGTGAAACCCGGGCCGAAGGGACGACGCGCGTCAGGCCAGTGCCGCGACGATCGCCTTGGTATTGGATCGCATCATCTCGATATAGGTCGCCGCCGGCCCGTTCGGTGCCGACAGCGTGTCGGCATACAAGGTGCCACCGACCCTGACCCCGGTCTCCCGCGCCAATTGCTCCACGAGGCGCGACGACATGCCCTGTTCCAGGAACAATGCCTTGATACGCTCTCGCTTGATCTGCGCGATCAGGGACGCAAATTCCCGCGCCGTGGGTTCGGCATCCGACGACAGCCCCTGGGCGGCGAGGAAATCGACCTCGTACGCATCGGCGTAGTAGTTGAAGGCCTCATGCGTCGTGACAACCCGGCGCGCCGCGCGCGGGATCGCGGCCAGCATGCCCCTGATCTCGGCGTCCAGGCCATCGAGCCGCCGCAGATAAGCATCCGTTCGGCTGGCGTATTCCGCCGTGCCCGCCGGGTCGGCCGCGGTCAATCCGTCACGAATATTGGAGACATATTGGCGGACATTCGCCACATCCTGCCAAGCATGCGGATCCGCCGCGCCGCCGTGGCCATGCGAATGCTTGCGATCGGCGTGGTTATGCACCGCCTTCAGCGCCTGCACGCCCTTCGTCGCCACCACGCCCTTGCCCTTGAACCCGGCTGCTTCCGCCAGGCGTTCGGCCCAGCCTTCAAGTCCCAGGCCATTGATCACGAACACCGCCGCGGCACCGACACCCCGGACCTCGGACGGACGCGGCTGGAAGTGGTGCAGGTCGGTCCCGATCGGCGCCAGAGAGGTCACCGCCACACGCGGACCTCCAACCTCCTTGGTCAGATCGGCGAGGATCGAGAAACTGGCGACCACCGGCAGCGGGGTCGCGGCCCAGGCGGGAACGGCGAGCGTGCTCAGGCCCAGCGCCAGGAATGAACGGCGATGCAATGGGTTGGTCGGCATGATCAGAACTCCCACCCGAACTTGATGCGGACGACATTACGACTGAAATTGGTCAAGTCGAGCCGGCGCGGATCGTTGTTTTCATTGCCGGCAACCTGGATGTTCCAGGCGAGCGACAGCCACGCGTTGTCGGAAATCCGCCAATAGGCGGTTGGCCCCATGTACAGCGCGCGCCCGACCTGCTTGCCGAAGGTCAACCCGTCGAAGGCATACAGATAGCGCATCTCCGCGCCGATAAAGAAGGACTGGCTGACCCGCGCCGTCAGGGCGCCGGTGATGCCGCCAACCGAACCTTCCTCGGTCACGGCGCCTTCGGCCCAGGGACGAAACTGCTCGACATCATAAACAAGGTTGATGGCGCCCCAGAGCCGGTCCGGCACCAGCATTGCGTCCATGATCAGCTTGTTCTCGGAGGCGAAACCCGTCCCAGCCTCCCCTGTCACCTCGTCGGCCATGGTGATCGACGGTTCAAGGTGCAGCGTCAGGCCAACCGGAGACGGCCCCCGCTCCAACCACCGCCAGCGCACCTCACCGCCGATGCCGCGGAAGCGCATGGCATTGGTGTCCGGCAGGTTCGGGTTATTGGCGATGTTCCAATACCCGCCGAGCAGGCTGGCTGAGACGGAGAGGTTTTTGGCGGCGGCCCAGGAGAATTCGAGCTTCGAGTTCAACCCCGTATAACGCCCATCACGCCGGCCGAAGCCACCCATCGTCTCAAGCGCGACACCCATGGTGCCCTCGGCGTCGATGTCGGAGCCCAGCGTGAAGCCGAACAGGCTCTCGGTTTCGACGGGATGGGCCGCCGCGGCGGCAAGGGCCGGGTTGCGATAGGGTCGGATCGTTACCGGCCCCTGTTCAAACGTGGCCGCCATGGCGGTCAGGGGCATGACAACCGCCCCCATCGCCAGGCTGAACCGCAAACCCTTACCCATCGCCACGCCTCCCATACAGTTTGGATGTTATAACATATCATTTCGCTGCCACAAGACGGTGTTGACGAATCACTGGCCATCACCGCCACTACCGGCATGGACGACACGCCGCCGGAAATCCTGGCCTTGCCTTCTGGCCCCACGCCGGTCTCCTGGCGCCGCAGTCCGCGTGCTCGGCGTATCAGCCTGCGGGTCGATCCCTCCGACGGGATCGTCGTCGTCACATTGCCGATGAAGGCCAGCCGAAGCGCCGGCCTGACATTGCTGAAATCCCATGCCGACTGGGTGGCGGATCGGTTGGCCGCCCTGCCCCGCGCGGTCCCGTTCGTCGATGGGGCAACGATCCCGATCGCCGGCCAGCCCCATGTGATCCGTCATGCGCCGGATGCGCGCGGCGGGGCCTGGCTTGATGGAGCCACTCTGATTGTGGCCGGCGCACCGGCTTTCCTGCCCCGCCGCGTCACCGATTTCCTGCGCGCGGAGGCCAAGCGGCGCATCGGCGCCCTGGTCATGGTCAAGGCCACGGCGATCGAGGCGAAGGTCAGCCGCATCACCATCAAGGACACGACTTCGCGCTGGGGCAGTTGCGCGCCCGATGGCGCCTTGGCGTTCAGTTGGCGCCTCGTGATGGCCCCCGATTATGTCCAGGACTACGTCGCCGCGCATGAGGTCGCGCATTTGCGGCACATGAACCATGGTCCCCGGTTCTGGGACCTCGTGGCGCATCTGACCTCGCATAAGGCGCGATCGATGGTGTGGCTCAACCAGGAAGGTCCCGCTTTGCTGCGCATCGGGCAGGACCCGGGCTGAAGCCGATCGGTTCGAGCAGGCGATCGTCGGTTGACGAGCCGGGCGGGATGCCTATCTACTTGCGGAAGTGTAGCCTTGGCTACATTCTGTGGTGATCGGTGTAAAAGATAGCAGAGGGTATGGGTCCATGCGGTATGGGACGAGGCTTGTGAAAATCGACCACGGACCAGCCACGGACCCACGTCACGGCATGGGGCCAGTTCCAACCGGTCGCCGATCCGTCCTGGCCGGGCTTGGGCTGTTGGCGATGGGCACGCCCCCCGCCCTGGCGCAGGCCCCCAGGCTCAAGGCCGTCACCAGTTTCACCGTGATCCAGGACATCGCGCGCAACGTCGCCGGGGACGCCGCCACCGTTGAATCGATCACCCGCCCCGGCGCCGAGATCCATGGCTACGAACCAACCCCCGGCGACATCGTCCGTGCCCAATCGGCCAATGTGATCCTGTGGAACGGCCTGAACCTCGAAGCCTGGTTCAGCCGCTTCCTGGACAATCTGCGCGCCGCGAAAGCGGTCCTGGTCTCGGAAGGCGTGGAGCCGATGGGCATCCGCGAAGGTCCCTACCAGGGCAAGCCGAACCCGCATGCCTGGATGTCCCTGACCAACGCCCTGATCTATGTTGAGAACATCCGTAAGGCCTTCAGCAGCCTCGATCCCGCCAATGCCGCCGTCTACGACCGCAACGCCACCGCCTATGCGGCGCGCATCCGGGCGCTGGATGCACCGCTTCGGCAGCGGATCGCGGCGATCCCGGAGGACAAGCGCTGGCTGGTCACGTCGGAGGGCGCGTTCAGCTATCTCACGCGGGACTATGGCATGCGGGAGGCCTATCTCTGGCCGATCAACGCCGAGGAGCAGGGCACGCCGAAGCAGGTGCGCGCGGTCATCGATCTGGTCCGCAAGCACAAAATCCCGGTCGTGTTCGCCGAAAGCACCGTTTCCGACAAACCCGCCCGCCAGGTGGCGCGGGAGACGGGCGCGAAATTCGGCGGCGTTCTATTTGTCGATTCACTGTCCGAGCCTTCCGGCCCGGTTCCCACCTATCTGAAACTGATGGAGGTGACCGTGGACCGGATCGCCAAGGGCTTCGGCGTATGAACGACAGCGCCACCCTCCCCGATTTGGTTCCAACGGCGGCAACGCCGATCCCGCCACCCGCCTTGTCGGTCACCGGGGTCACGGTCGCCTACCCAAACGGCAATGTCGCCCTGCGGGACATCACCTTCTCCCTCGCGCCCGGCGGCATCTGCGGGCTGGTGGGCGTGAATGGCTCCGGCAAGTCCACGCTGTTCAAGACGATCATGGGGTTCATCCGCCCGACCACCGGAGAGGTCCGGCTGGAGGGGCTGCCCGTGGCGCGTGCCCTGAAGACCAACCGCGTCGCCTATGTCCCGCAATCGGAGGAAGTGGATTGGAACTTCCCCGTGCTGGTACGCGATGTCGTGATGATGGGACGGTATGGCCATATGGGGTTGCTCCGCATTCCCTCCCCCGGCGACCGGGCGCTGGTGGAGCAGGCGCTCGACCGCGTGGGCATGGCGGATTTCCGGACGCGACAGATCGGCGAATTGTCGGGCGGGCAGAAGAAGCGCGTCTTCCTGGCGCGCGCCCTGGCGCAGGAGAGCCGGGTCATCCTGCTGGACGAACCGTTCACCGGGGTGGATGTGAAGACCGAAAGCGCGATCATGGATCTGATGCGCGACCTCCGCGCGACGGGCCATCTCATGCTGGTGTCCACCCACAATTTGGGCAGCGTGCCGGAGTTCTGTGACCAGGTCGTGCTGATCAACCGGACGCTGCTGGCAGCCGGGCCAACGCGGAGTGTGTTCACCCAGGCCAATCTGGAGCGGGCGTTCGGCGGCGTGCTGCGTCACTTCCAACTGGTGGGAGGCGCCCTGCACGACGATGACGACCCGCGCGGGGTGACGGTGCTGACCGACGATGAACGCCCGCTGGTGTTCTACGGGGAAAAGGGTTCGGCGGAACACGCGCATGGCGAGGCGGGGAAGCGGGGTTGAGGGTGGTTGGGAAGTGCCCCTTGGTCGGTGCCGCTAGCCCCCTCCCCCGCGCCGGTGCGGCGATACCCCTCCCCCCGGCCCCCTCCCTCAAGGGGAGGGGGAGACGATGATGACCGAACTGCTGGTCCCCTTCGCCTACGAATACATGCTCAAGGCCATGTTCATCTCCGCTTTGGTCGGCGGGGTCTGTGCGTTTCTGTCCGCCTTCCTGATGCTCAAGGGCTGGTCACTGATGGGCGACGCGCTGGCCCATTCCGTCGTGCCCGGCGTGGCGGCGGCCTACATGCTGCATCTGCCCTACGCGGTCGGCGCCTTCATCACCGGATTGCTCGCCGCCGGCGGGATGGCCTTCGTCCGCCAGGTCACGACCCTGCGCGAGGACGCCGTCATCGGCATCGTCTTCACCGCCTTCTTCGCCGTCGGCCTGCTGATGGTTTCCATCAACCCCGTCGCGGTGAACATCCAGTCGATCGTGCTGGGCAACATCCTCGCCATCGATGATGAGGACGCGATCCAGGTCGCCATCATCAGCGTCGTCGCCCTGGGCATCCTGCTGGCCCGCTGGAAGGACCTGATGCTGGTCTTCTTTGATGAGACCCATGCCCGCGCCATCGGCCTGTCGCCGATCCGGTTGAAGATCCTGTTCTTCATGCTACTCGCCGCCTGCACCGTCGCGGCGCTGCAGACCGTCGGCGCCTGCCTGGTCATCGCCATGGTCGTCACCCCCGGCGCCACCGCCTATCTGCTGACCGACCGGTTCGGCCGCTTGCTGGTCATCAGCGTCGTGATGGGCGCGGTCACCGCCTTCATCGGCGCCTATCTGAGCTACTTCATCGACGGGGCCACGGGCGGGGTCATCGTCGTGCTGCAAACGCTGGTCTTCCTGGCCGCCTTCGTGTTCGCCCCCCGCCATGGGATCCTCGCCGCTCGCAGGGTCGTGCGCGCCAGCCAGGTCACCGCGGCATGAGCCTGCTGACCGACTGGCTGATCGTGCCGCTGCAGTTTCCCTTCATGCTGCGGGCCCTGCTGATCGCGGTGGTCGCGGGGGCCTGCTGCGCCGTGCTGTCCTGCCACCTGGTGCTGCGCGGCTGGTCGCTGATGGGCGACGCTGTTGCCCATGCGGTCCTGCCGGGGATCGTGCTGGCCTCGGTCGCCGGCCTGCCGCTGGTGGTGGGCGCCTTCGCGGCCGGGCTGTTCTGCGCTGTCTCAACGGGATGGATCCAGGCCAACAGCCGGGTCAAAAGCGACACCGTCATGGGCATCGTCTATGCGGGCATGTTCGGCCTGGGCCTGGTGCTGCTGACACGGATCGAGACGGACCAGCACGTCATGCATGTGCTGTTCGGCAACATCCTGGGCGTATCGACGGGCGACATCCTGGAAACGCTGCTGCTGGGCGGACTGAGCCTCGGCTTCGTCCTGATCCGAGGCCGCGACCTGATGCTGCAGGCCTTCGACCCGACCCATGCCCGCGCCATCGGCCTGAACACCGGGCTGCTGCGCTATGGGCTGCTGACGGCGCTGTCGCTGACGATTGTTGTCTCGATCAAGGCGGTCGGAGTCATCCTGATCGTGGCCATGCTGATCGCCCCGGGCGCCATCGGATACCTGATAGCCGACCGATTTGAACGGATGCTGCTGACCGCCGTGGCCTCGGCCGTCGCCTCCGGCGTGGTGGGAACGCAGGTGAGCTTCCACCTCGATGCATCCCCCGGCGCGTGCATCGTCCTGACGCAGGCGACGATCTTCGCCCTGGTGCTGGTGCTTGCACCCAAACGAGGCTTGCTGGCGACGCGGCGGCGGATGGGCCTCCTCGCGCGACAAGCGTCATGACAGGCGAAAGGGAAGGCCGAGCGTTTGATGGTTTCGCAAGGCGCGCTATGGTGGGGGGACGCCTAAAGCAAACAACGTCCAGGGCTCCCGCCATGCATCCCATCCGCCGTCTTCTGCTGGCGATCTTCGCCATCGGCCTCGCCTTGCCGGCCGCGGCGCAGTCCTGGCCCACCAAGCCCATCCGGCTGATCATCCCCTACCCGCCCGGCGGCCCCACCGACCTCGTCGGTCGCCTGTATGCCCACAAGCTCACCGAGGCGCTCGGCCAGCCCGTGGTGGCGGAGAACCGGTCCGGCGCGAACGGCAACATCGCCGCCCAGCTCGCCGCCCGCAGCCCCGCGGATGGCTCCACCTTCATCCTCCATTCGTCCTCGCTGGTTATCAACACGCTGATGTACAAGGCGATCGGCTACGACGCCTTCGCCGACTTTACCCCGATCTCGCAGTTGTTCGACTACAAGCTGATGGTCATCGTGCATCCGTCCATCCCGGTGAAGTCGCTGGAGGAGCTGGTGGCGATGGCCAAGGCGCAACCGGGCAAGCTGACCTATGGATCAGCCGGCGGCGCGGGCGCGCCCACCCATCTGGCGGTGGAGATGTTCAAGCAGCGCGCGGGCGTCGACCTCGTGCATATCCCCTATCAGGGCGGCGCCCCGGCGACGAACGACCTGCTGGCCGGCCACATCAACCTGATGTTCAACAATCCGACCCAGTCCCTGCCCTATATCAAGGCCGGTCAGGTGCGCGGCCTCGCCGTGACGGGACTGGAGCGGAACCCGCTCACGCCCGATCTGCCCACGGTCGCGGAACTTGGCTATCCTGGTTTCGATGTGGGCACGTGGTTCGCGCTGTGGGGACCCGCCGGCCTGCCGCCCGAGGTCGTGCGCGTCATGAGTGACGCGATCAAGAAGATCTCCCGCCAGCCGGATGTGCTGGAGCGGCTGGCCGCGAACGGCCTGCACTCGATCGGTGGAACGCCGGACGAACTCGCGAAGATCATGAAGTCCGACCAGGAGATCTGGGGCAAGGTGATCCGCGACGCCAACATCAAGATCGAGTAGGCTGTTCATCATCCCCGCACGCTCAGGCGCGAAAGACACGGACAAGGCGGTCATGTCAGACGAGGCCGCCTCCCCCCCCTCCAGTCCGCTGCCCCGCGCACCCCTGCCCGCCGAACCCACCCAGGCGAGCCGCTTCGGCAAGGCGCGTTCGGCGCAGTCGGGCGCGCTGATGGAGGATTATGTCGAACTGATCGCCGATCTCATCGGCGACGGGGGGGAAGCGCGCCCGACCGACATCGCCCGCCGCCTCGGTGTATCCCACGCAACGGCCATCAAGACGATCGGCCGTCTCAAGCGAGAGGGCCTGGCCGTGGCCAAGCCCTATCGCGGCGTATTTCTGACCGAAGCCGGTGAACGCCTGGCCGATCGGTGCCGCACGCGGCATCGTCTGGTGGTCGATTTGCTGGTGGCCGTGGGCGTGCCGGCGGAGGCCGCCGAAGCCGATGCCGAGGGGATCGAGCATCACGTTTCAGATGCAACGCTGGCGGCGTTCGCCCGGTTTCTGCAACGCGCATAGCAAATCGCCGATTTCGTATCGCGTGTGAGCAGAACGTTAATTTTCATGGATCGTCGGCCTTGCGCCCCACCGATCGATATGCAACACGCGCATCCCACAGTGGTTAAAATTTCAACCGGAGATCGGCCTGGGTGAGCGACACCATCCTGGAGACAGAGGGACTGACGCGTGAGTTCGGCGGCTTCTTGGCCGTGGACGGCGTCGATCTGCGCGTTCAGAAGGGCACGATTCACGCGCTGATCGGCCCGAACGGCGCCGGCAAGACGACGTGCTTCAACCTTCTGACCTCGTTCCTACCCGCCACGCGCGGCCGCATTCGCTTCAAGGGGCGCGATATCACCGGCATGAAGCCGGCGATGGTCGCGCGCCTCGGCCTGGTGCGGAGCTTTCAGATCTCCGCCGTCTTCCCGCACCTGACGGTGTTGGAAAACGTTCGCCTGGCCCTGCAACGTGAACGCGGCGCCAGCTTCGATTTCTGGCGCTCGGAAGACGTGCTCACGCGCTATCACGATCGCGCTCGGCAGTTGATCGTCGATGTCGGCCTGGAAGGAGTCGAGGACACGGTCGTCACCGACCTGCCCTACGGTCACAAGCGCGCGCTTGAGTTCGCAACGACCCTGGCGCTCGATCCTGAAATGATGCTGCTTGACGAACCCACCGCCGGCATGGCGCATGGCGACGTCGATCGCATCGTTCAGTTGATCCAGCGCGTCCGAAAGGGCCGCACCATCCTGATGGTGGAACACAACCTCTCGGTCGTCGAAGGCCTGTGCGACACCATCACGGTGCTGACCCGCGGGAAGGTCCTGGCCGAGGGTGACTACGCCACCGTGTCCAAGAACCCCGAGGTCATCGCCGCTTACCTGGGCTCCGCCGATGCTTGAAATCAAGAACCTCAACAGTTGGTACGGCGAAAGCCACATCCTGCACGGCGTTGATTTCAACGTCCAGGAAGGCGAGGTCGTGACGCTTCTGGGCCGCAACGGCGCCGGCAAGACGACGACCATGAAGTCGATCATGGGACTGGTGCCGCGCCGCGAAGGCAGCATCAAGTTCAAGGGCACCGAGCTCATCAACATGATGCCGAATCAGGTCGCCCGCGCCGGCATCGCCATCTGCCCGGAAGAACGCGCCATCTTCGGCTCTCTGACGGTCACGGAAAACCTGATGCTGCCGCCGATCATCGCGCCGGGCGGTCTGTCGATCGACGAAATCTACACGCTGTTCCCGAACCTGAAGGAACGGGCCCGCACCGCGCAGGGCACGCGCCTGTCGGGCGGGGAGCAGCAGATGCTCGCCATCGCCCGCATCCTGCGCACCGGGTCCAAGATGCTGCTGCTGGATGAGCCGACGGAAGGCCTCGCCCCCGTCATCGTGCAGCAGATCGGCCGCACCATCCGCGAGATCAAGAAGCGCGGCTTCACCGTCCTGCTGGTCGAGCAGAATTTCCGCTTCGCGGCCACCGTCGCCGACCGTCACTACGTGATGGAGCATGGTCAGGTGATCGACATGATCCCGAACGACCAGCTGGCCGACAACATGGACAAGCTGCACGAGTATCTGGGCGTATGACACGCTTCGCTTCGCCGTCGTCGCCGACGACAGACATGATCGTCCCTAATGGCATCGCCCCAGGTGGTATCGCCAAACGGGGCGGGTTCGCGCACGCACAAGGCACGTACTTCTCATGATGATGATCCTGGGCATTCCCGCCCCGCTTCTGTTCGGCCAGGTGCTGCTGGGCCTGATCAACGGCGCCTTCTATGCGCTTCTGTCGCTCGGCCTGGCCGTCATCTTCGGCATGCTCAACATCATCAACTTCGCGCATGGCGCGCTGTTCATGATGGGCGCGTTCTGTTCATGGATGCTGCTGAACTATGTCGGCATCGGGTATTTCCCCGCCCTGATCCTGGCGCCGCTGATCATCGGCGCCTTCGGACTGGTGCTGGAAAAGACCATCATCAGCCGGCTTTACAAGCTTGATCATCTGTATGGCCTGCTGCTGACCTTCGGCATGGCACTGGTGATCGAGGGCCTGTTCCGCAACGCCTATGGCAGCTCGGGCCTGCCCTACCGTATCCCCGAGGTGCTGCAGGGCGCGACCAACCTCGGCTTCATGTACATGCCGAACTATCGCGGTTGGGTCGTGCTGGTGGCGGTCATCGTGTGTCTGGCGACCTGGGCCATCATCGAAAAGACGCCGCTGGGTGCCAAGCTCCGCGCGGCCACCGAGAACGCTCCGATGGTGCAGGCCTTCGGCGTGAACGTGCCGCGTATGATCACCTTCACCTATGCCGGCGGCGTCGCCCTGGCCGCCT
Source organism: Asaia bogorensis (assembly GCA_945873195.1). GTDB lineage: Bacteria > Pseudomonadota > Alphaproteobacteria > Acetobacterales > Acetobacteraceae > Rhodopila > Rhodopila bogorensis_A. The sequence continues at coordinate 12,585 of CAMCDA010000013.1, forward strand.
TCGCCGGCGTGCTGGCCGCGCCGATCCTCTCGGTGAACCCCAACATGGGCACCAGCCTGATTACCACCGTCTTCGCGGTGGTCGTCATCGGCGGCATGGGCTCCATCATGGGATCGGTCGTCACCGGCTTCGGCCTTGGCGTGATCGAGGGACTGACGAAGGTGTTCTGGCCCGAGGCCTCGGCCACCGTCGTGTTCCTGGTGATGGTTATCGTCCTGCTGACAAGGCCGCGCGGCCTGTTCGGAAAGTCCGCCTGACATGTTCGGCTTTACCCGCACACAGACCATCGCCTTTGTGGTGATGCTCGCCCTGATCGTCCTCGCACCCTTCTTCCTGTACCCGGTCTTCCTGATGCGGGTTCTGTGCATGGCGCTCTTTGCCTGCGCCTTCAACCTGATGCTGGGTTATGTGGGGCTGCTGTCCTTCGGCCACGCGGCGTATTTCGGGATGGGCGCCTATATCACCGCCTGGACGATGAAGTTCTGGCACGTTGACGCATCGGTCGCGATCGCGCTGGGCGGGCTGACCGGCGCGATCCTGGGCCTGTGCCTGGGCTACCTCGCCATCCGCCGCTCGGGCATCTACTTCGCCATGATCACCCTGGCGCTGGCGCAGATGGTCTACTTCTTCTGCCTCCAGGCCCCCTTCACCGGTGGTGAGGACGGCATCCAGCAGGTGCCCCGCGGCAAGCTGTTCGGCTTCATCGACCTGTCCAACGACATGACGATGTACTGGCTGGTCGCGTCCATCTTCCTGGGCGGCTTCCTGCTGATCCACCGCATCATCCACTCCCCCTTCGGCCAGGTGCTGAAGGGCATCCGGGAGAATGAGCCGCGCGCTGTCTCCCTTGGGTACCGCACCGACGACTACAAGCTGATCGCCTTCGTGCTGTCCTGCACCCTGTCCGGCCTCGCCGGCGGGACCAAGGCGCTGGTGTTCGGCATCGCGACCCTAACGGACGTGAACTATCCGATGTCCGGTGAGGTCGTGCTGATGGTGCTGCTGGGTGGGCTCGGCACGGTGTTCGGCCCGACCATGGGCGCGATGATCCTGATGACCATGGAAAACTATCTGGCCGAGTTCGGCGCCTGGGTGACCGTGATCCAGGGCGTGATCTTCATGGTCTGCGTGCTGGCCTTCCGCCGCGGCGTGATCGGAGAGATCGGCGGGCTGTTCAAGCTGAAGCTCTGACCTGAACGACGGGACGATCGGGGTTGGCCCGGTCGTCCCGCGGGGCGTTCGCATCTCGCCCCATTTTCGTCCTGGGCGGGCTTGACCCGCCCATCGCCGGGGACACCGGCGGTTGAAATCCTGCGAAATTCCTACCATCGACGTCCCCGGCGATGGCCGGGTCGAGCCCGGCCAGGACGGCTGGAGCCCCACGCGCGCTCAATCCGACATCCCTCGTTGTACCCGCCCTCGGTATTGACGCCTGCCCATCGCGGGTCCACCGCATGGGGATGCTCAAGCGCCTCGAAGCCCTTCTCGACCCCACCGCCGCCATTCCGACGCCCCCGCCGCATGCGGGGCTTTTGCGTTTCTACTGGCACTTCATCCGCCAGGTCCGTTGGCTGGCGGTCGCGCTGTTCGTGGTGGGCGGGCTGACCGCCCTGCTCGACATGGCGATCCCGGCCTGTATCGGCCGCATTGTCTCCCTCCTGTCCACCCATGGTCCCGGCGAGTTGATCAACGCCGCGGGCGCCGAACTTACGGTGATGGCCGTGATCATCGGCGTGCTGCGGCCATTGGGGCTGTTCACCCATGCCGTGCTGGTCAACCAGATCGTCAATCCGGGCTTCTCCAGCCTGATCCGCTGGCAGAACCATTGGCACGTCGTCCGGCAAAGCTGGGCCTTCTTCCAGAACGACTTCGCCGGCCGCATCGCAAACCGGGTCATGCAGACCGGCGCGGCCCTGCGGGAGAGCCTGGTGCTCGCCTTCGATGCCGCCTGGTACATCATCGTCTACGGCACCAGCGCGATCATCCTGCTGCTGTCCGTGGACTGGCGGCTCGCGGTGCCGACCGCGGGCTGGTTCCTTTGCTACGCGCTGATGCTGTGCTGGTTCGTCCCCCGCCTGCGCGACCGGTCGCGCCACCAGTCGGAGACGCGGTCGACCCTGATCGGCCGAGTCGTCGATTCGTACACCAACATCCTGACCGTGAAGCTCTTCGCCCGCGCGCGCGACGAGGACCGATTCGTGACGGAGGCCGTCGACGCCCACACCACCGCCTTCCGCGCCCAGACCCGCATGACAACCGGCTATACGGGCACGCTGTATCTGATGAACGCCAGCCTGATCCTCGGCACCGCCGGAACGGCGCTGAGCCTGTACGACTCCGGCCTTCTGGCCCTGGGCATGGTGGCGACGGCGATCCCCTTGTCCTGGCAGTTGACCAATATCGCCGGTTGGGTCGCCCGCAGCGTGACTTCGATCTTCGAGAATATCGGCACGGTGCAGGACGGCATGCGCTCCATCGACGTGCCCTGGCAGATGCCCGACGCCCCGGACGCGCGGGAACTGCGGGTGGCCGGCGGGGAAATCCGGTTCGAGAACCTGCATTTCGACTATGGCCGCTCCCGCGCCGGCGGCGTGCTGCGCGGTATCGACCTGACGATCCGGCCGGGCGAGCGGGTGGGGCTCGTCGGTCCATCCGGCGCCGGCAAGTCGACTTTGGTCAACCTGCTGCTGCATTTCTTCTCCCCGGCCTCGGGCCGCATCCTGATCGACGGGCAGGACATCGCGGGCGTGACCCAGGAAAGCCTGCGCGCCCATATCGCGATGGTGACCCAGGACACCTCCCTGCTCCACCGCTCGATCCGGGAGAACATCCGCTACGGCCGCCCCGACGCCACCGATGCGATGATCGAGGACGCGGCGCGGCGCGCCGAGGCGCATGGCTTCATCATGGGCCTGCAGGACTGGCACGACCGGCACGGCTACGACGCCCATGTCGGCGAACGCGGCGTGAAGCTGTCGGGCGGGCAGCGCCAGCGGATCGCTCTGGCCCGCGTGATCCTGAAGGACGCCCCGATCCTGGTGCTGGATGAGGCGACCTCGGCCCTGGATTCCGAAGTCGAGGCCGCGGTCCAGTCCCAACTCGGCAGCCTGATGGAGGGACGAACGGTCATCGCGATCGCCCACAGGCTGTCGACGATTGCCCGGATGGACCGGCTGATCGTGTTGGACGATGGCCAGGTGGTCGAAGCCGGCACCCATGCGGAACTCCTGGCCCTGGGTGGGGTCTATGCTCGGCTGTGGCTGAGGCAGTCGGGCGGGTTCATCGATGGGGTGGTGGAGGTGGGGTGACGTCGCTGCCCCCTTGAGGGCAACGCCGGTCCCGCCACGCCCCCTCTCCCCTCGTGGGAGAGGGTTGGGGTGAGGGGGCTGGTTGGCACAAGTCCTGGGGTGACTACCCCGGGGGTCAAGGGCACAAGTCCGGGGGGTTGCTTACCCCCCAACCCGACCCTCCCCCTCAAGGGGGGAGGGGGATTCCGGGGGATCCCCACACCCAGGCGGGGAAAACCCACACCCAGGGGGGAAACCCTACATCCCGCCGGGGTAGTTCGGCCCGCCGCCGCCTTCCGGGGTTACCCAGTTGATGTTCTGTCCGAAGTCCTTGATATCGCACGTCTTGCAGTGCACGCAGTTCTGCGCGTTGATCTGCAACCGCGGCTCGCCTTCCTCCACGCCCACGAACTCGTAGACACCTGCGGGGCAGAACCGCGCCTCCGGCCCGCCGAAGCGCTTGAGGTTGACCTCCACCGGCACCGACGCATCCTTCAGCGTCAGATGGACCGGCTGGTTTTCCTCGTGGTTGGTGTTCGAGATGAACACTGAGGAATTGCGGTCGAAGGTCAGCACGCCATCGGGCTTCGGATACTCGATCTTCGGCGCCATGTCGGCTTCGAGCGTCACCTCGTTGTCCGCGTGCTTGTGGCGCAGCGTCCAGGGCGCCTTACCGCGGAACAGATAGGTGTCGATCCCCGCATGCAGCAGCCCGCCCCAGAAGCCGAACTTGGCGAAGCCGGGGCGGATGTTGCGGACGCTGTGCAACTCCTCCCACAGCCAGCTTTTTTGCAGCATCTCGGGGTAGCGGGTCAGTTCCGCGGGACCGTCATCGGACAGGGCCTCGGCCACCGCCTCGGCGGCGACCATGCCGGTCTTCATCGCGGTGTGCGTGCCCTTGATCTTCGGCACGTTCACCGTCCCGGCCGCGTCACCGATCAGCATCCCGCCCGGGAAGGTCAGCTTGGGCAAGGACTGGAACCCGCCTTCCGACAGCGCCCGCGCGCCATAGGCGATGCGCCGCCCGCCAGCGAAATGCTTGCGGATGTCCGGGTGGGTCTTGAACCGCTGCATCTCCTCGAACGGCGACAGCCAGGGGTTCTTGTAGTCGAGCCCGATGACGAAACCGTAGGAGATCATGTTCTTGCCGACATGATACAGGAACGAGCCGCCATAGGTGTCCCGCTCCAGCGGCCAGCCGATCGTATGCTCGATCAGACCCGCCTGGTGGTTCGCCTCGGGGATTTCCCACAGTTCCTTCATGCCGATGGCATAGGTCTGGGGATCGCTGTTCTCCCGCAGGTGGAACCGATCCATCAGTTGCTTGGACAGCGAACCGCGGCAGCCTTCCGCGAACATCGTGTAGCGGGCGCGCAGTTCCATGCCGCGCTGGTAGTTGTCGGTGATCGACCCGTCCTTGGCGACGCCGAGGTCACCCGTCGCGATACCGACGACGCGGCCTTCCTCGATCAGGACCTCGGCCGCGGCGAATCCGGGATAGATCTCGACGCCCAGCGCCTCCGCCTGCTGGCCGAGCCAGCGGCAGACATTGCCGAGGGAGACGATGTAGTTGCCGTGGTTGTTCATCTGCGGCGGCGTGGGCAGCCGGGTGGAGCTGGTTTCCGTCAGGAACAGGAACCGGTCTTCCCCGGCCGGGGTGTCGAGCGGCGCGCCCTGTTCCTTCCAGTCCGGCAGAAGTTCGTTCAGGGAACGCGGTTCGAGCACGGCGCCGGAGAGGATATGGGCGCCGACCTCGCTGCCTTTTTCCACCAGGCACACCGAGCTGTCGGGCAGCAACTGCTTCAGGCGGATCGCCGCGGACAGGCCCGAGGGGCCGCCACCAACGATCACCACATCAAACTCCATGGCCTCCCGCTCGGGCAGGTCAACCGACATGTCTGTCTCCTCACGCATGCTTAGTCAGTCTAGCAGGAGGCGGAATGAGCCGCCAACGTGCGACAGGGCTGGTTTGATCGGGGCTGACCCGCGCCGCGGTCGTTCTCACGGTGCATGGGGTGTTCCCGGGTACAAAATCGGAGGGGAGGTGCGGGTCCTCACCGGACATGGGGTTGTATCGGGTGAAAAAATGACCGTGCGTTCCGGAGGGGGCACCGCCTGGATTTTCGGCTTGGATGCAAAGCACGGAGAAGCAGGGAGGAGTCACGAAGGACGAGGAGGAAAATTGTGTCGAGGGTCAGCCGGTGTCGTGCCACCCTCAGTTGTCCTCGGTGACTCCTCCCTGCTTCTCCGTGCTGAAACGCGGAGGCCGGTTCCCATGCCGGGCCGCTGTTCCATTCCTCCAACGCATCGGCGCGGGACGTCGCCCGATTCCTCACCGGACATGGGGTACGACCGTACAGAAAAACCGCCAGCTTCTGGCCCTGGACGTCGCCGGTCCGGATCAGGCTCCGGCCTGCCGCCATTGAGACACCGCGCGGAGGATAGCAACCGGCTTGGCTGATAGTTCATTTTTTGTTCTTACCCGACATGCCGCCGGTGAGGCAAGAAATCGCCTCGCTAAACCCGGTTCGCCTCCGGCCGGAACCGCACCCCCGCCCGCGCGAGCCCCCCGCCGATGCCAATCGGAGTCCCGTCCGCGCGCCAGCAGGCGGCCCCCTCCATCACTCCATCGGGCCGGAAATGGATCGCGCTCATGCCGCCCGCCACGTTGCCGACCTTCGCCACCGGATGGCCGCGACCGCGCATCGCCTCGAACAGCGCGGCGGGGAAACCGGCCTCGATTTCCAATTGATGGCCCTGGGTCCAGACGCGCGGGGCCTCGACGGCTTCCTGCACGCTCATGCCATGGTCGATCAGGTTGACCAGCGCCTGGAAGACGGAGGGGAAAATTCGCAATCCTCCCGGCAGTCCCAGCGCCCAGACCGGCTTGCCATCCCGCAGCACGATCACCGGCGACATCGACGAGGTAATCCGCTTGCCGGCCGCGATGGAGCTGGCCCGCCCCGGCCGGGGGTCGAACACATACATGTAATTGTTCGGGATCATCCCCGTCCCAGGCACGACATACCGCGCCCCGAACAGGGAGTTGATGGTCTGCGTGCTGGCCACGACGTTGCCCATGCCATCGGCCACGGTCAGGTGAGTCGTGTGCTGCTCCCCCTCCCCGGGCGCGACCTCGGCCGTCCAGGCCTGGGCACGCGCCAGGTCGATGCGGGATCGACGGGACGCGGCATAGGCCTTGTCCATGATCTTGCCGACCGGGACCTTCACGAAGGCCGGATCGGCGGTGGCGGCGGCGCGATCGGCGAAGGCGATCTTCAGCGCCTCGGCCAGCAGATGCACGTGATCGGGGCTGCCGAAACCCATGGCCCCAATGTCGTAGCCTTCCAGGATGTTCAGCATCTGAATGATGTGCAGCGGGCCGGAGGTCGGCGGCGGCGGGCCGATGATCTCGTACCCGCGATAGGTGCCCCGCAGCGCCTCCCGCGCGATGGTGCGGTAGCTGCCCAGGTCCTCGGTGGTGATGTAGCCGCCGGCCTGAGCCATGTGGTCGGCGTAGAGGTGCCCGAGGCTGCCGGTATACAGGACGGACGGCCCTTCCCGCATGACGGCGCGCAAGGTCTCGGCGTAGCCCCCCGTGACCAGCCGCGCGCCGGCGGCGATGGGCGACCCGCCGGGCAGGTAAATCCGCGAAATCGCGGGGTCCATCGCCATGTCGGCGGCGGCGTCGGTCACGCATTCATTCAGATAGGGCGTCACCCGGAACCCGCGGGAGGCATGGCGGATCGCCGGCTCCATCACATCGGCGAGCGAGAAGGTCCCGAACCGGGCCAGCGCCTCGCACCAGCCCATCAGGTTGCCCGGGGTGGCGACCGAGGTCGGGCCGACCGCATTCCGCCGCCCGATCGTATCCATCGTACCGGGCACGGCATTCGGATCGGGGGTGAAGGTGGCCGGTCCGGTCGCGAGCGGGGCCATGCTCTGCCCGTCGATCACGTTATGGGTCCCGTCGGCCAGACGGATATGCGCCATCCCGCCGCCGAGGATCCCGACCATCATCGGCTCCACCACTGTCAGTGTGAAGAAGGCGGCGATGGCGGCATCGATCGCGTTGCCGCCGGCGGCCAGCATCTCGGCCCCCGCGGCCGAGGCGAGCGGATGGTTCGTGACCACCATGCCGCGCGTGCCGGTCGCGGGGGTCTTCTCGGTCTGGAAGACGGTGTTGGCGCGGGCGCGCCAATTTGTTTCGGTCATGGCGCTGCGTCTCTCTGGCGAGGGAGGTGGGGTCAGACCGCCTCGGCCGAGAAGCGACGGGGGCCGGCGCAGCAGGCGCAGCCGCCGGGATGGGACATGGCGGCCTGCATGCCGGCGCCCGCGTCCTCCCGCGCCATGCCGCCGATCGCGGGCACGGTCAGCAGGCGAGGCGCTTTCTCACCGCAGTCGGGGCAGGGCTGCGGACGGTCGAACTCGGCCATCGGGTGGCTTTCCGAGAACGGGCCGCAGTTTTCGCATTCATAATCATAGGTGGGCATCGGGGCCTCGTGAAACGGACTGTCGAGCGGAGTTTGCCACCCAACCCGAACCGCGGTCCAGCGCCGGCTAGATCAGGTCCCGCCAGGTGAGGGTACGGTAGACATAGCGTTCAGCCCCGGCGATCTGGTCCAGGAAGCGCTCGGGGTCCTGCAGATCGCCGGACATCACCGCCTTGGGATGCTTGTCCCACCAGGCGCTGGCCAGCAGGCGTTCGACGAGGGCCTCGTTGAAGCGCATGCGGATGATCCGGGCCGGGTTGACGGCGACAATCGCATAGGGGGGTACGTCCTTGGTAACGATCGAGCCGGCGCCGACGACGCAGCCCGTGTGCAGGGTGATCCCGCGCTTCAGGAGGACGTTGTTGCCGATCCAGACATCGTTCTCGATCACCGGCAGCGATTCCTGCAGGGTGCGGGGCGCGCGCAAGGGGGTCTCGGCGCCAAGGAAGTCCTGGCGCGCCCAGATCGCCGATTGCAGGCGCGCCACGTAGATCACGTTCGACGTCGTGACCGATTCCAAGGGATGGCGGACGCCCATCACCGCGACCCCATCGGCGATCGAACAATACCGCCCGACGGACTCGAATACGACATTGTCCATCAGGTAGCTGTGCGCGCCCATCGTCTGCAGCCGCGTGGTCGAGACGGTCGTGTACTCCTCGACCACCGCATTCTTATCGAGCACGATCGCCCGGACCTTTTCCCGATCCAGCTTCCGAAACGCGACGCGATGATCCTGCAAGGTCGACCACACCCGATCCGTGACGCGGATGGTGGCGTTGTTCCGGCTTTCCTTCATCAGGCTCATAACTCAATCCCCGGCTTCACTGGATGCGATTCCAACGTTGCGACCATGCCACTCCGGCACGCCGTTCGCCACCCGCGCGGGCGGCAACCGACCGCTGCCGGTGCCGCGTAAGGATGTCCGCAGTCTGAAGCGGGTGGGTCGTCCGCTCTTCCGTCGACCCCGCAACGTTTTCCTGTGCGGTTGGATGAGGGGATCGACCAGCAACTCTGTCCTGCCAACGGTTGGCCGGCGCCGGCTTGCACATTTTGGGGCAAGGAGGCTTCACGCACGCGGCAATCTCGGGCGGCAACGTCCCGTCAGGGGAGAGCCGGCTCGCGAACGAACCGGCCCCACCCCTACGGCTTTTCGATGGTTATCTTGACTTTGAGGTCAAGGATCACCACGATCAGCAGCAGGATGAGGAGATGTCCTAGCATCTCTGTCCTCCTGACAGTTAGCCGGCGGGGTCATTCCCGCCGGCTTCCGCATTCTGGGGACGATGTGTGAACAATTCGTTCACATCGGGCGGTCCTCAGCCACTCAATCCAATCCCGAAACGGCAAGGTTGACTGGACCACGCCGCCGTCCTGCCCCACTCTGCCACCCCACGCAGCCGCGAAGGGCACCGGGCACACAGGCATGGCACACGGTCCCCGCAAACCACCACCCGACACGGGGGAACGGATCAAGGGCTTCATCTCCTACGCCCATGACGACCTGCGCATGCTGGAACGGCTGCTGGTCTACCTCGACGACCTCACCCGCGCCTTCGACATCACCTTCTGGCACGACGAGAGCATCGACGCCGGCGCCCATTGGAACAAGCAGATCGAGGCCGCGATCAACGACTCGGACCTGTTCCTGCTGCTGACCAGCCCCTCCTCCCTCGCCAGCCGCTTCATCCAAAACCGAGAACTCCCCGCGATCGTCAAACGCGCGAACGCGGTCAACGGCAAGGTCGTGCCGATCGTCCTGATGCCCTGCGCCTGGCAGAGCCTCTCCCGCGACATCCAGGCTCTGCCGATGCACGCTCGGCGTCTGAAGCCGATCACCGAGTGGCGCCGCCAGGACGACGGCCATGCAGCCGCCGTCGCCCAATTGCACAAGGCCGTCGCCCGCCATTTCAACCTGACGCCAAAGACCGACAGCCCGCTCGACGCCCTGATCGGGGAGCGGAGCCCACCCGGCGGCCCCGTGCTGGAACCCCTCGACGGCCAGCTTGACCTGATCGGGGCCGGGTCCGACGCCGATGTCTCCGCCGTCGCCTCCCCCATCGTGCGCACCCTGCATGCGGCAGTCCGGCACGACGCCAGCCGGTTCCTGGAACGAGTCCAACGCCTCGGCAACCGGCTGGACCAGGACTGGGACGACCTGATCCCCGCCGCCCAGGCCCTGGCCGACGCGCTCAACCGGCCCTTGACCGCGTTGCCCGAGGACATCCTGGACCTCTGGCTCGCCTCCACCGCGCTCGGCAGCTTCCTGGGGATGGACCGGGACCTGCACGCGCGCCAGTCGACGGACCCCGAGCCTCTGCCCCCGGCCGTGGCCCGCGCCTTGAGCGACCTGGTCAACCGGACGGCGCTGTTCGTGCGGGAATTCCCCTCTGCCTTGGGGTTCGACGACCAGCGCGGCGGGTTCTACGCCCATCCGGAGTTGCTGCCGCCCGCCATCGACACGCTGCGCGCGGCGCGGGACCAGCAGGTGCTGACCCCGGCCGCCAGAGACATTCTGGAGAAGACGCTGGACGCCGCCCGCCGCGATCCGGCCCAGGGCGGCAAGGCCGGCGCCTTCGGCCTCAGCGGCACGCAGGGTGTGCTGTCCCGCGGCGGCAGTTTCGTTGCCGAACACGATATCGCCCAGGCCGGCGGCCCCGATCCCGCCAGGGTGCTGTTTGAGCAACGGTTCGAGGCGTTTCTGGAACAGGCGCGGCCTTATCTCGGGCCGCTGCTGGCCTCCATGCCGAGCGATATCGGGCATGCGATGGATGTTCTGGTGGAGCGGGCGGGGACGGATGCGTTTCCGGGCAAGGCGGGGGGTGGGGGCAAGGTGTCCGTCCCGCCGCAATCGCCCGCCGAACCGCCGCCGGGTTTCGATCTGGATCGCGTCAGGAAGATGGTCCTGGCTGGAGAGCAGGTGCCGGACTCCTGGGTGCCGTTCGTGACGACGTTGCGGATCTGGGTGGATAACAGCAGTTACACCGAGGCACGGTTCGACGACCTCCGCCCCCTTGCGCAGTTCACGGCACTGCAAGGCCTCGATCTGCATGGGACGGATGTGAGTGACGTGTCGGCCCTCGCCGGCCTCTCCGCTCTACAATTCCTCTATCTGAACGGGACGGGTGTGAGCGACGTGTCGCCGCTCGCCGGCCTCGCCGCTCTGCAACGCCTCGATCTGGACGGGACGCGCGTGAACGACGTGTCGCCGCTCGCCGGCCTCTCCGCTCTGCAACACCTCGATCTGGACGGGACGGGAGTGCGCGACCTGTCGCCCCTCGCCGGCCTCGCCGCTCTGCAACGCCTCGATCTGGGCCACACCGGTGTGAGCGACCTGTCGCCCCTCGCCGGCCTCTCCGCTCTGCAACACCTCGATCTGGACGGGACGGGTGTGAGCGACGTGTCGCCCCTCGCCGGCCTTTCCGCTCTGCAACGCCTCCATCTGAACGGGACGGGTGTGAGCGATGTGTCACCACTGCGTCATCTGACGAAGCTCCAAATTTACCGCTGACCGCCCACGACTGCCGGGACGACCCCACCCCAGCCGCGCCGCCGGAAGCGACCCCAGCCGTCTCCGGTCCCGTCCCCCCAACCCCGCCTTGCCTCGCCCGCCGCCCATCGGCTATACGGAACATATGACGAACGAACAACCCACCAGGGGACCCACCCGATTTTTCCACACGGTCCAACCCCATGTCCGGTGAGGATTCGTCCCCAACCACCCACCCGCCCCCACCAACAAAAAATTCCCCCAACACCACCCCATGCCCGGTGAGAAAACACCCCCTACCCTGGACCAGCCCCCCCTTTTCCCCCACTCTCCCCCTTTCCAGACGACCAAGATCGGGGAGCCACCAGCATGAGCCACCGTCCCACCGTCTATGGCACGCGCCACGCCGTCTCGGCCGGGCACTACCTTGCCGCCGCCGCCGCCTTCTCCATCCTTGAATCCGGCGGCAACGCCATCGACGCCGGATGCGCCGCCGGCATCGCGCTCGGCGTTCTGCAACCGGACCTCGTGAACGTCGCGGGGGTGGCGCCCATCCTCATCCGCCTCGCCGATGGCAGCGTCGAAAGCATCGCCGGCCTCGGCTGGTGGCCCAAATCGCTGCCCGCCGACCTGTTCATGCGAGAACACGGGGGCAAGATCCCGGACGGGGTACTCCGCACGGTCGTCCCCTCCGCCCCCGACGCCTGGATCACCGCGCTCCGCCGCCACGGGACCATGCGCTTCGCCGATGTCGCCGCCGCCGCCATTCGTTTCGCGGCCGAGGGCTACAGCGTCTATCCCCTGCTGGAGACCTCGATCAAATCCCACGCCCATGAATACGCGCGCTGGGAAGGCAACACGGCGATCTTCATGCCCCGGGGCAAGCCGCTGGCAACCGGCGAGATGCTGATCCAGGCGGCCCTGTCACGCACCCTGCAATACATGGCCGACCAGGACCTGGCCGCCGGCCCCGACCGCATGGCCGGCCTGCAAGCCGCCCACGACGCCTTCTACAAGGGCGACATCGCGCGGGAGATCATCCGTTTCCAGCAGGAAAACGGCGGCTATCTCTCGATGTCCGACCTGGCGGAATACCATTCCCCGATCGAACCCGTCGTCCGCCGCAACTGGCGCGGCCACGAACTGATCACCTGCGGCCCCTGGTGCCAGGGCCCCGCCCTGCAACAGGCGCTCGCTTTGGTCGAGCAGGTCGGGATTGACGGCCTCGCCCACAACTCCGCCGACTACATCCACCGCCTGACCGAGTGCATCAACCTGGCCCTCGCGGACCGGGAGCATTTCTTCGGCGATCCGAACTTCGTGGACGTGCCGATCAACCATTTGCTCGACCCCGCCACCATCAAACGCCGAGCGGCGGCGGTGCGCGATGACCGGGCGTTCGGGGAAATGCCGGCCCCGCTGGATATCCCCAACCGGTCCTATCAGGCGTCGGAACTGGAACTGCCGCGGGTGGAGGCCGATACCTCCTACGCCTGCGTCGTCGACCGCTGGGGCAACGCCTTCAGCGTCACCCCGTCCGACGGCTGCGGCAATGTCCCGATCATCCCCTCCCTCGGGATTGCCCCGTCCGGCCGAGGCTCCCAGTCCCGCCCCGATCCGAAACACCCGGCCGGCGTCGCCCCCGGCAAGCGCCCGCGTCTGACACCCAACCCCGCGATCCTGGTCACCGAGGACGGCGGCGTCATGCCCTTCGGCACCCCGGGCGGGGATGTGCAGATCCAGGCCATGCTCCAGGTCATGCTGAACGTCATGCATTTCGGCATGGACCCGCAGACCGCTATCGAGGCGCCGCGCTTCGCCTCCTACTCCTTCCCGTCGTCCTTCGCGCCGTTCGAATACTTCCCCGGCAGGCTGGCGATGGAAGGGCGGATCGACAAATCCGTGCGCGACGACCTGGCCGCGCGCGGGCATGAAATCCATACATGGCCGGAATGGACCTGGCTCGCCGGCAGCGTGGAGGCGATTCTGTCCGACCCGAAAACCGGCCTGAAGGGTGGCGGCGCCGATCCTCGCCGCCCGGCCTATGCGATCGCGATCTGACGCATGACGGCACCGACCAGGGCCACAAGCTCCGCCTGACGCCGGCATCCGGTCTTGCGCCGGATGTTGGCCATCTGCGACCGCACCGTTTCCAAGGACACCCCACGCTTGCGGGCATGATCCGCCAGCGTGGTCCCGCCCGCCAGGGCGGCGGCGAGCGAGGCCTCGGCCGGGGAAAGGCCGAGCGCCTGGCGCAGGCGGATGGAGGCGGCGGCGGTGCGGGCCTCGGTGTCGGTCACGATCAGCACCACGCCTTCAACCCCGGCAAACGGTCCATCATGACCGGGGCGCAGGGGCAGGACCTGGATCAGCCAGGGGGCCAGGCCGGAGGGACGCATGGCCTGGAACCCGGTCGTATCCGGCAGCACCCGCATGTGGCCGCTGACGACGGAGAGGCTTTGGCGGATCGCCCGATCCACGTCGCGCTGGGCCGCCGGATCGCACAGCCGCACGCACCCCGCGCCGAGGGCCAAACCATCCCGCGTGGCCAGGAACCGGGCCAGGGTCGCGTTGACGAAATGCAGCCGGCGTTCGGTGTCCAGCACCGCGACCCCGTGGTGCATCCCGTCCATGCCGGTGGCCGAGGACATCGCCCGGGCGTCGGTCAGCCGCAATTCGGCCAGCAAGGCGCGCTTGAGATGCGGGTAAAGCCGGGTCATCAGGGCTTCCTCCCGCGGGCCGAACGGGTCCCGGCCCAATGGCCGCTGGATGGCGACGATGCCGGTGACCTCGGCCCCCACCTCGAACCGCGCCGCCAGGCTATGGAACGCGGGCGCTCGCCTGACCGCAAATTCGTTCCAGCACGGGGAACGTTCCAGCGCCTCGGCCGGCAGCACGCGGCCGAAGCTGATCACGCCGGCGGGCTGGGCCACCCCTGCTTCCATGCGCGGATCGAGCGGCATCCAATGCGTCGCGTGGTCCGCGAGGGCCGCCGGGTCGAAGCCCATTTGGGAGAAACGGCCAACCGGGATGGTGTCATCGGCGTTGAAGAAGACGCGGGTGGCGAAGGCGGTTTCTCCGCCAAGCGCGTCGGCGAGCCGGCCCAGCGCCTGTTCAAGCGGCGTACCGTCGAGGACGTCGGCGTAGAGACGCATCGCCAGACGTTCCGGCAGTTCCTGGTCATCATCCACGGTCATGGCGCCGGCCTGGGCAGGATCACCCGCGCGGGTGATTCCAGGACGCGCCCGGATGTGCTGAAAAGGATGCTACGGGATCGGAACGGTCTCATGCCTTGTGGTCCATGGCGGGACAAGGGCGCATTCCGTTGTCCGCCACGGAAACTTGTCGAATATGTCTGTGATCTTCTATACTCGGTCCGCCGTCAAAGTGAATTTGACGGCCCTTTTGACGGCGGTTTAGCCGCCCCAAACAATGCTTTGACGTTCCCGCCGACCATTCCGCCTACGGAATTTCAGAACCATCCCGCGCGGCGTGATGACGCGCCGCTTCGATCCACTTTCATGACGAATCGTTGCCCGGGTGCGTGGCGCGAGCGGATATGCGACCCTGTCCCCGGAATGGGAGGAAACACGGATGTCACAGGATCATGTCGGGCAGCGCCTGGGCGCCTTCGTCGCCTCCACGGACGACCTGCCGGAGGCCCTGCTGCATGAGGGTCGACGCTCGCTGCTGAACTTCCTGGGCTGCGCGCTGGGGGTTGCCGCCACCCCGCCGATCGACATGGCCATGCGGGTCCTGGTCCCGGTCAGCGGCGCCGACCGGGTTACGGTGATCGGTCGGGCCGAACGGCTGGACGTGCTGGGTGCCGCCTTCATCAACGCCGTCAGCGGCAATCTGCTGGATTACGACGATACCCATCTGCGGACGGTGATCCATCCGACCGCCCCGGTGGCACCGGCGGTGCTGGCCCTGGCCGAACAGCGGGGCCTGACCGGGGCCGCCGTCCTGCGCGCCTTCCTGCTCGGCGCCGAGGTTGAGTGCCGCATCGGCAACGCCGTGTCCCCCGGTCATTACGCGCGCGGCTGGCACATCACGTCGACCTGCGGCGTGTTCGGATCCGCGGCCGCCGCGGCAAGGCTGCTGGGCCTGGACGCCGAACGGACCTGGCACGCCCTCGGCATCGCCGCGAGCCAATCCGCCGGCAGCGTGGAAAACCTGCCGAGCGCCGCCAAGAACGTCAGCGTGGGCAACGCCGCCCGGAACGGCATCTTCGCCGCCCTACTCGCCGAACAGGGCTACACCGCCGCCCCCGCCGCCATCGAAGGCCCGCTCGGCTGGGCGCGCGGCATGGGAGACGAACCGCAGGTCAAGGAGATGACGGAAGGCCTGGGCCAGCGGTGGGAGATCGCGAAGAACACCTACAAGCCCTACCCCTGCGGCATCGTCATGCACGCCGTCATCGATGCCTGCCTGGAACTGCGCCGCGACCACGGATTGACCCCGGAACGGATCGCGGAGGTCACCGTCTCCGGCGATCAACTGCTGCTGGACCGGGGCGATCGGATCGTTCGCAACGAACGCGATGCCCGCGTCAGCATCCACCATTGCGCCGCCGTTTCATTCCTGTTCGGCGCCGCCGGGCTGCATGAATTTTCCGATGAAATCACCCACGATCCGGCCGTCGTGGCCTTGCGGTCCCGCGTCAAGGCACGGCTCGACGCCGGCAGTCCGCGCGGCGCCGCAACCGCCATCGTCCGCACCACGGATGGCCGGACCTTCGAGGCGACCGTGCATCACCCCAAGGGCAGCGAGCAGAACCCGCTGACGGACCGGGAGCTCGAGGACAAGCTGCGGGACTCCTGCCGCCATGGTGGATTTACCGGCGCAATCGATACGATCATCGGACGGACATGGGAGATCGACCGCCTGCCCTCCATCACCCCTCTGGCCCGCGCGCTTGCACGGGATTGATACCGGCCGGTAGGATCGTCGGGAGGGAACAGGCCGGTCATCAAGACGGGCCGCCAAGAGAAATGGAACCGCCCATGACCGCTCTCCCGATTTCCGCCGACTCCCATATCACCGAGCCGCCGGACTGCTATCGCGCCCATATCGACCCGAAGTTCCGCGACCGCGCGCCGTCGATCGTGCGCGATGACCGGCTGGGCGATATCTATGTGATCGAGGGGATGAAGCAGACCATTCCCCTCAGCCTGATCTCGGCCGCTGGCATCGATCCCACCCTGCTCCGCAAGGACGGCGCTCGGTTCGAGGACCTGCATCGCGGCGGCTGGGACCCCAAGGCGCGGATGGGCGACCAGGATCGCGACGGCGTGGGCGCGGAAGTCATCTACCCGAGCGTCGGCATGGTCCTGTGTAACCACAAGGACCTCGACTACAAGCATGCCTGCCTGGAGGCGTATAATCGCTGGCTCGAAGGCTATGTCTCCCAGTCGCCCGACCGGTTGATCGGGCTGGGGCAGACCGCGATCCGCACCGTCAAGGACGGGATCGCCGACCTGGAGCGCATCAAGGCGATGGGGTTCCGGGGTGTGATGATGCCGGGTAACCCCGGCGAGTCGGATTATGACGACCCGGCCTATGACCCGTTCTGGGAAGCGGCGGTGGCGCTGAACCTGCCTCTATCGTTCCACATCCTGACATCCAGCTCCGATGCGACGAATCGGCCGCGCGGGCCCAAGGTCAGCAGCTTCCTGACGATCATCCGCGGCTGCCAGGACATCATCGCGATGATGATCATGAGCGGCGTGTTCATGCGCCACCCCAAGCTGAAGGTCGCCTGCGTGGAGGCCGATGCGGGCTGGGGGCCGCATTTCATGTATCGGATGGATCACGCCTACAAGCGGCACCGCCACTGGCTGAAGGGGCAGGAGCTGGAGATGCTACCGTCGGACTACTTCAAGGAGAACATCCGCCTGACGTTCCAGGACGACCACGTGGCATTCCAGCTGGCGCACATGATGGCGCCGCACCAGTTGATGTGGGCGAACGACTTCCCGCACAGCGACTCGACCTGGCCGTGGAGCCAGGATGTGCTGACGGAACAGACGGCGGGGATGGACCCGGCGCTGCGGCAGAGGATCGTGCGGGACAACTGCGCGGCGTTCTACGGGTTGGCGTAACGGACTATTTCCCCCTCCCCCCTTGAGGGGGAGGGTTGGGGTGGGGGGTCGAAACCCCACCGACAATGCCGCGATGCCCCCTCACCCCAGCCCTCCCCCTCAAGGGGGGAGGGGGCGTTGACCGGGGATACCCCTACTCCGCCGCCTGCGCGGAAGCCTGCCCCTGCACCGTAAAGAACGACGCCGACTTCGGCTGCTGCGGCAGTTCCACCGTCCCGCCGCTCAACCGAGCCACCCGCGACGGCTTGCCCCGCACAATCTCACCCTCATGCGTGCTCGGCATCGGGTTCGCCGCGATCGGCACGGCATCGGCGGCGGAATACACGCAGATATACAGCCCGCGCGGCTTGTCCCCGGCATTGGCCGAAGACCCATGCGCCAGCTTCGTGTGCATCAAACACACGCTGCCAGCCGATCCGTAACAGGGGATGCTTCGCGCCAGCAGATCCTTCTCGGTCTCCGGCGCCACGGCACCGGTAAACCGCGCCCCGTCGAACAGAGAAAACATCGGCCCCTTATGCGACCCTGGCACGACGGTCAGAGCGCCATTCGTCTCATCAATGTCGTCCAGGAACAGCAGCGCCGTCACGACATCGTCGTTCGTGTGCGGCGTGTAGGCGAAGTCCTGGTGATACAGCACCTCGGTCTTCGCGCCGGTCAGCTTCAGGTTGATCTTGCAGTGGTGGAACTTCACATCCGGCCCGATCAGGTCGGCCACCATGTCGGTCATGCGGCTGCCCCGCATCACCTCCAGATAGGCGTCCGAGATATCGGACGGGTTGTTGATCCGCCGCAGCGCGGGGTGTTCGGCGCTATGCTCGGTGCCCATGTCGAACCGAGGCCGCCCATCGACGCAAGGCGGTCCGAACGGCACCTTATGCGCTCGGCTTTCGTCAACCCAGCCGGAGATTTCCTGACGCAAGGCGGCGAGTTGGGCTGGCGTTATCGCGTCCGACACCACCAAGCATCCATCGCGCCAGAACGCATCCTTTTGATCCTGTGTCAGAACGGACATCGCTGTTCTCCCTGTCAGGAATGTTCGGAAGCTTGGTGAGCCCGCTGGGACTCGAACCCAGGACCCCAAGATTAAAAGTCTCGTGCTCTACCAGCTGAGCTACGGGCTCATGTCGCATCGCGCGCGGCAAGGGCGCCTTGAACGCCAAGCCGCGCCGCGGGTCAAGGGTGTTGTGCGAATGCTAAACCGCGTCGGCCGCCATCTTCATGGAGATGATGCGATCCGGGTCGGTCACCGAGCCAGACCCGCCCGACCCGCGCTTGAGCTTGTCGATCGCTTCCATGCCTTCGATCACCTGGCCCCAGATCGTGTATTGCCCATCCAAATGCGGCGACGGGGCGAACATGATGTAGAACTGGCTGTTCGCGCTATGCGGGTCCTGAGAACGCGCCATGCCGCAGGTGCCGCGCAGGAAGCGCGCTTCCCGCGTGAACTCGGCGCGGATGTTGGGCAGGTCGCTGCCGCCCATGCCCGTCCCGGTCGGGTCGCCGCCCTGGGCCATGAAACCCTCGATCACGCGATGAAACGGGGTGCCGTCGTAGAAGCCCTGGCGCACCAGCGTGCGGATCTGCTCGCAATGATTCGGCGCGACGTCGGGGCGCAGGCGGATCACCACGCGGCCATGCGGGATTTCCATATGGATGATGTCGGTCAGGTCGGCGTCGCTCATGCTGATGGTCCTTTGGGTTTGGGTACGGTGGGGCAAGCCCCCTCCCCCCGGTCCCCCCTCTCAAGCAAGGGGGGTAGAGTGGAATAAGCCTACTTCACGTCAGCCTGGACGCGCGCCTTCAACAGACGGTCGGGATTGGTGACGGTGCCACCGCCGCCCGCGCCGCGCTTGATCTGGTCGACGACTTCCATGCCCCGGACGACCTGGCCCCAGACCGTGTATTGCCCGTCCAGATTCGGCGCCGGCGCGAACATGATGAAGAACTGGCTGTTCGCGCTGTTGGGATCCTGGGTCCGCGCCATGCCACACACGCCGCGCAGGAAGCGCCGCTTGCCGAACTCGGCCGGCAGGTTGGGCAGCGGGCTGCCGCCGGTGCCCGTGCCGGTCGGATCACCGCCCTGCGCCATGAACCCCTCGATCACGCGATGGAACGGCGTGTTGTCGTAGAAGCCCTGCCGAGCGAGCGTCTTGATCCGCTCCACATGCTTGGGCGCCAGGTCAGGGAACATCTGGATCACGACCTGGCCCTGCTTGAGGTCCAGGACCAACGTGTTCTCGGGGTCGAGCGCCGGCTGCGCCTCGGCCGCGCAGGCAATCGGCAACAGCGCGACACCGGCAATCAAGGTACGACGATGCATAGAACTCTCCAATCTCAGCCGCGGACCTTGGCCAGGACCCGCTCATAGGTCAAAGGCGGTACGAAGGACGTGAAATCGCCCCCCATCTTTGCCACTTCCTTGACCAGGCGGGACGCGATGAACTGGTGCCGCTCGCTCGCCATCAGGAAGACCGTCTCGACATCCGGGGCCATGCGGTAGTTCATGCCGGCCATCTGGAATTCGTAGTCGAAGTCCGACACCGCCCGCAGGCCGCGCACGATCATGCTGGCGCCTTCCCGCCGCGCGAAGTCGATCAGCAGGTCCTTGAACGGCACCACGTCGATGACCGTGTTGTTGCGCAGCGCGATGTCGCGCGTTTCGGCGCGCACAAGCTCGACCCGTTCCTCAAGCTCGAACAACGGCCCTTTCCCCAGATTGATCGCCACCCCAACCACCAACCTATCCAACAGCCGAGCGGCTCGGCCGATGACGTCGAGATGACCGTTGGTGATGGGGTCGAACGTGCCGGGGTAGAGCCCAACCCGCTTGGATGCGGCGGGGACAGGCAAGGGATCAGGCATCGCTTCCTTCCTCGGGCGCGGTTGGTTCGTCCGCCACGCCAGTTTCCTCGGTTTCGTCCTCCAACACCGGGAACACGCTGGTGACGCGCTCTCCGGCGTTGACGCGGAACAGCGTGACTCCCATGGCGGAACGACCGGTGATGCGGACCTGATCGCCCGGCACCCGTATCAGGCGCCCCGCGTCGGTGACCAACATCACGTCATCGCCCTGCCGCACCGGGAAGGTCGCCGCGACCGCTTTGCCATTACGCGGTGCCAGGGCGATATTGGCAATCCCCTGCCCGCCGCGACCGCTCACGCGATATTCATAAGCTGAACTTCGCTTGCCGAATCCCATGTCGGTGACGGTCAGCAGCATTTCCTCCGCTGCTTCCAGTTCGGCGATTCGTTCCGGGCTCAGCGCGACATCGGCCACGACCTCATCGGTGTCGGCCGGCGCCTCGGCCGCCTCTTCCTCGCCGTTGCCGCGCCGCTTGGCGTTGGCGATCTTCATGTAGGCGCTGCGTTCCTCGATCGTCGCATCGACGTGGCGCAGGACCGACAGGCTGATGACCTCATCCTTGTTGGCCAGCTTGATGCCGCGCACGCCGGACGAGTCACGGCCGGCGAAGACGCGCACCGTGTCGTCGGACAACTGGAACCGGATGCAACGACCCAGGCGGGACGCGAGCAGGACGTCATCGCCTTCGCGGCAGGTCGCGACACCGATCAGGCTGTCGCCCTCATCGAGTTTCATCGCGATCAGGCCCGACGAACGGACATTGCGGAAGTCGGACAGCCGGTTGCGGCGGACGGTGCCGGACGCGGTCGCGAAGATCAGGTGCAGGCTTTCCCACAACGCCTCATCCTGCGGCAGCGGCAGCACGGTCGTGATCGTATCGGCGCCCAGGTCCGGCAGCAGGTTCACAAGCGCCCTGCCCTTCCCCTGCGGACCGCCTTCCGGCAGGCGCCACACTTTCTCCCGGTAGGCCTTGCCGCCCGAGGAGAAGAACAGCACCCATTGATGCGTATGCGCGTTGAAGCTGCGCGTCACGATGTCGTCGCCGCGGGTGGAGGCACCCGAGCGGCCCCGCCCGCCGCGATTCTGCGCGCGGAAGGTTTCCAGGGTCGTTCGCTTGATGAAGCCGTCGCGGGTTATGGTCACGACCATCTGCCCCGGCTCGATCAGGCTTTCGTCGTCCTGGTCCGAGGCATAGTCGGCGATTTCCGTCATGCGCGGGGACGCGACTTCCTTCCGCGCCTCCAGCAGTTCGTCGCGCATCACTTCCATGCGGCGGATGCGGGAACTGAGGATTTCCAGCAGCTCGCGGATCTTCTCGGCGACCTCGGTCAGTTCGGCCTGGATCTTCTCCCGCTCCAGACCGGTCAGACGGGCGAGGCGCAATTCCAGGATGCCGCGCGCCTGCTCTTCCGTCAGGCGGACCGTACCGTCGGGGGCGATCACATTGCCCGGTTCGTCGATCAGGGCGAGCAGCGCGCCGATGTCCTCGGCCGGCCAGTCGCGGCCCATCAGGGCAGCGCGGGCGGTCCCGGCATCGGGGCTGGCACGGATCAGACGGATGACTTCGTCGATGTTGGCGACGGCGATGGCCAGGCCGACCAGGTTATGCGCCCGGTCGCGCGCCTTGTTCAGCTCAAACCGCGCGCGGCGGAGGATGACCTCCTCCCGGAAGCGGATGAAGCATTGCAGGGCGTCCTTCAGCCCCATCTGGCGAGGCTGCCCGTCATCCAGCGCCAGCATGTTCACGCCGAACGTCGTCTGGAGCTGCGTGTGGCGGAACAACTGGTTCAGCACCACCTCGGCGGTCGCGTCGCGGCGGATTTCGATGACGATCCGCATGCCGGAGCGGTCGCTCTCGTCACGCATTTCCCCGATGCCCTCGACCTGCTTCGCGCGCACCAGTTCGGCGATGCGCTCCAGCAGGGTCTTCTTGTTCACCTGGTACGGGATCTCGGTGATGACGATCGCATGGCGGTCCTTGCGGATTTCCTCGAACCCCGCCCGCGCGCGGATCGTGATCGAGTCCCGCCCCGTCTCGAACGCGCCCTTGATCCCGGCCCTGCCCAGGATGATCCCGCCGGTCGGGAAGTCCGGCCCCGGCACGATCTTCATCAGCTCTTCGAGCGAGGTCTCCGGATCGGCGATCAACGCCAGCGTGGCGTCGATGATTTCCCCGGGATTATGCGGCGGGATGTTGGTCGCCATGCCGACCGCGATGCCGTTGCCGCCGTTGATCAGCAGGTTCGGGAAGCGGGCGGGAAGGACCTTGGGTTCCCTCTCGCTCTCGTCGTAGTTGGCCTGGAAGTCGACCGTGTCCTTGTCGATATCGTCCAGCAGCAGCATCGCCGACTTCGCGAGCCGCACTTCTGTATATCGCATCGCGGCGGGGTTATCGCCGTCAACCGAGCCGAAATTGCCCTGCCCATCGACCAGCGGCAGGCGCATGGAGAAGGACTGCGCCATGCGGACCATGGCGTCGTAGATCGAGCTGTCGCCGTGCGGGTGGTACTTACCCATGACGTCGCCGACCACGCGGGCGGATTTGCGATAGGCCTTGTCGGGCGTGTACCCGGCCTCGTGCATGCCGAACAGGATGCGGCGATGCACCGGCTTCAACCCGTCGCGCGCGTCAGGCAATGCGCGCGAGACGATCACGCTCATGGCATAGTCGAGGTAGGAGCGGCGCATCTCCTCCTCCAGCGTAATCGGCTGCAGGAACCCCGCCGAACCCATGGTTGGGTCGATCGGAGGGTCCATTGGCGGATCGGCGGGCGGATCGATGGGAGTATCGCTCAAAGGTGGCTCGGTCGGTTGGTCCGGGGCACCCGGCTCTCGGTTCGGCGCTGCGTCATGGGCGGGTAGATAGGCCGATTCCAGCCGGTTGGCGAGGGGGAACGTCGGTCGGCCCAGGACCCCTACGGGCGGCGGTCTCTACCGACCGCGCGCCCAAACACGCATCCGTATGCGTCAATCCGGCAGTCCCAGGATTGCCGCCGCCTCCCGCGCCAGCGCCAGCAACGCCCGGTCCTGGCCAGGCGCCGCGACCAGCGACAATCCGACCGGCACGCCATCGACGGTCCCGGCCGGGAGAGTGACCTCCGGCAGGCCGCAGAAGCCGGCGATGGCGGTGACGCCGATGGTGGCCTGGCGGATGCGGTTCTGCTCTTCCTCTCCGGCGGTCACCAGCGGCGCGACACAGGGGCTGGTCGGGTAGATCATCACCGCCCCGCCGGCCAGCAGCGGGCGCACGCGGGCCTGCAGGACCTGACGGAACGCCCGCCCGGGGGCCGCGATGGCCGGCGAGGTTGCCTTGGCGGCCTCGAACCGGCCGCGGACGCTGGGGGACAGCCGCGGTTGATTGGCCTCGATCCAGGGACCGAGGGCGATCCAGGCTTCCTCGGCCTGAACGACGCGGAAGTGGTCGTAGACGGAATCCACACCTTCCGGCATCACCCGCACCCCGACGGCGCGTCCCCAGGCGGCTTCCAGCGCCCCGAGCGCCGGCCGCAAGGCCTCCGCCACGCCGGGTTGGGCGTTGACCCAGGCTTCCTCGACCAGCAGCAGCGGGCCAGCCGCGTGGCCACGGTTGCCGGGCAAAAGCACGTTCCCGACCAGTGCCAGCAGCGACGCCGAACGGGTGAACCAGCCGGGCGTATCCAGGCTGGGGGCGAGCGGGCAGGCGCCGGTCAGGCTGATCGCGCCATGCGTCGGTCGGATCCCAAACAACCCGCAGTAGCTGGCCGGGATGCGGACCGAACCGCCGGTGTCCGAGCCGAGCGCGAAGTCGACGAGGCCGGCGGCGACCGCGGCGGCGGAGCCGCAACTTGATCCACCGGGAAAACGGTCAGGCGCGCGCGGGTTCAGGGGCGTGCCGTGCCAGATATTCTCCCCGGTCAGGCCGTAGGCGAGCTCATGCGTCCGGGTCTTGCCGGCCACCTGGGCGCCGGCCTGTGACAATGCGGTGACAATGACAGCCGAGGCGACCACCGGCGGGTGTGTCGCGGCCCAATCCGGGTTGCCGAATGTCGTTTCGGCACCCGCGACATCGAACAGGTCCTTGACGCCGAACGTCAGGCCGGACAACGGTCCGGACCCCAAAGGAGCCAGCGTTGCACGGGGGCCTGGCATGAAGGCGCCGACATCATCCTGCTTGGTCACGTTCTGTTTGTCCTTGGTTCCGCCGCGTGGCATAGTAACATACCCATCACGGACCGGCCCTGTGGATACGTCGAGACACGAACCGTAACACAGTGACCCGAATTGGAAAGGCGCGGCAGTATCTCGAAATCCTGAAAAATCTTGAATTTTTTGGCAATTTGAGTCATGTCCTTCGCATAGTCACACGGTCACGCGATCGCATGGCCAACAGAGGCGATTCTTGGATATGCAGTTTCAACGGGGCAGCGGTGCTGCTCTAGCCGCGTTTGGGGTCATGATCGCCGGTCCAAGATCGGGCATCACGACAAGACGGTGCGTGATTCGGGATATCGCGCCATCCGATCCGCCTCCAAGAGGATATTCGCGTGGATATTTCTGACGGACACTCGGCCAATCCTCCACGGTTTGGCGCGGCTCCGACCGATACAGCCTCCGACGGCGGCGGCGCGGGCGCCGGCATGTCGACCGAAACCGGCGGCGGGCGCGACGCGCCGATCCATCCCCGATTGCTGGCGATGATGTCCGCCGCGCGGTACTATGGTCTGGAACTCGACCCGGGCGAATTCCGTCTCGCGGCCGGAGAAACCGAAGCCTCAGCGCCCGCCCTGTCCGCCTGGGCACAGGCGGCTGGCATGTGGTCGCGCGCGCTACGGCTGCGCTGGCGCCATCTCATGAGCATGAATGACAGCGGGCCCGTCGTCCTGCTGCTCACCGATGGATCGGCCGCGGTGCTGGTCGGAGCCAACAGCGAAGCCAAGGTCGTGCTGCTGCGCGACCCGCGCTCCCCCGATGCCGAACGTCCGGTCCCCGTAGATGAAATGCGCCTGGCCGAGGTATGGGCCGGGGAAGCCGTGCTGCTGCGCGCCCAGCGCGGCCAGGCGGAAGCCGACCAGCCCTTCAACATGAGCTGGATCTTCAACGTCGTGATGCGGGAAAAGAAGGCACTCCGCGACATCTTCATCGCGTCTCTGGCCATGAGCGTGATCGTCATCCTGCCGCCGCTGATGGTGATGCACGTCCTCGACCGCGTCCTGACGTATCAGAGCTACCCGACCCTGTACCTGATCACCGCCCTGCTGGTCATCATCATCTTCTACGAAACCCTGCTGGGATACGCCCGACGCCTGATCATCGTCGTCGTCGGTGCGCGGGTCGACGCCACGCTGGGCCTGCATATCTTCAATCGCCTGATCCGCCTTCCACTCGATTATTTCGAGCGGCATCCGGCCGGTGAGACGATGTACAAGATCAACCAGATCCATAAGATCCGGGAGTTCCTGACCGGCAAGCTGATGGCCGCCTTCCTCGACATGATCACGCTGGCGGTTCTGCTGCCGGTGCTGTTCTGGATGAACGCCACGCTCGCCTGGATTGTGATGATCTGCACGACCTTTATCGTCCTGATCATCGTGTCCTTCCTGAAGCCGATCCGCGTGGTATTCGCCAAGGTCATGCGGGCGGAAACCGACAAGTCAGCCGCGCTGGGTGAAACCGTATTTGGTATCAAGACGATCAAGGCTCTGGCCATTGAACCGCAGCGCCGAGCCTTGTGGGATGAGCGTGTGGCCGATGCTGGCAAGTGGCGCCTGGCCCTGGGACGCATTTCCAACTGGCCGCAGACCCTGGTTCATCCGATTGAGCGCATGATGACCTTCGGCGTCATCCTGGTCGGCGCCTATCTGGCCCTGTCGGACGAAACCGGCGCGATGCGCGGCGCGATGTTCGCATTTATGATGCTGTCCCAGCGCGTCAGCCAGCCGCTGGTGCAGCTGTCCCGCTTGCTGGAAGACTGGGAGGAGGTCAACGGCGCGATGGCGCAGGCCGCCGACGTGCTGAACCGGCCGATGGAGCGTGACGCTGCGTCTGGCGGCCTCCGGCCGAAGTTCTCTGGCGCCATCGCGCTTCAGGACGTGACGTTCACCTACCCGAACACCAAGCTGCCGGCGCTCGACCGGGTGACCTTCTCAATCCCGGCCGGCACCATGCTGGGCGTCGTTGGGCGCTCCGGATCCGGTAAATCGACGCTCACGCGGCTATTGCAGGGGATCAACCGGGAATATTCCGGCTTCCTGAAAATCGACAACAACGACCTCCGGGAAGTGAACCTCCGGCATTTGCGCTCCAGCCTTGGCGTCGTGCTGCAGGAAAATTTCCTGTTCCGGGGCTCCATCCGGGACAACATCCTGGCCGGACGTCCCGGGCTGACCATCGAAGACGCGGTCCGCGCCGCTCGACTTGCCGGCGCCGAGGAATTCATCGAGCGGATGCCGAACGGCTACGAAACCCATATCGAGGAGGGATCACCCAACCTCTCCGGCGGCCAGCGTCAGCGCCTCGCGATCGCCCGCGCGCTGATCACCGACCCTCGCATCCTGATCCTCGACGAAGCGACCAGCGCGCTCGACCCCGAGAATGAGGCCTTGGTGAACGCCAATCTGGTACGGATCGCCCGTGGCCGGACGATGGTCATCGTCTCGCACCGCCTCTCCTCCCTGATTGATTGCGACCAGATCCTGGTGCTGGACCAGGGGAAATTGGTCGATATCGGCCCACACGCCGTTCTGGTGGAACGGTGCGCGGTCTATCGCCAGCTTTGGGCACAACAGAACCGCCATCTCGACAGCCAAGGCCCACGTCATGCAGCGATCACTCCGACTCTCCTCCAAGGCGACTAGCACCGAGGTCGCCGAGAGAGGTGACCCGACGCTGCCGGCCATTCTGGAGTTCAAGTCCCCATCCACGGCCATCGTCAACGCCCCCGTGCCACGATCCGCGCGTTCGACCGCGTTGATCGTCAGCGGCCTCGTGTTCTCCCTGCTGATCGCCCTAAGCATCATCAGGGTTGAGCGGGTGGTGACCGCGACAGGGAGGGTAGTCTCCACCGCCGCGACCATCGTGATGCAGCCCCTTGATACGTCGATCGTGCGGTCGATCGACGTCACCGCGGGCGAACGCGTGCGGGCGGGTCAGTTGCTGGCGCGTCTCGATCCCACCTTCGCCGCCGCCGATCTCAACGCCCTGACGGCGCAGGTCGGCACGTTGCAAGCCCAGGTCAGCCGGATGCAGGCGGAGACAGAGGGACGCCCGTTCACCTATAGCGGAACCGACCCCAACCTCGCGCTGCAAGCCGCGATCTTCGGCCAGCGCCAGGCCGAGTACAATTACAAGATCGAGGGCTATCAGCAAAAAGCCAACAGCCTGACCTTCACGATCGGACGCGCCAGATCGGACGCCGAGGGATATCGGACCCGCCTGCAATACGCCTCCTCGCTTGAAGTGATGCGCAAGGAACTCGAACGGCTTAATGTTGGCAGCAAGATCAATACGCTGTCAGCGATGGACATGCGCGCGGATATGCAGCGCAACCTATCCGGCGCCGAACAGATGGCCGATGCCGCGCAGCGCGATCTCGCGGCCTTGCTCGCCGAACGCAATGGCTACACACAGAACTGGCGGTCGGAGGCATCGCAGCGCCTGGCCGAGACACTCACCAAGCTGTCGGACGCCCGCGAGTCTCTGAACAAGGCCCAACTGCACCGCCAGCTCGTCGAGCTCCGTGCCGATGCGGATGGCACCATCCTGTCGATCGCCAGGACCTCCGTGGGATCGGTTCTGACCGTCGGCCAGCCCTTCATCTCCCTGGTACCGTCCGGCGCGCCGCTTGAAGTCGAGGCGAACCTGCCGTCCAACCAGGATGGTTTGGTTCGCCTGGGCGATCGGGTGTCGATCAAGTTCGACACCTTCAATTACTCACAGTTCGGCATCGCGCACGGGACGGTGCGGGTGATCAGCCCAGACAGCTTCTCGGTCACGGATGAGCAGCGGAACCCGACTGGTTTGGTTCAACCCCCGCCCAACGCCGCTAGCATGCAGGTGTGGTTCCGGTCGCGCATCTCGATCGACAGGCTGGAACTGCGCAACCTTCCCGACGATCTCCAACTGATGCCCGGCATGCCCGTTACCGTGGACATCATCATCGGCAGCCGCACGGTGATGGGATACATCCTTGGCCGCATCCTGCCGCCGATAAAGGAAGGCATGCGCGAACCAATATGACCCGAGCTGACCGCATCAGGATTGACAGCCCATGAGCGTGATTGACCGGGTCCTAAGCCGGTTCACCCCGCGCGCCGCGCTCCGCCGAGCGTTGCGCCTGATGGACGCCGGGGAGCATCGCCACGCCTTCCCGCTGCTCTCCCGCGCGGCGAAGGCCGGCATCCCGGAAGCCGAATTCCGCATCGGCCGCTGCTACCTGGAAGGCACCGGCGTGCCGCCCAGCCGGTCGGACGGCGTCCGCTGGATGGAACGGGCGGCGAGCAAGGGCTATGTCGAGGCGCAGGCGCTGCTCGCGACCTTGTGCATGCACGGCCTCTCCCCGGGCCATGTCGAGGTCGGGGCCGGCGCGGGCGGCGGTCTGTTCACCCCGGTCCAGGGCGGTCCGACCGAACCCGACTACCCGGCGGCGGCCAAGTGGGCACGGCTCGCGGCCGATGCCGGTTCGGCGGAATCCCAGGCTCTTCTAGCCTATATCCTAGCCTCCGGCCCCGAGGATATGCGGGATATCCCGGAATCCGAGCGGCTGTACAAGTTGGCGGCCGAGGCGAAGTGCCCGCAGGGCCAGCTTGGCTATGCGATGATCCTGGCCCGAGACACCTCCGACCCGGCGGTGCAGGCTGAACTGGTCCGGCATCTGTCGGACGCGGCCGAAAAGGGCCTCGCCTCGGCGATGTACCTTTATGCCATGGTGTTGGATCGCGGCGTCGCGAACTGTCTGGCGCAGGACCGTGTCGCCTCCGCGGCCTTGTATCGGCAGGCAGCTGAAAAAGGCCACCGGTCGGCGCAGTCCCGCCTGGGCTATGCGCTGATGAATGGCGTCGGCGTTCCCACCAATATCGTCGAGGGTGAATCCTGGCTGCGCCGCGCCGCGCTGGCGGGCGACCCGGAAGCGGCGGCTCTCGTCGGCGATCTCTATGCCAAGGGCGGCGGCCAATTGCCCCCCAACTACGCCGAAGCCGCGATGTGGTTCCGCAGAGCGGTGGACGCCGGGCATAAGGGCGCGGCGCGGGCACTGGGCATGCTGCATCTGACCGGCGCCGGCGTCACCCGCGACCAGGACGAAGCGGCACGCCTGTTCCGCCAGTCCGCCGATGGCGGCAACGCCAACTCGCGCGTCGATCTCGGCAATCTCATTCTGCGCGGCCATGGACATGAAGACGACTCGGTCCGAACGCGCGAGTGGTTTGAACAGGCCGCGGCCTCGGGCGACCTGATCGCGGCCTTCAACTACGGGGTCTGCCTCGCCCAGGGCGTCGGCATCGAAAAGGACGAACGCAAGGCGGCCGAATGGCTCCGCAAGGCAGCGGACGGCGTGATCAACGCCCAGTTCTGGTACGGCCGCATGCTAATGGATGGCCGCGGCATCGAGCAGAACCAGGAAGAAGGACGCGCCTGGGTCAAGCGCGCGGCCGATGCCGGCATGGTCGAAGCCGAGGTCCTGCTGGCCGACAGCATGCTGAACGGACGCGGCGGCCCCAAGGATCATCCCTCGGCCCTGGTGCTGTTTGAGAAAGCGGCAAAGCAGGGTCACGTCGGCGCGATGTTCGCCGTCGGCGCCATGAAGGGCGGCGGGCATGATGTCCCATGGGATCGACCGGCGGCCCAACAATGGTTCCGCGCCGCCGCCGAACGCGGCCACCCCTACGCTCAACTGATGCTCGGCCGCTACCTCGCCCGGAACCTGGGGGGCGAACAGGATATCGAGGGCGCGCGCCTGTGGCTGCAAAAAGCCGTGGCCCAAGGGTTGGAGGAAGCCAAGGCCGACCT
>CAMCDA010000014.1 GCA_945873195.1 Asaia bogorensis
TGCCGGGCCTGCGCCCGGCATGACGCATGACCCTCAGCAGCCGGCCGGCTTCTCCACATGATCCACCAGGATCAACTCACCCACGGGGAAGCCCAGGCCACGCGCCTTGTCCACCAGCCCGGCCCGGATCGCCGGGTCCAGATTGGCCCGACGCGCCAGAATCCACAGATAGGACCGTGACGGACCCGAGACCAAGGCCCACTGGTATTCCTCCTGGTCCATGGCGATCACGTGATACCCGCCGGCGAACGGCCAGAAGAACGTCACCGACAGACTGCCCACATCCGGTGGCCCCTGGAACACCGCGCGCCCCTCGGCATCCTTCCAGCGGCAGTTCTTCGGATCATAGCCCCGGTTGAGCACACCGATCGACCCGTCCGGACGCGCCGTATAGGTCGCGCTGACGTGGGTCAGGTCACGCTCGAAACTGTGATCGAGGCGCATGACCTCATACCAGACGCCCAGATAGCGGGTGGCGTCGAAGCCCCGAACTGGCTCGACCCCATCGGGCTTGCCGGTGCAGGCACCGAAGGAAAGAAGCAGGAGCAGGAACGGGATTGTCCGCCACCGCATCCAGAGGGCGCGCGAAGCACCGGGGTTTGGGCCCGGGCGATCTGTATGCGTGATCATTGGCGCGCCTTCATGGGAACGGATGTGGACAGCGGACCTAAGCGATCCGCCGCCAAACACAAGGGTCGTTAAACCCTCTCATACCGGATCGGGGAGCCATCCTTGGCGACGAACCGCAAGGCGACCCAGTCCGGGCGGGCGTCGTACCAGGTGTCCAGATCGGCATCGCCCCGGAGCGTGAAATGGTCGGCCTCGGTCCCAGCGGCCCCCGCCGGTCCGGCCAGACGAACCGGCCCGAGGCGCGTCACGACAGGGCGCATCAGTTCGGCGGTCTGGGTGTTGATCATGGGACCATCGAGCATCCGCCGGTTCCAATGCGTGGCCGGCAAGGCGTTGGCCGGGGCGATATACCGGGGGACTGTCCGCCCCTCCACGCTATAGCCCTCGGGCACGCGCCGGATCATTGTCCGCCCAACAGTGCCATCATCGTTGGTCTCGGCGTCGAGGGATACGACGGTCCCATCCTCCCACCGTTCCTCGGCGCGGTGGGTGTACCGGAAGAAGGTGAGAGGACCAAAACCGACCGCGATATCAACGATAACGCGGACGGTCAGGGTGTTGCCGGAGGGGCTGAAGGTCAGCACGTGCTTGCCGATGGGACTGTCATTGCGCAGGACGCGGAACGAGATGGACCCGCTGGTGGGAACCGGCAGGGCCACGGCGGGACGGACGAGAGCGGCACACCCGGCCGCGGCCAGCAGCCCGCGGCGTCCCAAATGGAGGCTATTGGTCATCGGATGATCTCCCCAGGCGGCGCGACGATGGTCACCGGCTCCTCCGGCGGCGCGGGACGCGGTTGCAGCCGCAGCCCCTTGCGCCAAAGCTTCAGGGCCTCCCAATGGATGGCCGTCATCACCCGCAGCGCCAGGAACCCGTGGCGTAGCGCCAGGCCCAGCAAGGCGCCATCCGAGATCGCCGAACGCCGCCCGGTGAACGAAGCCGAAATGACCTTGCCCCGGGCGTCGCTGCCCTCAACGATCACCGCCGTCGTGGCGGCCGGGGGAACGATCCGGAAGTCATACGTCATGTCCATGCCCATGAAGGGAGAGACATAGAACTGCTTGTCGCACCGCTGCCGGATGACGGCCGCACCGGGGTCGGTGACGGGGATCAGGTAGGAATGGCGTTCCCCGAAGGTGTTGTGGACCTCATACAGCATGGCCATCACCTGGCCGTCGCGATGGTGGCAGAAATAGACGCTGATCGGGTTGAACGCCCGCCCCAGAACCCGCGGCATGCACAGGACCCGGATCGGCCCGCCCTCGGTATCCAGCCCCGCCTGCCGCAGCAGCGCCTCGATCTGGACGCGCAAGGGCGTGTCCGAGCCATCCAAATGGTCACGATCCCGGAAGGCGACCAGGTTCGACCGGTTATGGGAAAAGAAAAGGCACGGCAGGACTGGCAATTCGTCCAGATCGATCAACATCCAGAACAGCCTGTAGCGCAGGCTATGCGTCACGGGGTGATAGCGATGATGGATCACCTCACCGACGTACAGAGCCGAGCTCATGCGGGCACCGGATCACGCAAGGGCGTGACGTGGATACGCCCATTTTCCGCCGGCACCGTCCAGGGGCGCCGCACACAGCCGAGCTGTTCGGCGACCGCAAGGCCGGATTGGAGACCATCCTCGTGAAACCCCGCGCCGAAATAGGCGCCGCAGAACCAGGTCTGACGCTGCCCTTGCAAGGACCAGAGCGCCCGCTGCGCCGCCATCGCCGCCAGATTGAACTGCGGATGGTCGTACTGCTCGGTGTGCAGCACGGTCTCCGGCCGCGGCTGCCACGCCTGATCGCTCGACGACAGCGTGACGAACAGAGGGGACTCCGCCGGCAGGCCCTGCAGACGGTTCATCCAATAGGTCACGACAGCCTGATCCGACGCGTCGCGCCGGCCGAGGTAATTCCAGCTCGACCAGGCCCGGCGCCGAACCGGCATTCCCCCGGGGTCCGTGTGCAGCACGGCGACATTCCGTGCATAGGGGATCGCCCCCAGCAACCGGCTCTCGGTCAGCGACGGATCTTCCAACAGTCCCAACGCCTGATCCGCATGCGTCCCAATCACCACCGCATCAAACGCTCGGCTTTCCCCCGTGGCATCCCGCACCAGGGCCCGGCCGCCGATACGACGCACCCCGACAGCCGGTCGGTTCAACAACAGGCCGTCGCCGAGATCCTTGATCATGGCCCGGACATATTCCCGGCTGCCACCATCAACGGTGCGCCAGATGGGGCGATCCCGGAACCGCAAAAGACCGTGGTTTTCACAAAAGGCGATGAACGAACGCATGGGAAAATC
Organism: Asaia bogorensis; assembly: GCA_945873195.1. Lineage (GTDB taxonomy): Bacteria > Pseudomonadota > Alphaproteobacteria > Acetobacterales > Acetobacteraceae > Rhodopila > Rhodopila bogorensis_A. The sequence continues at coordinate 2,929 of CAMCDA010000014.1, forward strand.
CCGCAGGCGCATGGTCGATCCAGACCAGATCGCCGCGGCCATCGGCAGCAGGTGGTCGGTCTGGAATGCCGAACCATAGCCATTCCGATCGAGATACGAACCAATCGTCTCGGACGCCAAGGCGATGTCCTGTGGCGCCGACTGATAGAACCGGCGCAAATCGGCCAGCATCGACCAGAACCGCGGCCGCAGGATGTTGGACGGCTGGGCGAACAACCCGCCGAGGTCGGTGCCCGCATACTCAAGCTGCCCGTCATCGATCGAGACCGCGAAGCTCATGTCCGACGCCTTGGTGGCGACGCCCAGATGACTGAACAAGGCGGTCAGGTTCGGGTAGGTGTGTTCATTATAGACGATGAAGCCGGTATCGACGGCGATCCCCCCAGACTGGGTCGGCGCGACAATCGTATTGCTGTGCCCGCCGGGACGCTGGGCCGTTTCATACACTGTTACCTGATGACGCCGGGCGAGCAGCCACGCGGCGCTCAAGCCCGAAATTCCGCTGCCGATAACCGCGATGGAGCGTCGTTCGCCGCCATTCAAATCCCACATACCAACCCTCGTGCGCCTTTGCCGCCAAATCGGCTACATATTCCTACGAGCCGCCCTACAGCTTGGATCATGCCGGTTGGATCATGCCGGCTGGGCGTGATCCAATCCCGAAATAGCCGCGTAAGAGGGGCATGAATGGAACAACGCTTCATTTTCCGCGAATGGCAATACTGGCCGAACCGCCGCCTCGGCGCGGGACGGCTCGACCACGGCGCGTCCTGGGGTTTCGCCGCGTGAGTCAGGCCGAACGGACAGTCGTTGAACCAGACCATGCGGCGCTGATCCGCGCGATCGCCGACCGGGCCGACCGCGAAGCGTTTGCCACCCTGTTCGGCCAATTCGCGCCGCGGGTGAAGGCGTGGATGCTGCGGTCCGGCGCTACCGACGGCACGGCCGAGGAGTTGGCCCAGGAAACCATGCTGACCGTGTGGCGCAAGGCCGCGCTGTATGATCGGGAGAAAGCCGCGCCCGCGACCTGGATCTTTACCATCGCGCGAAACCTGCGGATCGACGCGGTGCGGCGGGAACGCCACCCCGATTCCTTGATGCCCGATCCGGCCGACGCGCCCGAACCACCGCCCCAGGCCGACCAATTACTGCACAAATCAGACACGGAGACCCGCATCAAGCGCGCCCTTTCCACGCTGTCCGCCGATCAGGTTGAGGTGGTTCAACTCGCCTTCTTCCAGGACAAGCCTCATTCCGAAATTGAACGGACGCTCAAGATTCCCCTTGGCACCGTGAAGTCGCGCCTGCGGCTCGCGATGGCCCGTCTGCGTTCTGCCCTGGAGGATTTGGCGTGAGCGATCATCATCCGAGCGACACGACCCTCGCGCTTTACGCGGCGGGCACCCTGCCCGAGGGGTTGGCAATGGTCGTGGCAACGCATCTCACGTTCTGCCCGGACTGCCGGCGGATCGGCCGAACATTCGAGGCAACCGGCGGCGCGATATTGTCGGACCTGGCCCCCGTGGCGATGGCCGAGGACGCCCTGACACGCGTATTGGCCCGCACCGCGGAACCGGCGCCAGCCCCGGCATCACCGGCCTTGCGGAATGTGGGTCTACCCGCGCCGCTGGACCGTTGCGATTTCGGTCGGTGGTGGCCTGTTGCGCCCGGGCTGCGCTGGCGCCCGATGCGGGTGTCAGGCAGAGCGTGGGCAGGTTTGTTGGCTGTGGCGCCAGGACGATCGATGCCGCGACATGGTCATGACGGACTGGAACTGGCCTGTGTGCTGCGGGGTTCCTTCGTCGATGCTCACGGCCGTTATGCCGCCGGCGACCTCTCGGAACCCGAGCATGATCACGACGTCCCGCCACGTGTGGATTCAAATGAAACCTGTGTCTGTGTGATCGCCACCGAAGGCGTTCGGATGCGCGGCATGCTCGGATCCCTGCAACGCATGTTCGGCCGATGAACGCGCGATGCTGCGGATCGTTCTGATGTTGACTGGGCTATTGTCTGCCTGTTCACCGGTGAGCGTCTTGAACGCGCTTGCACCCCGTGACGGAATCACGGTTACGCAGGACGTGGCCTATGATACCGGGCCTCGGCGCGGGTTGGATGTCTATTCGACCGGACAGGGCTCAGCGCCCGTCGTGGTGTTTTTCTATGGTGGCGGATGGCGTAGCGGCGACAAGGCGGCATACCACTTCGTCGGGTCCGCCTTGGCGGAGCGCGGCTATGTCGCGGTCGTTCCTGACTACCGAGTGTATCCAGACGCACTTTTCCCGGACTTCCTGCGCGATGGGGCGCAGGCCGTGGCATGGACAAAGCGGGAAATCGCTCGTTACGGCGGTGACCCTTGCCGTATCGTACTGATGGGCCATTCCGCCGGCGCGTATATCGCAACGATGCTGGCGCTGGACCAGCAGTGGATGACCGAACAGGGCATGAACCCCGACCGGGATCTCGCGGGCGTGGTCGGACTATCTGGCCCGTATGATTTCCTGCCGCTGCGTGATCCAGAACTGGGGGTCATCTTCGCGCCCGCCGGTGATTTGCAGACGAGCCAGCCCATCACATTCGCGCGAAGTGATGCCGCGCCCATGCTGTTGGCCCATGGTCGGGTCGATAGCGTCGTGTGGTCGCGCAACACGACGCGCCTGGCCGCGGCCGTGCGGGCGTTGGGTGGCCAGGCGGAGGAACGGCTTTATCCTGGTCTGGGTCATGCCCCCTTGATTGGCGCGATCGCGTCACCGCTGCGGTGGCTGGCACCCGTCATGTCGGATGTCGATGCGTTTGTCGGCGCGAAGACCGCGCCGTGTTCTACCAACCCCCCGGTGGCCAGGTCATGATTGCGTTCATCGCTATACCGATATTTCTATCGGTCGCCATGACCGTAGCGTGGCTATGGCAAAAGCGTTTTGGCAATGCTGGAAGCGTTGATTCAGTATGGTCGTTTGCGATGGGAGCCGGCGGCGTGGCTGCTGCTCTGCTGCCATCCCCATCGACCGCGTCGTCACGCCAGATTATCGTTGCCATTCTGGTGGCGCTCTGGTCCACGCGCCTGGGGTGGCATATCGCGGCCCGTTCCGCGAAGGATCCCGAGGACGCGCGCTATGCCGCGTTGCGGAAGGAATGGGGGCCGAGTTTCCAGTTCCGCTTGTTCTGGTTCTTGCAGATCCAGGCGGCCGCGGCGGCCTTACTGGTCCTTTCGATGGGTCTGGCCGCGCATAACCAGGCACCTTTCCCGCGCGTTACGGACATTCTGGCGGTTGTCATCCTGCTCGTTTCGATCGGAGGCGAGGCCTTGTCCGATGCGTGGCTGCGGCGGTTCAAATCAAATCCCGCCCATCGTGGACGCGTGTGCGACACCGGACCTTGGGCCTGGTCACGCCATCCGAACTACTTCTTCGAATGGCTCGGCTGGCTGGCCTATCCGCTTCTGGCCATTGGTCCGTCCGAGTGGGGTTGGCTGGCACTGACCGGGCCCGCGTTCATGTATTATTTGCTCGTTCACGTGTCTGGCATTCCGCTGCTGGAACGACAGATGCTGGCGTCGCGCGGTGACGCTTATCGCGCCTATCAGGCCCGCGTGAGCGCATTCTTTCCTCTCCCAACAAGGCGGTGATCGCATGACCCTCATTTCAGCCGCCGCCCACATGATCGAGCGTGTGCCCCTGCCGGACAGGGTAACATCCGCGGGTATCTCCTTTCTTGTGGAACGCACCCGGCGCCGCCTACGACATGGCAACGGCGAGGAGTCATTTGCGCAACTGATGGCGCGTCATCCGATCGCGGTTCGGCCGGATGCCGCCAATGCGCAACAGTATGAGGTACCAGCCGGATTTTTTGACCTCGTTTTGGGACCAAATCGGAAATACTCCTGCTGTCTCTATGCCAAAGACACGGATACCTTGGCTGACGCCGAGGAGCGCGCGTTGGCTGAGACCGCGATGCACGCTGATCTGACCGATGGGCAGCAAATTCTGGAGCTGGGCTGCGGCTGGGGTTCATTGAGCCTGTGGATGGCTTCGCGCTTTCCATCGTCCCGTATCGTATCGGTATCCAATTCGCATTCTCAGCGTGCGTTTATCGAGGCCGAAGCCAGGCGTCGCGGTTTGGAGAACCTGCGGGTTGTGACCGCCGACATGAATGATTTTGATACCGACATGCTGTTCGACCGCGTCGTATCGGTCGAAATGTTTGAGCATATGACGAACTGGCAGGCTCTGCTTGCGCGTGTTCACGGCTGGTTGCGGCCTGATGGACGGTTGTTCCTGCACGTGTTCAGCCACCGGTCGACGCCCTACCTGTTCGACAGCAATGACAAGGAAGATTGGATCGCGCAGCATTTCTTCACCGGCGGGATCATGCCAAGCCATGGGTTGATCAGGCATGTTTCGGGGGCATTTGAGCTGGAGCAGGATTGGCAGTGGAACGGTGAGAATTATGCCCGCACCGCGCGTGATTGGCTTGCGCGCTTTGACCGGGCCGGCGAGCCGTTGGAGGCGGTATTAAAGGAAACCTATGGGTCGGACGCGACATTATGGCGGCGGCGTTGGCGGCTGTTCTTTTTGGCAACCGCGGGCCTGTTCGGCCATGCAGACGGGAGCGAGTGGGGTGTGAGTCATTACCGCCTACGCCCTCGTAGCGGTTAGCATCGGTGAATTGGTTCAAGCGCTACATCGCGCATGACGATCCGTATGTCGCCGCCGCGAATTTCGTTGCGGTTGTGATCGGGTGGAATCAGCCGTTCTACCCGCTCTACCTTTGGGCGATCGTCGGAGACCTTGCCTGGACCGCCGCGCCGGATGCCTTTTCGGCCATTGCCTTCCTGGCGATGCCCGCAATCACCCGTAGATGGAGCCTGGCGGGTCGGGCTATTTTGCCAGTGCTGGGGATTGCAAACACCGTCTTCTGCATGATCCTGATCGGAGAACGATCCGGGGTCGGGCTGTTCCTTCTTCCCTGTGCCATGCTGGCGGCGATACTATTTCGCTGGTCAGAACGATACCTGATGTTGGCTCTGACGGCATTGCCGCTGATCGTCTGGTGGGCGACCCGCGGGCGCACTGGAAACGGCCTTATGGCGGCAAGCGATGCCCAATTGGACTCACTGTTCACGATGAACGCCGTGAGCGTCGGCTGCCTTATGATGTTCTTGGGTTGGGTCCTGGTGGGCATGCGAGCGGCATCGGAGCAGCGGGGGCCTTAATTCGGAACGCCCCCGTTTACCGACGATCAGGCGGCTGACACCAATTGCTTGTCCCTGATGAAGTCGTTGAGCGAGCGCCCGCCGAGCTTTGGACCGTGGGCATGGAGGTGGCAGGAAGCCAATCCTCCGCCTTCCACCGGAACCCGAGGCGGCGCCTCCTCCCGGCAGATGTCCATTGCGAATGGACAACGTGTACGGAACCGACAGCCACTGGGGGGGGACATCGGGCTGGGCAGATCACCGCCAAGGATGATCCGGTTCACGTTGCGCTGTCGTTCCGGGTCAGGAAACGGAACCGCCGAAATCAGTGCCGCCGTATAGGGGTGAGCAGGCTCATCATACACTCGCCCGCTCGGTCCCGTTTCGACGATCTCGCCCAGATACATGACCGCAACGCGCGGGCTCATGAGCCGTACCACGGACAGGTCATGGGCAACCAGCAGAAAGGCGGTCCCGGAGTCATCCTGAATCTTCTTCAGAAGATTGAGGATCTGGCTTTGGGTCGAGACATCCAGGGCGCTCACAGGCTCATCCAGAACCACAAGTTCCGGATGCAACATCATGGCCCGCGCAATCGCAATGCGCTGCCGTTGCCCGCCCGAGAACTCATGTGGATACCGGGCGGCATACCCCGCGTGCAATCCGACGGACTGCAGCATCCGGCCGATCATCGCCTTCCGCTCATCCTTCGGGATATCGGCATGGATCAGCAACGGCTCTTCGAGCAGCTGCGCGATGGTCATGGACGGATTGAGCGATGAATACGGGTCCTGAAACACCATCTGCATGCGCCGGCGCAGCGCACGCAACGCGGTCTTGTTGGCGCCCGAGACATCCGTGTCACCCAGCCGAACCGTTCCCGAAGCCACATCAATCAACCGGAGGATGGCCAGGCCAGCCGTGGATTTCCCACTGCCCGACTCACCCACCAGACCGAGGGTTTCGCCGGCCCCGATCTCCAACGATACATCGTTTACCGCATGCAGCTTCCGACGTGGCCCGAAGAAGCCGGTGGATCCGACGTCGTAGGAGACATGCAGGTTCTCTACACGCAAGCAGGGTTTGCTGGTCATGCCGTCACCGCCGTACGCCCGAGTGTCGATTGGAGTTCATCAGCAAGAGCGCAACGAACCAGCCCAGGCCCGATCGCATGCAAGGGAACCGGATTGGTCGTGCAAGGCCCTTGGCGCGTGTAACTACAGCGTGGATTAAATCGGCAGCCGCTGGGCCAGGCATGAGCCTGGGCCACGGTCCCCGGGATCGCGATCGGATCATGCCCACGTTCCAGCGCGACCTGCGGCATTGCTCCCAACAAGCCCGATGTATACGGATGTCTGGGAGCGGCAAAAAGATCGTCGACCGGCGCGGACTCGACCACCTGGGCGCCGTACATCACGACGACATGCCGAGCGATATCGGCAACAACACCGAGATCGTGCGTGATGAAGAGTACGGACATGCCAGAGTCTCGTTGCAACTCACGCAGCAATTCCAGGATGCGCGCCTGGATGGTTACATCCAACGCGGTCGTCGGCTCATCGGCAATCAACAGCTTTGGGTCACAGGCAATCGACATCGCGATCATAACTCGCTGCCGCATCCCGCCCGAAAATTGATGAGGATACTCTGCCGCTCGGCTTGCCGCCGATGCGATATGGACACGATCGAGCGCTTCAACAGCACGCTTCCAGGCATCCGCCCGCGACAGGCCGCGATGACGTCGCACGACCTCCGCAATCTGCTCGCCCACCGTATAAGCCGGGTTGAGGCTGCTCATCGGCTCCTGAAAAATGAAGCCGATCGAGTCCCCGCGGATACGGTTGAGCTGACGGTTGCCCATACCGACCAACTCTTGCCCGTCGAACCGAACACTGCCGTTGGTGACCCGCCCCCCTTTCGGTTGAACGAGTCCAACGGCGGCCTGCATCGTTACGCTCTTGCCGGAGCCCGACTCACCGACCACGCAAACGATGTCATTCCGGCCAACGGAAAAGGACACCTTGTCGACAACAGTGAGCCATCCATGAGCCGATGGAAATTGAACCGACAGGTCGGTAACTTCCAGGAGCGGTTGGGTCTTGTCCAATGCCTCAGTCTCCCGAACGGCGCATACGGCCAACGGAGTCTCGAATACCGTCACCGATCAGGTTGAAACAAAGCACCGTCACCGAGATGACGAGGCCGGCGGCAATCGTAGGCATTGGAGACTGAGCCATATACGGAAAGGCAGTGCCAAGCATGGCGCCCCATGAGGCTTCAGGTGGCTGGGTCCCAAGCCCCAGGAAGCTAAGGCCGGCTTCCGCCAGCAAGGCCTGGCCCATCAGGACAGTTGCCTGCACGACCAATGGCCCGGTAACGTTTGGAAGCACGTGACGAAGAATGATACGCGCATCACTACATCCTGTAGCTCGGGCGGCACGAACATAGACCTCCTCCCGGACGCTCAAGGTGCTGCCACGTACCACACGCATGATCCGCGGCGCATAGACCAAACCAATCGCCGTCATCGCATTCGTCAGGCTCGGCCCCATCAATCCGACGATTACAACCGCAAGGATCAGCGCGGGAAAGCTCATGAGCGCATCGTTGCAGCGGGAAATAACCGTATCTACCCAACCGCCAACATAGCCCGCGATGAGCCCAAGGGGCATGCCGATAACCAAGGCAATCGCAACCGCCTGAAGGCAGGCCACCAGAGACAAGCGCGACGCGAACATCAGCCGGCTCGCGACATCCCGCCCGAGGTCATCCGACCCAAACCAGTAGACGGCACCAGGGGGCTTGAGAATATTGCGAAGCGAACTCCTGGCCGGATCATGCGGCGCGATATACGGAGCAAAGATGGCGATCAGCACGATCACCAGCAAAATGATGGCAGCCACCATCGCCGTCCGGTTCTTGCAGAACCGTTGGAAGAACGTGCTGGTCGGCGGCAGGGCCTCCGCCACGGGGGCGTTGATTGTTGTGACACTCATCCCGCGCGCACCTTTGGATCGAAGTAGCCATACGACATGTCAACGATAAGATTGACCAGAAGCACGATGACCGCGGTAGTCAGCGCAACACCCAATAGGACGGGCAGGTCACGCAAGAACACCGCCCGCACAGCCAACGAACCGACCCCATTCATCGCGAAGATCTGTTCCACAATCACCGTACCACCGAGCAAACGCCTAATCTGCAAGCCCAAAACGGTCACGACCGGGATGGCGGCGTTCTTGAGCCCGTGCTTGATAATGATAGACGCGGTCGACAGCCCCTTCGCTCGGGCGGTTTGAATGTAGTCACGTGAAAGCACATCAATCATTGCGCCTCTGACTTGGCGCGCCAACTCAGCGGCAACGCCGAGCCCAAGGGTTATGGATGGAAGTGTCAGGCGCAGAGCCCATTCCAAGGGGTCTTCGCTGAATGGGATGTATCCTGTTGCTGGAAGCCATCCCAGTTGCAAGGCAACGACCAAAACCAGGAGAAGACCGATAAAGAACTCTGGCGCGGCAATACCCAACGATGTGCCAAGGATCGTGATCCGATCCAACCAGGACCCACGTTGAGTGGCGGCGAACACCCCAAGCGGAATCGCAATCAGCAGTCCGATCAGGGTAGCGCCTGCCGTCAACGAAAGGGTCGTCGGCATACGGTCGAAGATGAGTTCCGTGACAGGTCTACCGCTCGTGAATGAGGTTCCCAGCTCTCCATGCAGGACGTTCACAAGCCATGTCCAAAATTGGATCAAGAACGGCTTGTCTAAGCCAAGGCGCCGCCGAGCGTCCTCGATAGCCTCATCGCTCGCATTTTCACCAGCAACAACCGAGGCCGGATCGCCTGGTGTAATATGGATCAAAAGAAACGTTATGAGGCCGACCAACACCAACATGGGAAGGGTTGAGATCGCCCGCCTGACGAGATATCGAAGTGCGTTCATGACGGCATCGGTCCTAGCATGTATCTCATTTACATTTGGCTCCGATCTTCGTGTCGTTGATTCTATCGTTCCCGGTGGGCAGATAAGGCGGCAGATTGACGATGCAGCCTGGCTTGAACGCGTACACCGATGAACGCGTCATGAGCGAGATGTGGGATACCTGTTCGGTTGTGACCCGCGCAAGCCTGTGCAGCACCCCCAAGCGGCGGGAGTCGGCTGGGTCCATCCCTCTCGCCTCGGCAATAAGGGTATCGATCTCTGGCACCGCGGCACCCCATGGAACAGCGGTGCTGCCCGATGTTTCCTGGAATGTCTGTAGTGGGTCAGGTCGACCGCCCCAGCGGACCATCAGGATGTCTCCGCGCTGGGGTGGACGACGAAATGTATAAAACTGCGACACATCAATGATATCAAATTTAATACGGATACCGACTTCCCCGAGCATGGACTGCACGGCTTCACCGATTTGCTTGTATTCATTCGTATTCAGAAGCAGCCACGTGATATCGACGCCATTCGGATAGCCCACTTCCGCCAACAGCCTCTTCGCCTTGACCTGATCGAACGGGTACAGGTTTTCCAACTCGCTCACATACACTGGGGAAGAGCTTGCGAACAATTGAACCGTTGGCTTACTCGCACCGAACCCCAACGCTTCCGCGAGCGCCGGTCGGTCGATGGCGTGCATGATTGCCTGCCGGACCTTCAGCTTACCAACATTATCCCGGCTGAAATTAGCCTGCACTTCCCACGTGCTGTTCTTCTCGTTCACCTGGACCGTAAAGCCGGCGTTTTTGGCTTCGGAAATCTGCCGCCCTTCAATCAGAGCAAGATTTGCCTGGCCGGAGCGGACCGCGTTCAGTCGGGCGCGGGAGTCAGGAACAAAATGGTGCTCGAACGCAACCGGACGACCGGCAATCCCCCCCCAATAGCTGTCATTGCGGGTCGTCAAGGTCTTCACGTTGGATTCAAAGGTGCGGACGCGATAGGGCCCCGTTCCGATCGGTTTCACGGCAGCGCCGAACGCGTTGTCGCCGAATGCAGCTGGACTGATCATCATCCCGGCCTGAAAGCCGAGTAGATACGGCATTTGACCGCTCGGGGCCTTGAGTTTCAGCCTAACGATCCAGTCTCCCTCGGTCTCGACCGCCGCGATCTGAGACAAGGTTTCCAACGTCGCGGCACCGGCCTTGCTTCCGATTGAGAACGAACGCTCGAAGTTTCGGGCCACAACGGAGGCATTGAACTTCGTTCCATCGTGGAATGTGACGTTCGGCCGCAGCTTCATCGTAAAGACCGTCAGGTCCGCGTTGTACTCCCAGGATTCAGCCAAACCCGCGGTCGGTTCCCCCACTTCATTGAGAAGAATGAGCGGATCATAGACCGCCATCAGCACGCCCTGAGCAAAGCTGCTGTTATTCTGCGGCTCCTGCGGGTCCATCGTCTGATTGCCGATGGCATCGAAATAAATCAGCGTGGCATTCGGGTTGACGTCAGGCTCTGCCGCGGAAGCTGAGACAACGGACAACCCGACAAAACCGAGTGCAGCGATGCCATTCCGTAATCTACGAATGCTCATCCTCTTGATCTCACTCGTTAATAAGTGAAGGACCTGAATCACTTGCACTTCGCCGATATCTGGACGTCGTTGATCCGGTCGTTGCCAGTCGGCAGGTACGGTGGGATGCCACTGATGCAGCCGGGCTTGTAGGCATACACGTTCGACCTCGTCATGATCCCAAAATGAGAGGCCTGCTCCGTGGTCAAACGGGCCAGATCGTGAATGACCTGCAGGCGTTTGGGATCGGCTGGATCCATCTGACGCGCTTTCTCGATCAGCTCATCAATGGCCGGAACCGCGGCGCCACCAGCGGCGACCGATCCCCCCGTGCCCGTCACTTCCCAGAACGACTGCAACGGATCAGACCGGCCTCCCCACCGAGCCATCATAATGTCCCCGCGGGTCGGCGGGCGTCTGAACTGGACGAACTGGGCGATATCGACAACGTCAAATTTAATCCGGATGCCGACCTCACCCACCATCGCTTGGATAGCCTCACCCAACTGCTTGTATTCGGTGGTGTTCAGCAGCAGCCAGGTGATATCGACGCCGTTCGGATAGCCTGCTTCCTTTAGCAAAGCACGCGCCTTGGCCTGATCGAACGGATAGCGCGATTCCAACTCCTTGAGATACGCGGGCGAATTGGCGGAGAACAGCTGAACCGTGGGCTTGCTTACACCATAGCCGAGTGCATCCGAGATAGCGGCCCGATCCATGGCATGCATGAACGCCTGTCGGACCTTGACGTTGCCAGTCGTCTCACGCTTCGTATTTACGTAGATATCCCAGGTGCTGTCTTTCTCATTGGCTTGCACGAAAAAACCGGCGGCCTTGGCTTCGGCTATCTGCCTCGGGTCGATCAACGCCAGGTTTGCCTGTCCTGACCTCACCGCATTCAGCCGAGCGCGGCCATCGGCAATGAAGTTGTGTTCAATCGTCGCGGGCCGGCCGCCGGGCCCGCCCCAGTACCCGTCATACCGATCCATCACGGTACGGACCGTGGACTCGAATGAACGTACCTTGAAGGGTCCAGCACCAATTGGCTTGAGCGTCGCACCGAACGCATCGCCGGTGAGCGACGCGGGGCTGACCATCATGCCGCCTTGGCCGCCCAACAGATACGGCATCTGGCCGTTCGGCTTCTTCAGGGTCAGCCGAATCTCGTGGTCTCCCAGTACTTCAATCCGAGCAATCTGGTTGACGGTTTCGGCAGCCGACGCGCCCGCCCGTGTTCCCAGGCTCGCTGTGTACTCAAGATTTCGCACGACCGCTGCGGCATCGAACTTGGTGCCATCATGAAATGTGACACCCGTACGCAGCTTGAAAGTCATCTCCGTCAGATCGGCGTTGTATCGCCAGGATTCAGCCAAGCCGGGGGCCGGTTGGCCTTTCGGGTCGAGGTACACCAGGGCATCATAGATCGCCATGATCGGGCCTTGGGCAAAGCTGCTGTTATTCTGCGGCTCGCGCGGATCGAGCGTCTGGTTGCTGACAGCATCGTAGTAGATCAAGGTCGCTGTCATATTGGACGCCGGATCCGCCGCTCGACTAGGCATCCCGAAAGCCAAGGACGCCGCCACGGTTCCAGCCAGCAGCCCACACCGGAATTTTTTTGTCATATCGGCCTCCCAAAATTCATTCTGGCCGGCATGCCACACGCGCGCATGACGGCCAATTCCTTACGGCTGTCTATTTGCAACCAGTTGAGACGTTCACATCATTGAAGCGGTCATCACCCGACGGCAAGTACGGTTCCAGATTAAGGATACAGCCGGGCTTATAGGCATACACATTCGCGCGCGTAATCATCGGCATCGTCGCAACGGAAGCGGAAATCTCCCGGGCAAGCTCCTGCATCACACCAGCGCGCCGTGTGTCGGCCGCAGCCATCGCCCGCGCCTGGGACAGCAACTCATCGATCCGAGGACTGGCCACGCCGCCCGGCGCATAGGACCCGCCCGAACCGACAATTTCATGTACGGTCTGGATTGGATCACTTCGACCGCCGTAGCGGCCCATGAGAATATCGCCCCGGGTCGGCGGCCGATAGAATTGAGTGAACTGCGAAACGTCGACCACATCGAACTTCATCCGAATGCCGACATCCGCGAAGTTCGCCTGCAAGGCCTCACCGATCTGCCGATACTCACTATTGTTCAACAGAAGATCGGTGATCTCGAACCCGTCCTTGTAACCGGCCTCGGCCAGTAACGCCTTCGCCTTCGGCGGATCGTACGGATACGCGTTCTCCAGGTCCTTCACGTAAAACGGCGAACGATTTGACCACATCTGCCATGTTGCCCGAGCGCTACCGTTGGTCAACGCCTCTGCGATGCCCTCCCGGTCGATGGCATGCATCATCGCCTTGCGAACCCGAAGGTCACCCAAGGGCCCCTTCTTCAGGTTCGGATAGATCAGCCACAGCGCATTTTTCTCGACAAGCTGTATATGTAAGCCAGCACTTTTTGCTTCAGGAATCTGCCGCGGATCAATCAAAGCAATATTGGCCTGCCCCGACCGCAACGCATTCAATCGTGCTCGGCCGTCCGGAACATAGTGATGCTCGAAGCCCGCTGACCGCTTGCCGACGCCCGCCCAATACTGGTCGAATCGGGTCGTGATTGTCTTCACATTTGCGTCGAACGTCTTCACACGGAACGGCCCCGCGCCAATCGGCTGAAGCGTCGAACCGATCACGCCTTCCTTCAACACCGCCGGACTGACCATCATGCCAGCGTTGGCGCCCAGCCAGAATTCAATCTGCCCGCTGGGCCGCTTCAGCTTGATACGAACAACATCCTCGCCCTGGTATTCGACAGAATCGATCAACTTGAAGGTCTCGATCACCGTGGTCCCGGCACGCGTGCCAAGAGCAGCCATACGATCGAAGTTGCGCTTCACCGCCTCCGCATTGAACGGCGTACCGTCATGGAACGTTACACCCATTCGCAACTTCAGGGTCAGTTCCGTCAGATCCGCATTCCGTGTCCAGGATTCCGCCAACCCGCCCTCGGGGTTGCCCGCATCGTTCAGTCGGATCAACGGCTCAAAAATCGCGAGCAGTGCCTCGTGTGAATAAGAGCTATTGTTCTGTGGTTCGATAGGATCAAGCGTCTCATTGCCAGCCATATCATAGTAAATGAGCGTTGCATTAGGGTTGGGCTCCGCAGCCGAAACGGGCAACGCAGCAACCAACGTCAGGGAAAATAGCCAATTCTTCAATCGCATCGTTCTGCCGTTCCACGGTTAGGCCGACCTGAAGCACGCTGACATGGACGAACTACGATTTTGAGACCCGGTGTTTCCCCCGGAGCAGACGTCCTTCCCGTCAGTACGCTTTTTGTCGCACCAGTTTGAATTTCCACTAGCATGCCGCTGTCCCTGCTCCCTGTCCATCTCCCACAGGACCGGGCTCGCGAGGATTTCAGTGGTCGATAAATAACTGGTCGGGAGCCGCCTCGATTTCCGCATAAAAATGGCAGGCGACGGCATGGCCTTCTTCGACCTGCGTCAACGGCGGCTCCTCGGAAGCGCAGCGCGGCTTTGCATAAGGACACCGAGTCCGAAACCGGCAGCCGCTCGGCGGGTTGATCGGGGACGGCACCTCCCCCTGGATCGCCACCGTATCCCGCCCGCCCCGAGGCAGGTCGGTCGCCATCGCCGCGCGCATCAGCGCCCGCGTATAGGGATGCAACGGCCGGCGGTACAACTGTCCTGACGTCGCGACCTCGGCCAGCCGGCCCAGATACATCACCGCGACCCGGTTCGACATGAACTCGACCACCGCCAGATCATGGGCGATGAACATGTAGGTCAGGCCGAGCTGGTCCTGGAGGTCGCGCAGCAGGTTCAGGACCTGGGCCCGGATCGACACGTCCAGCGCCGACACAGGCTCATCCAACACGATGAACTTCGGACGCACGGAAATTGCCCGCGCGATCGCCAGCCGTTGACGCTGCCCGCCGCTGAACTCATGCGGATACTGGTCGACGGCGCGCTCCGGCAGCCCGACGATCCGCAACAGTTCCCGCACCTGGTCGCGCAGTTCGTTCCCGCGGACCGAGCGATGGACGGTCAGAGGCTCCCCCACCACATCCAGCACGCGGTGGCGCGGGTTCAGCGCACCATACGGGTCCTGCAACACCGCCTGCACATCGCGGCGGAATGCCCGTTCCTTCGACGCGGAAATCCGGTCCAGCCGGTGGCCGGCGATATCAAGCTCTCCGCCCGTCAGGGGATCGAGATACAGCAGCAGCTTGCCGATCGTGGTCTTGCCGCAACCTGATTCGCCCACCAACCCGAACGTCTCGCCCGGATTGATATCGAAGCTGACACCATCCACCGCGTGCACGATACGGCGTGGCGCCAGAGGATTCCCGCCCCGCGGCAGCGGGAAATGCTTGACCATGTTCCGGGCGCTGACCAGCGGAGCATCGGTCATGGCGCGGTCTCCGGGTGCAGCCAGCAACGGGCGGTGCGGCCGGGTCCGACCGTGACCGAGACCGGATCATCGACCGAGCAGCGCGGCATCACCGAGGCACAGCGCGGCGCGAAGGCGCAGCCCGGCGGCAGGTTCGTCAGATCGGGGATTTGCCCGTCGATCGCCGTCAACCGCTTCCCGACATGGCCGATGCGCGGGATGGAGGCCAGCAAGGCCCGCGTATAAGGATGCTTGGGCTCCGTAAAGATCGTCTCCGTCTCTCCGGTCTCCACTGCTCGGCCCGCATACATGATGACCACGCGGTCGGTCAGGCGGCGGACGATGCCCAGGTCATGCGTCACCAGGATGATCGCGGTGCCGAGCGTGTCGCGGATATCGGCGAGCAGGCGTAGAATCTGTTCCTGGATCGTGACGTCCAGGGCCGTCGTCGGCTCATCCGCCAGCAGCAGGCCGGGTTTCAGAGAGGTGGCCATCGCGGTCAGGATACGCTGCTTCATCCCCCCGCTCATTTGATGGGGGTAGCTGGTCAGACGTTCGGCGGGGGATGGGATTTGAACCAGCCCCATCATCTCCAGCGCCCGCTCCCGCCGCGTCTTCTGCGGCATGTTCGCGTTGTGGCGCAGGATTTCATCGAACTGGCTGCCGACGGTGAACAGCGGGTCCATCGCCGTCATCGGGTTCTGCAACACCATCGTGATGTCACGCCCACGGATCGAACGCATCTCCTGGTCCGACTTGTCCAACAGGTTTTCGCCGCGATAACGGATTTCCCCGGTCACGTCAGCGTTGTTCGGCAGCATCCGCACCAGGGACGAACACAATGTCGACTTGCCGCAGCCGGACTCCCCGACGATCCCCAGGATTTCCCCCGGGTTCAGGGAGAAGGTCACCCCGTCGACCGCGCGGACCGAACCACGGCGGGAGCGGAAGCTGACGCGCAGGTCGCGGACATCAAGGACAGGTTCTGTCATGGCATCAATCCCGCGACTGCCGTGGGTCGAGCCGGTCCCGCAACCAATCACCAAAGATATTCAGGCTGAGCACGGCGAGCAAAATCGCCAGTCCCGGCATCACCGTCAGCCACCAGGCGACCGTCATATAGGCACGCCCATCGGCCAGCATCAGGCCCCAGGAGACCTCCGGCGGCTGCACGCCAAGCCCCAGGAAGGACAGCGAGCTTTCAAGGATGATCACTCGTCCCAGGTCCAAGGTGGCCAGCACGATGATGCTGTTGGCGACGTTCGGCAGGATATGGCGCAGCCCGATCCGCCAGCGCGGCTGCCCCGCGATGCGCGCGAGTGCCACGTAGTCGCGGCCCTTCACGCTCAGGACCTCACCGCGCACCAGACGAGCATACCGCGCCCAGTTCGTTATCCCCATCACCAGGATGATGTTCGTCACACTCGGCCCCAGCGCCGCGACAAAGCCCAGCGCCATCAGGATGAACGGCATCGCCAGGAAGGCATCGACAACGCGCATGATCAGGCTGTCGAGCGCTCCGCCCGCATAGCCCGCGATCAGCCCCAGGATGACGCCGATCGATCCGGCCAGCGCGATCGCGAACAAGGCGATGATCAGCGACACCCGCGCGCCGTAGATCAGGCGGGAGAGGATGTCGCGGCCCAGGTTGTCGCCGCCCAACAGGTTGGACCAGGTGCCCTCGTCGATCCACACCGGCGGTGACAGCGAGGCCAGGAAGTTCTGTTCGGCCGGATCCCAGGGCGCGATGATCGGCGCGAGGATCGCCGCCAGCACGAACATGGCCACAAGGCCGGTCGCCAGGATCGGCGCCCCGCGCATGGATTCCCGTATCCGGGACAGAAGCGATGCCATGGTCAGTACCGGATCCGAGGGTCGAGCCAGGAATAGATCAGGTCGACAACAAGATTGAGCAGCAGGATGAACATTGCCGTCACCATGACGGCGGCCTGCACGACGGGGTAGTCTCGACCATTGATCGCATCGACCACGATCATGCCGATGCCAGGCCAGGCGAACACCGTTTCCGTCACCACGGCGCCAGACAGCAGCACGCCGAACTGCAACGCCATGTAGGTGACGATCGGGATCGCGGCGTTCCGCAGCGCGTGCTTCAGCACGATCACGCGATCGGGCAGGCCCGACAGACGCTCAAACCGGACGAAGTCGCTTTGCAGGGCTTCCAGCATGCTCGACCGCGTCAGGCGGGCGATGGCGGCGGCGGAAAACCAGCCCAGCGTGATAGCGGGCAGGATGATGTTCTCAACCCCGCCGCGGCCGGAGGTCGGGAACCAACCGAGATGGACGGAGAAATAGAGGATCAGGATCAGCCCGAGCCAGAACGTCGGCGTCGCCTGCCCCAGCGTCGCGAACCAGCGGGCGATCGTGTCGATCCAACTGTCCCGCCGCACCGCGGCCAGAATACCGATGGGCAGCGCGATGATGATCGCGAACAGCATCGACACGGCGGCCAGTTCCAGCGTCGCGGGAAGCCGAGCCATGACGATGTCGAGGGCTGGCTCGCGATAGCGGAAGGAGTTCCCCATGTCGCCTTCCAGCACCCGGCCGAGGAAGGTCAGGTACTGCTCATGCAGCGGCTTGTCCAACCCCAGCTGGTTGCGGAAGAAATTACGGTCCTGCTCGGTCGCCTCGGATGGCAGCAGCAGGATCGTGGGATCGCCGGTCACCCGGGCGAGGCTGAACACGATCATGCTGACGAAGACCGCGGTCACCGCGGTCTGGCCAATCCGGCGGAGGATAAAAAGCCACATGGTAAGTCTGGATCAGTCCTTGTCGACCACCCAGAACACCGGCCAGGAGACGTTGGCGCGCGGCGTCCAGCGGACGTTCTTGCGGGTCGCATAGACCTCATTCGTGGTCCACAGGAAGATCCACGGGGGGTTGTCATAGGCGTGGGTGAACAGCTTCTTCAGATGGACTTCGCGCGCCTTCGGATCGGTGAAGGCGTTGGCCGCGTCGATCATCTCATCAAGCACGGGATCGGAGTTCCACGACAGCGATCCCCCGGTGCGCCAGGCGCGCGGCAGGCGGCCCATCGGGTCATTGTTGTAGTCCGTCCAGTTCTGCCAGAACATGTCCTGCTTGTCGTACTCACGCGCGCTGACGCGGGCGAGCCAGGCGCCGTATTCCAGGAACTCCATCTTCGTCTTCACGCCGACTTGGCCCAGGTAGAAGCCAACAGCTTCAGCCACTTCCTTGCTCTGCGCGGCACGGCCGGGCGCGAGGCCGGTGAATTCATAGGTGCGGGTGAAGTCGAACTTGGCTTCCTCCAGCATCGCCTTCGCCTTCTTCGGGTCGTAGGCGTAGGGCTCCTTCCCGATGTCGCAGCCAGTGATCTGGATGTTGCACTGCACGGCGACCGGCGTCGCGAAGCCGAACATCACGCGGTTGATCAGGGTCTTGCGGTCGATCGCGTGGTTCAGCGCCTGGCGCACCTTGGGGTTGGCGAACTGCCCATGGGCCGCCTTCACGCTGATCGCGATGAAGATATTCTGGAAGCTCGGGCTGACGATGACGTTGACGTTCTTGTCGGCTTCAAGCTGCTTGGCGACCTGCGGGGGAACGTTGACGATCGCGTCGACCTCTCCGGCGCGCAGCATCGCGATGCGCGTCTGCGGGTCGGACACCATCTTCATCACCAGGCGGTCGATCTTCGGCTTCTTGCCCCAATGGTCGGGGAAGGCCGCGAATTCGGTCTGTTCGCGGATGCGGCGGCTGACGAAACGGAATGGTCCCGTTCCGATCGGATGGCGGCCGACATCGTCGTTGCCGGTCTTCTCGGTCGTCGTCTTGTCGACGATGTAGAAGAATTCGCCCAGGTTCTCGATCAGCGCGGCGTCGGGCTGCTTGAGTTTCAGCTTCACCGTCAGGTCGTCGATCACCTCGACGTCGACGACATTGCGCGTCAGGATCGCCGCGCGGGGGTTCTTGATTTCAGGATCGTTGGAGCGCTGCCATGAGAATTTCACGTCCTCGGCGGTGAACGCCTCGCCGTTGTGAAATTTGACATTCGGCCGAAGCTTGAAGGTGTATTCCTTCCCGTCGGCCGAAACTTCATGCGACAGCGCCAGTTCGGGCGCGAGCTTGCCGGCGTTGTCGTGGCCGTACAGGCCTTCGAAGATGTGATTGAAGAACTGGTAGTCACCACCACCGGAAATCTTGTGCGGGTCGATGCTGGCGGGGTCGATGCCAACGGCGGCGGTGATGGTTTTCTGAGCCAGCGCCACACCCGTCGGCGTGGCCAAGGCCAGGCCGGTAACGGCCGCCCAGGCGAGATACCTCCATCCCATTCGCATCCGTCCGCTCTCCCTCATGCCGTCGTCGGTATTGATCATGTTCGGCTCGCCGGACGATACCCCCCGCTGCCCCCAGCGACAAGTTGGTTTCCCCCGGGCTGGACCGCACCGTCGTTTGTTGCGTGTAGGTGCGATCCGGGGTTAGCGTTCCCGTCGGCGGTCAACCCGAGGCACAAGATGGCGCACCGACACTATGATTCGGACCGGAAACGGGCGTGGCGCACGCCCCCGGCGCCACGCGGTCAACACGGCATGCACAGCTGTATCAACGCTGCGTCTGGGGACTGATATGGACTTCGCCCTCTCCCCCGAACACACCCGCCTGCGTGACCGCTGCCTCGAAATCGCCGCCGATTTCGCAACGCGCTCGGCCTCGCATGACCGCGAGGCCTCCCACCCAACCGAGAACTACGACATCCTGCGCCGGGAAGGCTTCCTGTCGCTGACTGTGCCCAAGGAGTATGGCGGCCAGGGCGTCAGCCTTCTGGGCCACACCATCGCCTATGAGGCCCTGGGCCAGGGCTGCCCGTCCACCGCTTTGTCGTTCAACATGCATGCCTCGGTGGTCAATCCGGTGCTGGAAAGCTCCGAGATTTCAGCGGCCTCGAAGAACCTGATCGCCGACCTGGTGGTGAACCAGCGTAAGCTGATCGGCGGCAACTTCTCCGAGCCCGGACACACCTCGCTGATCGGCGAACGGCCGCTGACCGCGCGCGCCCGCCGCGTGCCCGGGGGTTATCGCGTGACGGCGCGGAAGATGTTCGCTTCCATGCTGGAAGCCGCCGATTTCGTTCTGGTACTGGCCTATCCCGATGGATCGACCTCCTCGGTCGCCGGGGCGCTGATGCTGGTCCCGCATGACGCGCCAGGGCGGAGCGTGAACGCCAATTGGGACGTGCTGGGCATGCGCGCGACCCGCAGCGACAGCCTGATCCTGGAGGAAGCCGAGGTCGGCGAAAGCGCCGCCATCCTCTGGACCGATGATCTTCGGAAATTCAGGCTGAGCTTCTTCAATTGGTTCTGGGGGTCCTATACGCCCGTCTATTTGGGCGTCGCCGTTGCGGCCTACAACGAAATCCGCCGCCTGATGCATGACCGCAAGGCGGCGGGGTATTCTCAATCGCTCGCCTATCACCCCGATGTCCGCCGCCACATTGCCCAGATGTCCGCCGACATCGATGCGGCGAGGCTGGTCACCTATCGCTCCGCCTGGCTAAGCGACACCCAGGGCCCGACGCCCGAGACGACGGCTGCCCTGTTTCGCGCGAAATACCTGGTGGGGGAAACGGTGGGCCGGGTGACCCGCACCGCCCTGACGCTGGCCGGCGCGCATGGCATCTTCAAGGGATCGAGGCTGGAGCAGCTGTTCCGCGACGGCGCCATCGGCGCGATCCAGCCCCCGCAGTCGGATTTCTGTCTGTGGACGATGGGCAGCCACGAACTCGGGATCGATCCGGCGGACCTGCTGCCGCCGATGAAGCCCGAGAACGCGGGCGCGGCGTTTGGGCATCCGGCCAAGCCGATCAGTTAGACGCCGCCCCCCTACCCCGCCGCGTTATCCTTGCACCACTGCGCCACCTGCGCGTGGGTCGCGAACCAGCAGCCGCCCTTGGCCTTCATGTGTGCGATCAGCCGTGCCAGCAGCGGCAGCCGCGACCGGTGGCCGATGAAGTGCGGGTGCATCGTCAGCAGGAACAGCCCCCCTTCCTCCCACGCGCCATCGAACTCGGCGGTGAAGATTTCCTCGACCGCGGACGGCGGCGTATAGGGCCGCAGCGCCGAGAACCGCAGGAAGTTGAAATACACCGCGTCATCGCGGATCCATTCCGGCGGCAACTCGACGATCCCCGTCGGCTCCCCCTGGTCCAGCAGCTCATAGGGATCGTCGTCGGCCATCAGGGAGCTGTCGTACAGCAGCCCCATCTCCCGCACGATATCCAGCGTATTGACCGAAAAATCCCAGCTTGCCGTCCGCATCCCCACCGGATCGCGCCCCGCCAGCTTGGCCAGCACATCGCGTGCCCGGAAGGTCAGGTCGCGTTCGGCCTCTCGCGGCAGGGTCGTGTTGGCCTCATGGATCCAGGAATGGATGCCGATCTCGTGCCCATCCCCGGCGACGGCCCGTACCTCGTCGGGGTGCAGCAGGGCCGAGACCGCGGGATAGAAGAAGGACGCCGGGATCGACTCGCGTTCCAGCAGCTTGCGGATGCGCGGGGTGGCCTGGCGGGCGCCGTACTGGCCCTGGCTGATGCGCATGGGGCTCGGGTCGTTGTCGCGCAGCGGGATCGTCTCGTGATCCGCGTCGAAGCTGAGCGCCACGGCGCAGCGCGCGCCGCCGGGCCAGGACGTGGGTGCCAGGCTGCGTCCCGCCCGCGCCCGCCCGACGATCTCCCGCCAGGTTGCCTCGGGCCACTGCCATGGTTCCTGTTTCTGCTCGCTCATGCGGGGTTCCCTCCGGTGCCGACCGCCGCCATGCTGCAACGGAATCACGCGTGAACGGAAGACCCCGAGATGCCCGGATCGGACCCCGCCCTTCTCACCGCCGAAGAGATGATCGGCCTGTTCGCCCGCCGAGCGTTGAGCCCGGTGGAGGTTTTGCAGGCGGTGATGCAGAGGGTTGCGCAATTGAACCCGGGCCTAAACGCCTTCGCCGTGATGAACCCCCGGGCGCTGGACGCCGCCGGGGAGAGTGCCGCGCGCTGGCGGGCCGGGCGGCCGATCGGGCCGCTGGATGGCGTGCCCGTCACGATCAAGGACCTGATCGACGTCGCCGGCTTCCCGACAAGGCGTGGCAGCCGCACGACCGATCCCGCCCCGGTGCCGGACGACGCGCCGATGGTCATGGGCCTGAAGGCCGCCGGCGCCGTCGTCATCGGCAAGACCACGACGACCGAGTTCGGCTGGAAGTCCCCCGGCGACTGCCCCCTGCACGGCATCACCCGCAACCCCTGGAACATCGCCCATACGCCGGGCGGATCGTCCTCGGGCGCCGGGGCCGCCGGGGCCGCCGGGTTCGGGCCGCTGCATGTCGGTACCGACGCCGGCGGCTCGGTCCGCATTCCCGCCGCCTGGAGCGGGTTGGTGGGGCTGAAGCCGACCTATGGCCGCATTCCGCAATGGCCGACCAGCGCCTTTGCCTCGGTCTCCTGCGCCGGGCCGATGACGCGAACGGTGCGGGACGCGGCGCTGATGTTGTCTTCGATGGCGCGCTACGACATCCGCGATCCGTTCTGCATGCCCGATGATGGGCGGGACTGGCGCGACGGGATCGAGGCCGGGGTCGCTGGCCTGACGGTCGGCGTGCTGGCCAGCCCCGGCTTCGACGCCCCGATCGACGCCGACGGGATCGCGGCGGTCGAACGGGCGGCCGCGGTGCTGGCCGATGCCGGCGCCCTGGTCGAACAGGCGGAGGCCGACCTACCCGACACCAGCGTCGTCTTCAGCCGAGTCTGGGGTGCCGCCCTTGCTCGGCTGGTCGCCGCGACCCCCGAGCAACTGCGCGGCCTGCTCGACCCCGGCATCCTGGAGGTCGCGCGGACCCTGGGCGGCATGACGGCGATCGAATTCATGGATGCCGAGGCCACCCGCGCCGCCACCGGCCATGCGATGGCACGCCTGCATCAGCGCTTCGACCTGCTGCTGTGCCCGACCGTGCCCGGGCCGCCGCCGCTGGCGGACGCGCCGACCGCCGATCCGATCCGGGCGCTATGGAACAACTGGGCGCCCTGGACCTTTACCTTCAACATCTCCCGCCAGCCCGCCATCACCGTGCCGATGGGGCTGCGGCCGGATGGGCTGCCGAACTCCGTCCAGATCGCCGCCGCCCAGCATCGGGACGACCTGGTGTTGCGGGCGGCGCGCGTCGTAGAACTGGCGGAACCCTTCCCGGTCTGCCAGCCGATGTAGGCGCGCCGAGCGTCAACGTGGCCAGGGATGGGTGGCGAGGACGCCGCCATCGATCGGCAGCATGACTCCGGTGATCCAGCGGGACTCGTCGCTGGCCAGGAACACCGCGGCATGGGCAACGTCCCAGCCCGTGCCCTCGGTCTGCAACGGCACCGACAGGCGGCGGCGGTCGCGCGCTTCCTCCCCCAGATAGGCCACCATCGGCGTATAGACGGTGCCGACCACCAGGCAGTTGGAGCGGATGCCCTCCCGCGCGAACTCGGCCGCCACCGATAGGGTAAAGCCGTGCAGCCCGGCCTTGGTGGTGGTGTAGGCAACCGCGCCCGGCACATCCGGCGGCGTCATCAGCCCGGTGGCCCCAGCGATCGAGGACACGTTGATCACCGACCCGCCGCCGCTGGCCCGCATGCGCGGGATGGCCGCCTGGGTGCAGAGCAGGGCCGAGGTCAGGTTGGTCTGGAACACGCGGTTCCAGTCGGCGAGGGTGATCTTCTCGGCCGAACCGGGCCGCCCGATGCCGACATTGTTCTGCAGGATGTCCAGCCGGCCATAGCGTTCCATGGCGAAGGCGGCGACCGCCTCGGCGGCCTCGGGCTGGGTGACGTCGGCGGCGAAGGCGGTCGCTTCACCACCCTCGGCGCGGATCGTGGCTTCCAGGGCCTTGGCCCGGTCTTCCTTGCGGTTGACCAACACGACGCTGGCGCCCTCCCGCGCGAACAGCATGGCGGTGGCGGACCCGTTGCCCACCCCTTCGCCGCGTGACGCGGCCCCCGTTACGATCGCAACCTTGCCTGTCAGGCGTCCCATGGCGTTCATCCCTTGATCCTGTCACGATTATCTGGCGCCATGCCGTTCTTGTCGATTGCCGGGACACCCAAGGACCCGGCTGGCCTGGCCGCCGCCATTCTGCCAGGACGTACCGATGGACATGTCAGCGCAACGGGAACTCGCCCGCATTCTCGCCTCGCTCCGCCGTGACGGCCGCCAGCAAAGCGGCCTCGATCCTCGGCTTGTGCCGCCCGACAAGGCGACGGCCTATCGTATCGCCCGAATGGTGGCCGAGGAACTCGGCTGGGGCATCGCGGGCTGGAAGATCGCAGCGACCAATCCGACGATGCGACAGGCGCTGCGGACCGATTCGCCCATCTATGGCCCCGTCTACGGCCATTGCATCCAGTCCTCCCCGTACCGCGTCGTCCGCGCCGGGCTGTGCAGCCCGATCCCGGAGGTCGAATACCAGGCCCGGATCGGCGTGGACCTTCCCCCGCGCGAGAAACCCTACGGCATCGAGGAAGTGACGGATGCGGTCGCCTCGCTCCATCCCGGGCTGGAACTGGCGGAATGCCGGTTCATCCATGATGCCGCGTTCCCGATGCTGCCGGCCATCCTCGCCGATGGCGCCGGGAACGGGACACTGATCCCAGGGCCGGCCATCGCGGATTGGCGCAGCCGGGACATCGCCGGCCAGGAGGTGACCTTGTCCTCCAACGGCACAATCCGGCGCAGGGGGTCGGCGGCGGAGGCGCTGGAGCATCCGATGGTGCCGCTGACCTGGCTAGTGAACGAATTGTCCCGCACGGGCGTCGGCATGAAGGCCGGACAGATCGTCAGCACGGGGACCATGACGGGGATGCTCGCGCCCAAATCCGGCGAAACCTTTGTCGCGGATTTCGGCCCGTTCGGGTCGGTGACGCTGATCTGCGCTTAGCGGCGGGGCCTTGGGGGCACCCGCCGTCGGGCCGGGGTGGCTATTCAAGCTTGACGTTGGCCTCCCGGATCAGCTTGCCGTTGCTGGCGAAATCGGCTTCCGAGAACGCGAGGATTTCCTCCGGTGTCTGGATCGGACAGATCACGCTGACCTCCCGCAGGCGGCGGATCATGTCGTCAGACTTCGCGAGTTCAACGATCTTGCGATTGAAGATCGCGATGATCTCCTTGGGCACGCCCGCGGGCGCCTGGATCGAATACCAGATCGGCACGTCGGAATCCGGATAGCCGGCCTCGGTCAAAGTCGGCACGTCGGGGAATTCCGGGTTCCGCAAGGTGTGGTTGATGCAGAGGAGTTTCAGCTTGCCGGCCTTCACATGCGGCAGGACGTTGATCTCGTTCATCATCTGCACGGTGCCGCCCAGCAGGTCGTTCATCGCGTCGGCGCTGCCGCGATAGGGCACGTGCAGGATATCGGCACCGGTCCGCAGCTTGAACATCTCCAGCCGCAACTGCGCCGAAGTCCCCAGGCCCGAGGAGCCATAGGCCAGCTTGCCCGGGTTCTTCTTCGCGTATTCCACCAGTTCCTTGATCGAGCTGGGCCCGATTTCGGGGCGCAGGACGAAGCCGCAATGCAGGTCGCCAACCCGGCCGACCGGCACCAGGTCCTTCTTCGCGTCGTAGCCGACCTTGCGAAGCTGCGGCACGACGGACAGGATCGAGTTCGGCGAGAACAAGAACGTATAGCCATCGGCCGGGGACCGGACGACGGACTCTGCGCCGATCGTGCCGGCCGCGCCGCCGCGGTTGTCGATCACGAAGGGGTGGCCAAAGGCCTGGGTCAATTTATCCGCCCAGGGACGGGCCATGGTGTCGGAGGCGCCGCCGGGCGCGTAGGGCACGACGAGCTTGACGGCCTTGTTGGGCCATGTGCCCTGCGCGGAGGCCGACCGAATGGCCGGTGCCGCGAGCCCCGCCGCCGCGCCCAACCCCATGAGTACCTGCCGCCGTCCCGTGCCCAAAGCCATCGTCAACTCCCTGTCCTTGGTCGCGATCAAGCGACCGGTTCGGGCGCAATGTGGTGTGTGGCCCAGGGGGATGCAAGCAACGGCGCGGATGACTTGCGGCGGCGGCCATTCGCTGGACTAATCGGCGGCAACCAAGGGCCAAGGGACGAAGCGACATGAGCCGGTTCGAGAGCTACGCGACGAAATACTCCTGCATCCATATGCGGCGGGAGAACGGCATCCTGGAAATGCGGTTTCATACCGACAACGGCCCGTTGCGCTGGGGCTTGGTGCCGCATGGCGAACTGCCCGACGCCTTCGCCGATGTCGGGCGCGACCGCGACAATCGGGTGGTGATCCTGACCGGTACGGGCGATGAGTTCTCGGGCATCCGCGCCAGCACGGGCACGCGATCGCTCAGCCAGGGCATCACCGCGAACGCCTTCGACCGGGTCCATTGGGAAGGCCGAGCGCTGTTGATGAACTTGTTGAATATCGAGGTGCCGGTGATTTCGGCGATCAATGGGCCGGCTTGGCGGCATTGCGAGATCCCCCTGCTGTCCGACATCGTGCTGGCGGCGGATACGGCGGCGTTCCAGGACTCGGCGCATTTCATGTCGGGCATGCTGCCGGGCGACGGGATGCACATCCTGATGCCGCTGCTGCTGGGGATGAACCGCGGCCGCTATTTCCTGCTGACCGGGCAGACGCTTTCCGCTCAGGAAGCCAAGGACCTGGGCCTGGTTGCGGAGATCCTGCCGCCCGACCAGGTTCTGGCCCGTGCGTGGGAGCATGCGGAGATGCTGGCCCAGAAGCCGACCCTGCTGTTGCGCTATACACGGCTGATGTTCACCGAATACCTGAAGAAGCGCATGCAGGACCTGCTGGGATACGGCCTGGCAATGGAAGGGCTTGCGCTGATGGAACAGCCCGAGCCGCCGCGATAGGACACGTCATGCATCTTAACGCCGATTTCGGCCGCCGCGCGGTGGTTCACGCGGGCCGCCTGGACTGGGTGGCATCGCCCATGGCGGGTGTTCACCGGCGCATGCTGGACCGTATCGGTGGAGAGGTCGCCCGCGCGACCTCCATCGTCCGCTACGCGCCGGGCAGCCACTTCTCGCCGCACATCCATGACGGCGGGGAGGAGTTCCTGGTGCTGGAGGGCGTGTTCCAGGATGAGCATGGCGACTACCCGGCCGGATGCTATGTCCGCAATCCTCCGACATCGCGTCATACGCCGGGATCGGCCGAGGGGTGCGTGATCCTTGTGAAGCTCTGGCAGTTTGATCCGGCGGATCGGACCGAGGTCCGGGTGCCGACGGTTGGACAAGTGTTCTCGCCGGTCGCGGCCCGCCCGTCCGTTTCGATCCTGCCGCTGTTCCAGGATGGCGAGGAGGAGGTGCGGCTGGAGGAATGGGCGCCTGGCGCGCTTGTCGAAATCCCGTCCCTCGGCGGGCTGGAATTGTTGGTCCTGACCGGATCGTTCGATGAACAGGGCGAGCATTTCGAGGAACATTCCTGGCTGCGCCTGCCCGCCGGGTCCGCATTCGCCGGGGTCGCTGGGCCGACGGGTTGCCAGGTCTGGATCAAGACCGGGCACCTTCGGACGCCGCCGCGTGATGGACAGGAGCCGCCGTTGCCTCCATCCTGACAGACGACAGAACAAGGGCGCGCCAAAGCGCCGCTGATCACATGCATCAACGATAGGGAGGACTTATGTTCGGAAACCAGACCCGCGCCATTTTGCTGGCCGGATTTGCCGCGCTGGCGGTAGGCGCCGTTCCCGCGGCGCGCGCGCAGGACTTCAACGCCAACGCGACGATGATCTATTTCGACGCCGCAGGGAACGAAAACCTCGATCCCGCCGATGCCCAGGCGGCCAGCAGTTTTTCCCAGGAAGCCATGCTGGCGGTATATGAGCCGTTGATCCGTCTGAAGAACTCCGGCGATCCGTCCCCGGGTCTCGCGGAGTCCTGGAGCGTGAACGATGACCTGACCACGCTGACGCTCAAGCTGCGGCAGGGGGTGAAGTTCCACGACGACAGCCCGTTCAACGCCGATGTTGTAAAACGCAACCTTGATCGTTTCATCGGGCTGGGCAGCCGCGCGAGCGGGACCGTGGTGGAGGCGGTGCGGGGCATCGCGAGCATCGAGGTGTTGGGTCCGTATGAAATCAAACTGACCCTGAAGGCGCCGAACGGCCAGATGCTGTATCACCTGGGCGGCGTCGCGGGGATGATGGCCAGCACGGCGTCCTTGACCGAGGGTGCCTATGCCGCGACGTTCAAGCCGATCGGCGCCGGCCCCTACAGGCTCAAGGCCTTTTCGGCGAATGAGCGCACGACATTCACCCGCAATGACGGCTATTGGGGCGGTTCGGCCGGAAGGCCGGCCGCGTTCGAGCATCACTATGTCCCGGACGGCCGAGCGCGAATGAATGCCCTGCGGTCGGGTCAGGCGAATATCGCGTTGATCGAGCCGCGCCAGATCGCCGAGGCCAAGCAGGCGGGCTTCGAGGTCAAGATCAACGAGAAGAACAGCGTCTGGACGACCTATGTCAATTTGTCCCGCACGCAGAATGTTGCCCATCTGAAAGTGCGCCAGGCGATGATGTATGCCGTGGACCGGCAGGCGATGGCCGATGCCCTCAGCTATGGCAGTTCCCGCCCCACCGTGCAGCCGTTCGCCAGCACGTCCACGGCCTATGATCCCGAGCTTGAGAAAATCTACACCTATGACCCGGCCAAGGCGAAGAAGCTGCTCGCCGAGGCCGGCTTCAAGGACGGCGTCGATATCACGATGCTGCTGTTGAACATTGGGGAATACCGTCCCATCGCCGAAGCCTACCAGGCCATGCTGTCCGAGGTCGGGATCAAGGTGAAGTTCGACATCGTCGATGCCTCCATGTTCCCCGCCTTCCGCCGGCCGCCGACGCGGGCCGACATCCTGATGGCGCGCTGGGGCGGGCGGCCCGATCCGTTGCAGGTGTTCCAGGAGCTGGTCGGCACGGGCGGCAGCTTCAATCCCTCCGGCGTCGCCAATCCGGAAATCGACGTGCTGATCGACAAGGCTCGGCGGATGACGCCGGACAACCCCGAGCGGACCAAGCTGCTCCACCAGATCGGGCGGCTTGCCGTTGAGTATGCGTCCAACATCACGTTGATGACCCGTTCCAATGTCTATGCCTACAAGCCGGGCTGCTTCACCGGGCTTGATCCTTATCTGCCAATGGGTGACGACCGGTTCAATGACGTGAAGATTGGTGCCAAATGTAAGTAAATTTTGCCGACAACGTGGTCAGACGTACTGGACCACGTTGTCGGTGCCGATGATGTGCCGGCCGACCATTTCGATCAACGACGGCATCGCCTGGAGATGCTGGCTGGCGCTCATGGCATCGCGGAAACGACGTTCAAACGGGGCGGCGTCCAGGATCGCCGCGGTGCCGGCGCCGCGATAGCAGGCGATCGAGACATCCGTCGCCTCATTCATCCCATGGGTCGCCGCCAATCGCAGCCGCATCCGCGTATCCACATCCAGACGGCCAGCGACGGAGGCTTCGTAGACTTGGCTGACAGCCTCATGCAGGAAGGCACGCGCGGCCGAGAGCCGAGCCTCCAGCACACCAATTTCCCGCTGCACCGCGTTGTTGTTGGCCATCGCATTGAGCGACGCCTTGCTGTGCCGGCCGCGGGCCAGTTCGGTATAGGTTTCGAGCATCCGCCGTCCCAGACCCAGCGTCACGCCGCAGAAGCCGGTCGCGTACAGCAGCGTGGACAGGATGGGATAAAGCGGGCCGTGTTCGCGCCATTCCTCGGGCGCGTCGCGGGCCGGGGCGTGTTCGTCGGGGATGAACAGGTCCTCGACCGAATAGGTATCGCTGCCGGTGCCGCGCAGGCCGAGCACATGCCAATTGTCGATGATCGTTGCCTTTTCGCGGAGGAACAGGAAGCTCCGATCGTCGGGACGGCCGTAACGTATGTGGCGCGTACCATCGGGGTTCTGCACCGCGCTATGGGCGCCGATCCATGTGGTATGACGGCTGCCGCTGGCGAAACTCCAGGTGCCGGTCAGCCGGAAGCCGCCATCGACGCGGACCGCCTTGCTGTTGCCGTGCTTGCCGCCCCAGGCGAGGCCGGTGCGTGGCCCATCGAAGATCGCGGCGGCGGCTTCATGGGGCATGGCGGCGGCGGAGCAGGCGGCCGAGACGTTGGACTGGTTGACGAACCAGCCGGTGCTGGCATCGGCCCAGGCGATCGCCTCGGTCGTCTTGCAGAAATCGAGCAGGTGGATTTCCTGCCCGCCCAGGCTGCGGGGCAGCAGCAGTCGCAGCATGTCCCGGTCGACCAGGGCGTCCACGACCTCGGGCGTGAGTTCGCGGCGGCGGTCGATTTCCGGGCCATGGTCGTCCAGCAGCGGTTGCAGCCCGCGGGCCCGATCCGGCGCGCTGGGGACAAACGCTGACTGGACGATGCTGTCCATGGGAGACTCCTTCGTGTTGGCGCGGGGGATCGAATCAGGCCTTCGTTCGGCCAGACGGGGTCCAGTTGTAGACCCGTTGCAGGGTGCCCCCCATCAGGGTCGCGCGGTCGCTGTCGGACAGGCGATCGGTAACGCGGAAGGCCTGTACGCCCTGTTCATAGGACAACAACCCGACGGCGCGGGTCCAGTCGGTGCCCCACAGGCAGCGGTCCAGGCCGTAGGCGTCGAAGATGCGGGCCAACGGGTCCCAGATGTCCTTGTAGGGGAAGGGCTGGTGGGACAGCGTGCAGGCGCCGGTGATCTTGATCACGACATTCTTCCGGGCCGCCAGGGCCAGCACGGCCGGGAGGTCGGCGAAGGGTTCCGCGGGGGCCGGCGGCTCGAACGGCTGTTGCAGCCCCACGTGGTCGATCACGATTCGTGTGTCGGGGTTGCGAGCCGCCATTTGCGCGACCTGCTCCAGCCGGCCATAGGCCAGCAGGTTGACCGGCAGGGAATGCCGGCCGGCGGCGGCCAGGACACGATTGAGGCCGGGGTCGGCTGGGTCGGTCGCGACATCGCCCCGCATCATGATGCGGATGCCGACGGCGCCCTTGGTCTTGGCCCAGTCGGCGATGGTTTCGGCCACGCCCGGATCCGTCGGGTCGACCGGCTTGATCAGCGCGAAGCGGCCCGGATGGGCGGCATGGACTTCCATGGCATAGCTGGCGTCATAGCGGTACATCGTGAAGGCGGAGACGAGCACGGCGGCATCGACCCCGACCGCGTCCATGGCGGCGATCATGTCGTCGCCGGTGACCTCGGGCGGGCCGTGGAGCGCGGCGGCCCAAGGGCGGCCGGGGTGGTCGCGTTCATAGGCATGAACCTGGGCGTCGATTGTGAGCATGACGTTCTACCCTCCCCGAGCGAAGTCCTTCGGCGCGGACCGCCGTGACATTCGGGACCGTACGCCGCGTGGTGTTGGGGTTCAAGAGCCGCGCCGGCCGGATTTGGCAAGACAGGCGTTGCGGTGCGGGACCCTTGTTGCTAAACCCCGCCGGCCGGTCGGAGCGTAGCGCAGTCTGGTAGCGCATCAGTCTGGGGGACTGGGGGTCGTGGGTTCGAATCCCGCCGCTCCGACCAACCTTGGCAATTTCCTCCCTTGATGCCTGGCGCCGCTCACGGTGCAAGGGGTTTTCCCTGGTTCGATTTTCCTAGTTGGTTCGGGTGGGGGTTCTCACCGGACATGGGGTAGGACCGTGTGAAAAAAACGCCGCTCGGCTTTGCCTCGGACTCCGCGCTGGTGCGTTCTCACGGTGCATGGGGTGTTCGCGATACGATTCTTGCCGGTGGGCGTGCGGGGGTCCTCCCTTTGGACGGATGCACGCATGGGTCCACGCCAGTGGCCTGGCCTCCAGATTGTTCATATTTTGTTCTTACTGGATGACCCGGGCTAAAGGCAAGCCGATTGGCGTTCGGCAGGATCGGTCCGGAGCGCCTACGCCAGATGCGTCAGGCCGCGGGCCACGACTTTCCCGATGAAGACCGGGGAAAGTCGTGGGTCCCGGCACAAGGCCGGGATGAAGATGGGGGACGGTCCCCCTCAGATCCGATAGAACCGCGCCGCCGTGTCGTGGAACAGCGCCTTCTTCTCATCGGCCGAGGCGCCAGCCGCGATCCGCTTGAACGCGTTCCACATCACCGGATAGGAGCACATGCCCTTGTCCACGGGGAAGTTGCTCTCGAACATGCAGCGGTCGGCGCCGAACGCCTCGATCAGCGCCAGCATATAAGGCCCCCAGGCGTTCGCGAGTTCGCCAGACGACGGCGGCAGCACGTTCTCGTGGAAGTCGAACCCGTTCACCACCATCGCCAGCCCGCCCAGCTTCATATGGACATTCGGGCAGGTCGCGAGTTCCCGGATCGCGGCGTGCCATTCGGCGAACACCTGCTCCCCGCGCCCACGATAGGGGCCGACGCCCAGGGGGCCGCCCACATGGTTCAGCACGATCGGGGTTTCCGGGAAGGCGCGCGCCAGGTCGACCAGCTGGCTGATCTGCGTGTGATACAGCCAGGCGTCATAGGTCAGGCCACGCTTGCCGAGTTCGGCGAAACCGCGACGGAACGCGGTTGATCCCATCAGCCCGAAGGTCGGCGGCGTCGCCATGCTCGCCAGGAAGCGGGGGTGGCGGGCGGTGATGTGGCGGATGCCGCGGAACCGCCCTGCCCCGGCCGCGACATGCGCGTCCAGCACGGCCGGGAGTTCATCGCCCAGCGTCAGGTCGGCGAAGCCCACGATGCCGGCGCAGATTCGGGCATGGGTCTTGCGCCGCTCCGCCTCGGCGGCGACCGAGGCCACGAACTCGGTTTCCCCCACAGGCTTCATGCCCTCGGGTCCGGTGTCGCGATAGGCCCAGAAGCATTGCAGGAAGACGGTTGCGACGATGTTGTGGCCGGTCGTCAGGTCGGCCAGCAACTGGTCGAGGAAATAGGTGTTGCCGTGATGGTTCCACAGATGATGGTGCGGATCGACGATGGGCAGGTCGGGGTCCAGCGCGTCCTCGCTCAGGCGCGCGAGCCAGGCGGGGTTGGGCGTCGGGTGCGTCAGGACCAGCGGCGGCATTTCTTGCATGGACGTTTCCTTGTTGCTTACGCCGCCAGCACGGGCGCGTTGTCGACGATCGTGGTGCGGTGCATGACGCGGCGTTCGGTCGGGTGGTGCGGGGTGACGGCGTGCATGGTGCAGCGGTTGTCCCACATCACGACATCATGCGGTTCCCATTTGTGGCGGTAGAGGAACTGTGGCTGTTCGGCGAAGGCCGTCAGGTCTTCGATCAACCGGCGGGCGGCGGGTTCTTCCATCCCCTCCACCTGCACGTTGTAGATCGGGCTGATGAACAGGGATTTCCGCCCTGTGACCGGATGGCGGCGCACCATCGGATGCCAGATCGGCGGCACAATGGCACGTTCGGCGTCCGTCATCGGCTTCAGGGCGCGCAGGCGGTGCAGGTTCTCGAACTCATGCAGCGCGCGCCGGTTCTCGACCTGCGTTTTCAGCGTCCCGGGCAGGTCCTCGTAGACGCGATACATGTTGATGAACTGGGTTTCCCCGCCGGTGCGGCTGATCTCCACCCCGTGCAGCAGCGATCCCATGCAGGGTTCGGTGCGGTAGGAGCTGTCGGTGTGCCACAACTGCGCCAAGGATACCTGCTGCACGGTCGGGTGTGACGGCGGCATCAGGTTACCATCGTCATCGACGTTGGAGACCCGGAAGATCTCCCGCACCGCGCGCGACTTGATGATGGTCTGGTGGAAGATTTCCGGTTCGCCGAAATGGCGGGTGAAGGCGACGTGGTCCTCGTCGCTGATGTCCTGGCCGGGGAAGATCAGCACCAGATGGTCCATCCAGGCCTGGTGCACCGCCTGGAACGTCGCCTTATCCATCGGCGCGCGCATGTCGATGCCGGTGACCGCGGCGCCGATCTCGGGGTGCAGCTTGCGGACCTGGATGGCGGTCATTGCGCCGCCTCCGCCGTTGGTTGCTCGCAGAATTCAAAGCCCATGGCGCGGGTGTGGTAGTAGATGCCGCCATCCTGGATGATCAGGAACAGCGCCTGCTCGGCGCCGCCGTTGTGGTGGGAGTGGACGGAGACCGGCGGGGTGATCGTGGTGGCCCATGGCGCCCAGTCCTTGCGCTTGCCGTCGATCACCGAGAAACATTTGTCCCCCGTGATGACCAGCGACACCGCGACGGAATTGTGCCGGTGTGGCCGCTGCACGACCCCGCCGGGCAGGGAGTTCATGGCCGCGGTCAGCGTGGGCAGGATGTTCTTCGTCGCCTCCTGCCGTTCGGCCGAGAAGATCAGGGCGGAGCCGGCGATCTCCTCATTCCGGCCGATCTCGTAGATCATGTCGATCTGGCGCTGGATTTCGGCGCCGCGGTAATGGACGACATCGGTGGGGGCCTGGCCGAGCGCGGGCGGGCGGAGGTTTTCGAAGGCCAGTTGCGGTTCATTGGTGACGATCCACAGGACGGAGTCGGCCGAACCGGCGCTGTGGGTGGCGGGGACGCCGCCGGGCAGGATGAACAGGTCGCCCGCGTCCCAGGCGATCGTTTCATCGCCGCATTGGGTGGTGCCGCCGCCGATCATGACATAGGCAATGACGCCGCTCGCCTGGAAATCGGTGGCCAGCGTCTCGCCTGCCCGGATGCGGGCATAGCGGGCGAGCACGAGCGGAGATGTCGCCGGATAGGCGCAGCCGAGAATTCCGGAGATGTCGCAGTCGATCAGCCCCGTCAGCGTCGCGGGGTCGATTGCCCGGGCCGGTTCGGCGGTGAACAGATGGTCCGGCACCGGCGGATTGACGACGTTGAAGGCATTGCCGGTGTTGAAGAACCGGCCCCGCGCCTCGGCCTTCGTGCGGGGTTGCGCCGCGTGCTGGGCGGGCATTTCCGCGATGGTGCGTGGCATCTGGCCGTCTGGCATGGGGAGTCCTCCTGCTATGCGGAAGCATCCGGAACGGGACAGCGTGCGTCAAGGCGGATGCGTGATTGATGCAGCGCAACACGCCCGCCTCCCGGACTGGTATAAAGGGCCGGCAGCACGGAGCGGAGCATCATGGCCGAACCAACCCACCTTCACGGCAAATACGACCTCGTCCTCTCCATGGCGCGTCGTCATCCGCCGCTGCCCACGGCGGTGGTGCATCCCTGCGATGAGGTCTCTCTGGCGGGGGCGATCGAGGGGCATCGCCTCGGCCTGATCGCGCCCACCCTGGTCGCCCCGCCGGTGCGGCTGCGGGCGCTGGCGGCGAAGATGGGAGTCGATATCTCGGGGTTCCCACTGGTGGAATCCCTGCACAGCCATGACTCGGCCGCCCGCGCGGTGGCGCTGGTGCGGGACGGCAAGGCTGAGGGCCTCATGAAGGGCAGCCTGCACACCGACGAACTGATGGGCGCGGTCGTCGCGCGGGAAACCGGCATCCGGACCGAACGGCGGCTCAGTCACTGCTTCATCATGGACGTGCCAGGTCACGCGACGCCGCTGATCATCACCGATGCCGCGGTAAACATAGCGCCCTCGCTGGAGGACAAGGTCGACATCGTGCAGAACGCGATCGACCTGTCGCACGCGCTGGGGATGGACAATCCCCTGGTCGCGATCCTGTCGGCGATGGAGACGGTGAACCCGAAGGTCCCCTCCACCATCGAGGCCGCGGCGTTGTGCAAGATGGCCGATCGCGGGCAGATCACCGGCGGGACGCTGGACGGGCCGCTGGCGTTGGATAACGCAATTAGCCCCGAGGCCGCGGCGATCAAGCACATCGTGTCACCCGTGGCCGGTCACGCGAATGTGCTGGTGGTTCCAGACATCGAGGCCGGGAACATGCTGGCGAAGGCCTTGTCGTTCCTGGGTGGCGCGGAAAGCGCGGGCATCGTCCTGGGCGCCCGCGTGCCGATCATCCTGACCAGCCGAGCCGACACGGCGGTCACCCGCGTCGCCAGTTGCGCCGTCGCCGTCCTCGTTGCCGCCGCCGCTCGGCGTGCCGCTGCCGAACGGGCGGCCGCCCGGGGGATGTAACAGGCGGCTCAGCCGAAGGTGGAGAGCAGATCATCCACCTGCCCGGGCGTCAGCAACCTCGGGGCTGAACCGCGCTGCATGAGGAACAGCTTGGCGGCTTCTTCCAGTTCCTCGGCCGCGTAGACCGCATCCGTCAGGGTCTTGCCCGACACCACCGGCCCGTGATTGGCCAGCAGCACCGCCCGCGCGCCCAGGGCGGCGGCATGGATCGCCGGTTCCATCGCCGCGTCGCCGGGGCGGTAATATTCCACGATCGGCATCGAACGCCCCACCCGCATCACGAAATAGGGTGTCAGCGGCGGGATCGGGTTGGTCGGATCGACATCCGGCAGGCACCCCACCGCAGTCGCGTGGGTCGAGTGCAGATGCACCACCGCCCCCGCGTCAGGCCTCGCGCGATACATCGCCCGGTGCATGAAGACCTCCTTGGAGGGCTTGTCGCCGCCGATATGCTTGTAGTCCGCGTCCAGCCGGGAAATCCGGTCCGCCTGCAAGCGTCCCAGGCTGGAATTGGTGGGCGTGATCAGGAACCCGTCGTCCAGCCGGACGCTGATGTTCCCGGCGCTGCCCACGGAAAAGCCGCGGGCGAACAGGCTGGCGGCGAGTTCCACCAGCAACTGGCGGGTTTCGGATTCGGACATGCTCAGCCCTCCAGCACCGTGAACGCCTTGGTGAAGAAGTCCATCGCGCCGAAATTGCCGGATTTCAGCGCCATGTGCAGGCCTGGGCCGCTGCCCTCGGCATAGGTCCAGGGCACGCCGGGATCGATCTCCGGCCCGATGCGCAGGCTGCGGACACCGAGGCGCGACACGACGGCGCCCGATGTTTCCCCGCCCGCCACCACCATGCGGCGGACGCCGCGCGCGACCAGGCCCTCGGCCACGCGGGCGAGCGTTTCCTCAACCAATGTGCCGGCGGCATCGCGCCCGTACTTCGCCTGGATCGCCGCGACCCGGTCGGGCGGGGCGGAGGCGGCGATCACCAACGGCTTGTCGCCCAGTTTGTCGGCGGCCCAGGCCAAAGCGGCATCGGCCAGCGCGCCGGCATCGGGGCTCGACAGGGGATCGATCTCATACACCGGCAGGTGCAACCGCGCCGCGCCGAGCTGGGACAGGGTGGCGCGGGAGCAGGAGCCGGAGAGGACAGCGGCGGGCCCCTCGGCCGCCGGCAGCGTCGCGGGATTGCCCTGGTCGGCCAGCAGGCCGGCGCGTCGGAAATTCCCCGGCAGGCCCATGGCGATGCCCGAGCCGCCGGTGATCAGCGCATGGCCCTCGGCCGCTTCCCCGATCGCGACCAGATGCGCGTCGGTGATCGCGTCGACGATGGCATAGCGCCGGCCTTGTTCCTTCAGCCCCGTCAATGCCTTGCGGATCGCGTTGGAGCCTTGGTCGACGATGGTGAAGGGGACCAGGCCAACGGTGCCCTCGGTCTGGCGCGACAACACGCGGACGAGGTTGGCGTCCTTCATCGGGGTCAGCGGATGGTTCTCCATCCCGCTTTCGTTCAGCAGCATCCCGCCGACGAACAGATGACCCTGGTAGACGGTGCGGGCATTGGTCGGGAAGGCCGGGCAGGCCAGCGCGAAGCCGGAGCCCAGCGCGTTGACCAGCGCATCCGCCACCGGGCCGATATTGCCGTCATCCGTGCTGTCGAACGTTGAGCAATACTTGAAGAAATACTGCTCGCACCCGGCCTTGCGCAGCCAGTCCAGCGCGGCGAGGCTTTCCCCAACCGCCTGGCGCACCGGCGCGGTGCGCGATTTCAGCGCGACCACCACCGCGTCGGCCTCCGGCACCGGATCGTTCGGACCGGGTACGCCGATCAGTTGCACGGTCCGCATGCCGCCGCGCACCAGCATGGAGCACAGGTCCGTGGCCCCGGTGAAATCGTCGGCGATGGCGCCCAGCAGCATGCTGCCCCCCAGAAATTACGCGATGACCGAGGCGAACAACGCCGCCTGGGTGTCCCAGGATGGGAGGTTGCGGCCGGCCAGCAACGCGCCCTCGGCCATTTCGGCGCGGAGTTCGGCGCTGAAGATCAGCCGGCGCAGTGATTTGGAGAACTGGTCCTGATCGCCGACCGTGCAGACGACTCCGGTATCGATATCGACCAGGGCGCCGGCGGCGCCACCGGCGGTGACGGCGACGGGGATGCCGCGCTTCAGCGCCTCGGCCACAGCCATGCCGTAGCCTTCAAAATAGGTGCCCAAGGCGAACAGGTCGGCGCGCTGCCATTCGGCTTCGAGTGCCGTGTCGGTCAGCTCGCCGGCGAAGGTGACGCGTTGGGTGATGCCGAGGGATTCGGCCAGGGCGGACAGGCCGTGGGCGCAGACCCGATCACGTTCGGGCGACCCGACGATGGTCAGGTGCCAGTCGAGGTCGAACAGGCGGGCCAGGGATCGGAGCAGCAGGTCGTGGCCCTTGCGCGGGACCAGCGTGCCGACCGACAGCACGCGGCAGGTCGGGCCACCCGAGCCAGGCGCGCGCGGGGCGTCGTCGGTGCCGGGCGTCACCACGTGGACCCGGGCGGGGTCGACGGCGAAGTCCTTGCCCATGGCCTCGGCGGTGGTTTCGCTGGTCACGATCAGGCGCGCCATGCGGGCGAACAGGCGTTGTTCGGCGGCGTGGAGCGTGTCGCGTTCGGCGTCCCCAAGGCCGGTTTCCAGCGCCGTCGGGTGATGGATCAGCGCGAAAGCGTCCCGCGCGATCAGGGCGTCGTCGAGACCCGCGAAGGCTGGCAGCGCCAGCCCATCGATCACGGGGCGCGTGCCGGGGGGCAGCCGATCCCAGGCGGCACAGGCGGCATCGCGGGCGATGTCGTCCACCAGGGGAAAGGCGCCGGCCAATTCCACCACATCGACCTGGTGGCCGAGGGCGCGCAGGCCAGCGACGATCCGGCGGTCATAGGCATAGCCGCCGGAGACGGTGACGAAGGGGGCGGGGACGATCAGCGAGACATGCATCCCGCCATATTACGCCGGATCGGGACGGGGTGGATACCTGGGGTGGAGTCATTGAGTGGATCAAAGGGCGGGGCTTCGCCCCACGCCCCACCAGGAGGGCGCTGCCCTCCTGGACCTCCCGCTAACGGCACCGCCCTTAGCTCGACTTTCCGCATTTTCGGGGATGAAGGCGTCGGCCCTGGCAAGAGGCGGGTGCCGCCATAAGGCGCAGGCGGGTGCTGCGAAGCAGCAAACCCACGGACTCTTGCGGGATTCGGCACCGTCGATTCTACGACTGTGATGAGACC
>CAMCDA010000015.1 GCA_945873195.1 Asaia bogorensis
AAGGGGAGGGGGCGAGGCCGCCCCCCGGCCGTCAGACGATGAACTCGACCCGGGCAGACCCCAGACCCTCGAAGCTGATCGAGCAGACATCGCCCGGATTGATGTATTTCAGCCCGGTGAAGGACCCGCAGGTGACGAACTGGCCGGCCCGCACGCCACCCTTGGCGCGCCACAGATTGACCAGCACGACCGCGACGTTCAGCGGATCGCCGGTCGGGTGGCCGCCTTCCTGGTCCAGGACGGTCTGGCCGTTGACCATCAGCTTCACCCGCAGCTTGCCCAGATCGAGGTGCTGCCACGCCTTCTTCGGCGTGTCGTAGACGAAGCCGGCGTTCAGGATGCCGTCGGCCAGGCGTTCCAGGTTCGTGGCCTGGGTGGCCAGGTCGTAGCGGCCGCTCACGACCTCGATCGCCGCGCAGCAATCCATGCCGGCCGAGACCTCTTCCCGCGTGTAGGGCGTGTCGCGGGGCGGGAACGATTTGCGGAAGACGAAGGCAACTTCGGCTTCGACACCGCAATGGGGGGCGTCGGCGATGGGCATGCCGCAGGGGCTGGCGTGGATGGTGCCGCCGTAAAGGATCGCGACCGTGGGGTCGGCGCCGGCGGGGGCGATGGCCTTGAAGCCTCCGATCAGCTTGCCGAGGCCGGCGGTCACGGCGTCCTGGATCGCGTAGGCGTCCTCCACCGACTGGGGCTTCAGCCCGTCGGGCAGGCCGGGCAGATGGGTGCGGGTGCGGCGGGCCTTCACGAGGATGGCGGCGGCGCGTTCGATGTCCTGTTTCTTCATGGGCGGCTTCCCCTGCGTCTGTGCGGGAAGGATGCCACGCGGGTCGTCGTTGGCCTAGGGGGAGACGAGCGCCCGATTGGTCTCGGCCGCCCAGGGCGCGCTGCCCTGGCTGCCGGGGCGGGTACAGCAAAGGGCGGCGGCGGCGGTCGCGCGGGCCAGCGCCGAGTCCAGCCCGCCGCCCCGATCCAGTTCGGCCGCGAGCACGCCGACGAAGCAGTCCCCGGCGGCGGTCGTGTCCACCGCGGTGATGGCATGGGCTGCCATGCGCGTGACCCCGGATTCGGTCGCGGCCTCCAGCCCATCGGCGCCGATTGTGCGGATGACGTCGACGCCCAGGGCGGCGCGCAGCGCGGCGGCATCGTCGCCGACGCCGAGATGGGCGCCGAGCCAGGCGGCCTCGGTTTCGTTGACGGTCAGGATGTCGATGGCGGCCAGGGCGGAGCGGGGCAGGGCGGCGGCGGGGGCGAGGTTCAGGATGATCCGCCCGACCCGGCCGCGGGCGCGGGCGATCAGGGCGGCGGTTTCGCCGGGGTCGACTTCCATCTGCAGCAGCAGGGTGGCGTCCGGGGTCAGCAGCGCGTCCTCGACCTGTGCGGCGCGGGCGAACAGGTTGGCGCCGGAGCCGACGGCGATCGCGTTGTGGCCGGCGGGATCGACCTGGACGGCCGCGCAGGCGGTGCCGGCCTGATGTGTCGTGATCACGCGGGAGAGATCGACCCCGGCCTCCCGCAGCAGAGGCAGCGCGCCGTCCGCCAGGGAATCGGCGCCGACCGCGCCCACCATGATGACCCGGGCGCCATCACGGGCGGCGGCGACGGCCTGGTTGGCGCCCTTGCCGCCGGGCTGCGCCTGGGCGCCGGCGCACAGAACGGTTTCTCCGGCGGCGGGCAGATGGGGGAGGGCGAAGATCAAATCGAGGTTAATGGAACCGAAAACAACGATCATGGCACCACGGGTTGGTAGACCGCGTCGAGCACCAGGTCCGGCGACTGGTCGAAGATACGCACCAGGGACAGGGCGGCGGGGTCGGGTTTGTTGCGACCCTGCTCCCAGTTCTGCAGCGTGTCGATATCCAGGCCGAGGCGATCCGCGAACTCCCGCTGCGACAGGCCGTGGCGGCCGCGCACCTGGGCGATTTCCGCCGGATCGTGGCGGCGGCGGCGGCCGACGCGGATGTTCATGCCCGCCAGGTCGGCGGCGAGCAGGGCGATGCCGGCGTCTTCCGCGACCTGGCACACCGCGTTGCCCTGGTCGGCCAGGCGGTTGATCACGGCATGGGCCGACCGAGGCGTGACGCCGGCGGCGCGGAGGCGCTGGACGATGCTGATCGGCTGGTCGAGGGGGCCGCTAAGCCGCAGCGCCAACGCGACGGGCGCGCCGGAAAACGAGGGGGGCGGGGCGGCGTCCCGGACCGGCGCCACTCGTGCGAGTCGCGCCTTCAATGCTGAGTTGGTCGACATCGAGAGCCTCCATGAATGACCGGGCCAATCCGACCAGGGCCGCGTGTCCCATCGTGTTCGCGCCGCTGCCCTGCATATGAACGCCGAACAGGAAAGCCTTGCGGTCATCGAGGCGAACACGCGCCAGGAAACTGACCGAGAAGCGGTTGTTCACGACAGTGGCCAGAACGAGATCGTCCGGGGTGATTTCCAGATCAACGATCCGCCATCGCATTTCGCTGGGTCCATCGGCTGTTGGGGACCGGGAGGATGACAGCGAAAGACGAAGGAACCGTTAACAACGAATATACGTGAATCACGGATGGTTCGTCAAGTG
Source organism: Asaia bogorensis (assembly GCA_945873195.1). Taxonomy (GTDB): domain Bacteria; phylum Pseudomonadota; class Alphaproteobacteria; order Acetobacterales; family Acetobacteraceae; genus Rhodopila; species Rhodopila bogorensis_A. The sequence continues at coordinate 2,564 of CAMCDA010000015.1, forward strand.
CGATCGAGGGAGGCCATCAGTTCCGACCACTCCCGCCGGTTCAGGCCGCTGTTGGCCTGGTCGACGGTTTCTCCGCCCAGCATCCGCTTCACGACGGCGAGCATCCCGGCCGAGAGGGTCACCGCGCCAAGTCGGTAGTCGCGGAAGGCGGCGGCGGCGATAGGGACCCAGGCGTCAACGGTGTTCAGCATGGCCTCGGCGTAGACCCGGATTTCGTATTGGGCATGCGGGTCGGCGCGGAGCGAGAGGAAGTGGAACAGGTTGTGGAGGTCGGTCTTCCAATACCACTGCGTATAGGTGTTCAGCGTCAGGTTCATCCGCGCCAGCTCCCGCGCCAGGCCCTGGCGGCCGGGATCGACGGGGGCGCCGGACGCGTCCTCGTTCAGCATGTGGGCGTAGTGGTCGTAGTTCCGTGCGGCGTCGTCCTGGAGCAGGCGAAGAACCTCCTGCGCCTCCTCGCCTTCCAGCACGGTGCCGCGGCCCTGGCGGTTGGCCAGCGACTGGGCGGCGAGTTGCTCGGGGGCGGGGATGTAGAATTCCCGGTCCAGGATCGAGTAGCGGGCGGAGTACTCGTTCACGTTCGCCGTCCGGTGGCGGATCCACTGGCGGGCGATGAAGATCGGCAGTTTGACGTGGTACTTGATCTCGCACATCTCGAAGGGGGTCGAGTGGCGGTGGCGCATCAAATAGCGGATCAGGCCGGCATCCTCGGACACGCGTTTCGTCCCCCGGCCATACGATACACGGGCGGCCTGCACGATGGCGGCGTCGTCGCCCATGTAGTCGATCACCCGGATGAAGCCGTGGTCCAGGATCGGGATGGCCTCATACAGCATGGCCTCCAGCGCCGGCACGGTGGGGCGGGCAGTGAGGGCGGACTGGGCGCGCTGGGCGGCGATCTCATTCGCCTGATCTGGGGAGAGGGACATGGCGCCGACATATCACGAATATCCCCGGCGCGAAGGGCCAACACCCCTTCCATCCGCCGGGCCAACCCCCTATATCTCTCTCCGTCAGCTTGCTGACTATGGTGATAAACGGTGGTTGGAATAAGCGTTGTGGACCCGGGGGCAGTGCCCGGCGCCTCCACCATTATCCTCCTGGAAACAGGGCGGATTCATGGGGGCGAAACAGGCTCGACACGCGTGGTAAAGACCCATCTTTTGCCCGGCATGATACCGCCGTTATCGGGTCAAATCTCAAGTGCCAATGATAATCAGGCGCTCGCTGTAGCTGCATAAGCTATAAGCGCGGTTCGGGGGGCACCGGGCAACAGAAGCCCCCCACTCTACCCTCTCCCGGAAAGCGACGCCCTTGCGTGTATTCATCGCCGCGCTCGCCTACTTCCTCCTCGTCTTCGCCGCCGGATTCCTGCTCGGCCCCATCCGGGCGCTGGTGCTCGAACCATGGATTGGCCCCGCGGGCGCCGTCCTCGCGGAGGCCCCCTTCCTCATACTCGCCATGCTCGCCGCCGCTCGGCTGATCACCGGCTGGCGCGCGATCCCGCCCGGACAGCCGCGGCTGGCGATGGGGGCCTGGGCGTTCGGGCTGCTGGCGGTGACCGAAATCGCCGGTGCCGCCCTGCTGAGGGACATGCCGCCCGCCGTCTATTTCACCCAGTTCACGACCGTGGCCGGCCTGGTGTCCCTGGCGCTGTTTGTCCTGTTCGCGCTGTTTCCCTGGCTGCTCGCCCGCCGGCCGTGACGCCGCGCCTGCCCCGTGATACCGAGACGGCCCCTCTCCCAGGAGACCGTCCATGCATATCGGCCTGCTGCTGTTCCCCAAGCTGACCCAACTGGACCTGACGGGCCCGTTCGAGGTCTTTGCCGCCACCCCGGGCGCGACCGTCCATCTGCTGTGGAAGACCAAGGACCCGGTCCAGGCCGTCACCGGCATGAAGATCGTCCCTGACACGACGCTTGCCGAGTGCCCGCAGCTCGACGTCATCTGCGTCCCCGGCGGGTCCGGGGTCGCCGCGGTGATGGAGGATCCGGAGGTGCTGGATTTCCTCCGCCGCCAGGCCGCCGGCGCGCGCTATATCACCTCGGTCTGCACCGGCGCCCTGGTGCTCGGCGCGGCCGGGCTGCTGAAGGGCAAGCACGCCACGACGCATTGGGGATCGCATGATTTCCTGGCCTCGCTGGGCGCGATCCCGACCAAGGGGCGCGTCGTGCGCGACGGCAATATCTTCACCGGCGGCGGCGTGACCGCGGGGATTGATTTCGCCCTGACCCTGGTGGGGGAGATGTGCGGGCCGACCGTCGCGCAGTCGATCCAGCTCCAGATCGAATACGCCCCGGCGCCGCCGTTCGAGTCGGGGTCTCCCGAGACCGCCCCCGAACAGGTGGTCGCCATGGCGCGCAAGCATCTGTCCGGGATGCGGACCGAACGGGAAGCGCTGATGGGGCGCGTGGCGGAGCGGCTGAACGCCTGACGCCGCCCCGCGTCAGAATGTGTTCGGCTCAGGCGACGCAGATGCCGGGGACCGCGACCTTGCGGAACAGATGCGGGGTCGCGACCGAGGATGACGGATAGGCGGACAGCTTCCCATGGAACGTGGGATGCGTGAACGCCGCCCGGAAATCAGCGGTCGATTGCCAGACGGCATAGTTGAGATAGGTCGGGCTGTCGCCGATCGCGCGGTGCAGCTGGGTCGAGATGAACCCGGGCTGGGCCTTCATGAAGGCCGCGTCGTCCTCCCAGACCTGGAGGAAAGTCGCCTCGTCCTCCTTGTCCAGCGTGAAGATGTTGATCAGCACGACGGGCGATTCCTCGAGGGCGATCTGCCGTTCGATCGGGAATTTCGGGTCCATGGAACGAAGGAGGGTCATGGCTTGCTCCGTGCGGTATTGGGATATGTTTCTACGTACCGATATGACATCATGGTGTCAATATGGGAAGCTATACACCAATGACCGAACCATCCCGGACGCCGGCCGGTGCCGCCCTGACCAACCTCGTGCTCGATCTTTTCAGGCTCAACAATCGCATGTTGACGGCCGGCGACAGGCTGGTCGCGGGCCTGGGCCTGACCAGCGCGCGGTGGCAGGTGTTGGGGAGCATCCTGGCCGCCGATCGGCCGCAGCCGGTGGCCTGGCTCGCGCGGGACATGGGCGCCAACCGCCAGAATGTGCAGCGCATCGTGAACGACCTGGCGCGGGAGGGGCTGGTGGCGTTCCAGACCAACCCGCATCACCGGCGGGCGCAGTTGGTCGTACTGACGGACAAGGGACGGCGGGCTTTCGACGCTGCGATGGGCCTGCAGGCACCGTGGATCAACGCGCTATCGGAGGGGTTGGAGACCGCTGACCTGACGACGACCCATCGGGTCATCCTGGCGCTACGCCGGAAGTTCGAACACGAGGGGGAGGACGATGGGTGAGCCGACCAGGGGTATCAGCCTCGCCCAACCAGGGCACGCGCACCACGCCGCTCTCCGCCACCAGCGAGGCACATGCCGGGGTGGCGATCAGGTAAGCTCACCCAGCAAGATCACCTCGGGTGGGGGCACCGACGCCGCGAAGGCGCGGTCGAAGGTCGCGATGCGACTGGCGCCCGCCCGCTTCATGTCATGATGAATGATACCATCCGCGAAATCGCCGCCACGGCCGAGCGCGCGGAGACCCGCCTGGGCGGCGGGATGGTCGGTTTCGACCTGGCGGCTGCCGATCAGGCGCCGTAGCAACGCTTCGATCTCGCTGACCGGGTAACCATAGGATCGGCGAAGAACCCAGACCAGTTCGCACAGCACGATGGTTGGGATCACGATCGTGTCGGCGCTCTCGACCAGCCGGGTGGCCTGTGCGGCCTGCAGCGGGTCGTCCTGGACCAGATAGCGGACGAGGACGTTCGTATCGACGGCGATTTTCACCGCCGTGGGCTGCTTCCCTGGCGGCCATTCTCGATGGCGCGTTGCATATCCTCCAACGACACCGGCAGCGCGTCGGGGCGCTTCAGGGCGCCGCGGAGGGCACGGATGTCGTGGGCGGTATCCGCTGGGGTGAGTTCCACCCTGCCGTCCGGCATCAGTGCGACACCGACCTTGTCGCCCGGGCCGATGCCGAGGTGCCGCAGGAGTTCCCGTCGCAGCGTGATCTGCCCCTTTGCGGTCACGGTCAGTTCGAGCGGCATGGAACCTCCGTCCGGTGCATGAGTGTGAAAGTAAGGCACATCCCACCTTACTTCAACCGGTCATCCGGCACGACCAGCCAGACCCAGATCAGGTTGGCGGTCAGCATCGCGGCGGTCAGGGCGAAGACCCAGTTGATCCCGAAGCTCGCGGCGACGACGCCGCCGGTCAGCGGGCCGGTCGTGTTGCCGATGAAATAGGCGGAGGACAGCAGCCCATAGGTCGTGCCGCGCTGCGCCGGATCGGTCAGCTTGCCGATCAGCGCGTTGGCGGCCGGCAGCACCCCGCCGACGAACAGCCCCAGCCCGAAGCGCTCCGCCACGAAGGCCGGATACCCCAGCGGCAGGGCCTGCGGCGCAGTGAACAGGGCGGCGCCCGCCAGGCAGATCAGCAGCGTGGTGCGGTAGCCGACCCGGTCGCTGCGCCGACCCAGGTATGGCACCGCCAGCGCGCCGGCGATCCCGGTGACCGAGTAGGCGATCCCGCCCAAGGTCGCCAGATTGGGCCTCGGGCCCAGCATGTCCTGCACATGCAGAGTGATGACCGGCTGCACCGCGTGGGTCGCGAACTGGCCCATCATCAGCACGACGATCAGCGACAGCAGCGGGCGGGATCGGGCGACGATCGCGATGCCAGCCAGCAAGGACGCCTTGGCCTTGGACTTGTCGGGGGGCGTGAAGCGCTCGGGCACCAGGAACAAGGTCACCAGGAAGGCGCCGATGCAGAGCGTGCCGCCGAAGAAGAAGGGCAGTCGGAAGCTGCCGGTCAGGTCGGCGATCCCGCCGCCGATCACCGGACCAATCAGCGATCCGACCAGGGTCCCCGTGCTCATCCAGCCCATCGCATAGCCCAGGCGCCGCTCGGGCACCTGGGAGGCGACCATGACGGTGGCTGCCGAGTTGAACCCTGCCAGCAGCCCCATCCCGGCGCGCAGGCCGAGCATCTGCCAGGGACCGAGAGCGATGCCCATCAGGAAGGTGAAGATGCCGATGCCAAGGGTTGATCGCAGCACCATCAGCTTGCGCCCGTGCCGGTCCGCCAGCCCGCCCCAGATCGGCGCCGCGAACACCGCGACGCAGGATGTCGCCGCCGCCAGCACGCCCGCCCAAAGATTGACCGCGGCCGGCGTCGTGACGCCCAGGTCCGGCAGGAACAGCGGCATGATCGGGGCAACGATGTTGAACGAGATACTCATGACGAACTGCACCGCGACCATTGCCCAGAGTGTGCGGCGCCAGGGGCCGTGGTCGTCGTCCTGCCCGGTGGAGTCGGCGGTTTCGTTCATCGGGGGAGCATTCGCCTCGGATTTCAGGCTGTCAAAGGGCATCGGTTGCGCAACGATGGGAGGCCGGCCCCTTGCAATCCCCGCGTTCTTGGCCGAATTGCGTGATGTACCGACTTTGCCGCCCCGAGCGCCCGCGCTATGGGTACTGGCGCATATGCGCCAGAAGTTGACGCATCTCACGAGGGTTGCCGGATGGAAGATGACAAGGAGCAGCGGCCGGATAGCCTGTTGCCCTATGACGACTGGACCGAACGCGCGCTTCGCCACGTCGTGGCGAAGGCGGTGGAGTTCGTTGTCGAGAAGGGCCTGCCGGATGGGCATCATTTCTATCTGACCTTCCGCACGGATCACCCTGGCGTGTCGATCCCCGCTCGGCTCAAGGCGCAGTATCCCCAGGAAATGACCATCGTCCTGCAGCACCAGTTCTGGGACCTGCGGATGGATTGGGACACCGACATGATCTCGGTCGGGCTGTCCTTTGGCGGCGTGCCCTCGATGCTGCATGTGCCGCTGAACGCGATCGTCGCCTTCGCCGATCCGCATGTCCGCTATGGCCTGCGTTTCCGCCCGGTGATCGAGGAGGAGGTGAAGGTCGAAGCGCCGCCGCCGCCGCCCGAGGAACCCACGGCCGATGCGTCGGAGCCGGCGGAGCCCGAAAGCCCGCAGGTCGTCAGCCTCGACGCGTTCCGCCGCCGGTCCCCGCCGCGCAACTGACCCGACGCCGTTCGGCCTTCCGTACTTGTTTCCGTATCGCTCTCGTTGAAGGAGCACGCCGATGAACGCCCCGATGAAGCCCCCCAGCCCGCGCCCCGCCGGTTTCCTCTATTCCCCGATGTTCCCCTTGGGGCCGGAGACGACGCCCTGGAAGAAGCTGGATATCCAAGGGGTTCGGACCGTGAGCTGCGACGGGCAGACGGTGCTGCGGATCGCGCCGGATGCGCTCAGTGAGCTTGCGGTCCGGGCCTTTCATGACGTGTCGCATCTGCTGCGGCCGGGGCATCTGGCGCAGTTGCGGGCGATCCTTGATGACCCCGAGGCGAGTGGGAACGATCGGTTCGTGGCGCTCGACCTGCTGAAGAACGCCAACATCGCGGCCGGTGGCGTGCTGCCGATGTGCCAGGACACCGGCACGGCGATCGTGTTCGGCAAGAAGGGCCAGCGCGTCTGGGTCGACGGGGATGAGGAGGAGGCGCTGTCCTGGGGCGTGCATCGCACCTACACGGAAACCAACCTGCGCTATTCGCAGATGGCCCCGCTGTCGATGTTCAATGAGGTCAACACGGGCAACAACCTGCCCGTCCAGTTCGACATCATGGCAGCCCCCGGCAATCACCACGCCGATGAATTCAATCTGATGTTCGTCGCCAAGGGCGGCGGATCGGCCAACAAGACGTTCCTGTTCCAGGAAACCCGCGCGGTGCTTTCGCCCGAGCGGCTGCTGAAGTTCCTGGAAACCAAGATGAAGACGCTGGGGACCTCGGCCTGCCCGCCGTACCATCTGGCGATCGTGATCGGTGGGACATCCGCCGAGATGACGCTGAAGACGGTGAAGCTGGCGTCGACCCGCTGGCTGGATGGCTTGCCGACCGAGGGCAGCAAGGCCGGCCACGCCTTCCGCGACCTGGAACTGGAAAAGCAGGTGCTGGAACTGTCCCGCAACATCGGGATCGGGGCGCAGTTCGGCGGCAAGTATTTCTGCCACGACGTCCGCGTGGTGCGGCTGGCGCGCCATGGCGCGTCGCTGCCGATCGGCATCGGCGTGTCGTGCAGCGCGGACCGGCAGATCCTGGCGAAGATCACGCCCGAGGGCGTGTTCCTGGAGCAGCTCGAAACCGATCCGGCGCATTATTTGCCGGAGACGACGGATGACCATCTGCCCGACGAGTCGGTGGCGATCGACCTGAACCAGCCGATGGAGCAGATCCGGAAGACCCTGTCGTCGTTCCCCGTGAAGACGCGCCTTTCGCTGACCGGCACGATGGTCGTGGCGCGCGACATCGCGCACGCGAAGTTGAAGGAGCGGCTGGACGCCGGTCTCGGCCTGCCGGACTACATCAAGAATCATCCGGTCTATTACGCGGGCCCGGCGAAGACTCCGGTGGGCATGGCGACCGGCAGCTTCGGTCCGACCACGGCCGGGCGGATGGACAGCTATGTCGCCGAGTTCCAGGCGGCTGGCGGGTCGTTGGTGATGCTGGCGAAGGGCAACCGGTCCAAGGCCGTGCGCGATGCCTGCAAGGCGCATGGCGGGTTCTACCTCGGGTCCGTCGGCGGTCCGGCAGCGCGCCTGGCGCAGGACTGCATCCGTAAGGTCGAGGTGCTGGAGTATCCGGAACTCGGGATGGAAGCGGTGTGGCGGATCGAGGTCGAGAACTTCCCGGCGTTCATCGTGGTTGATGACAAGGGGAATGATTTCTACGAGGGGATGGAGTAGGGCGCGCAAGCCGGACGCCGGCGGGGTTGAGAGCATGACAGGCGTTGGGGCGCTCCCAATTGCCCCTCATCGTCATGGGTGGGCTTGACCCACCCATCGCCCAACACTCAGTCCGTTGATATAACGGGGAAAAGAACCAAGATCGGCGTTCTTGGCGATGGGCGGGTCAAAGCCCGCCCCTGACGGGTGGAGGCGTCCGAGTGCCCAGCACGCCGCCCAGGTGGTCCCTCGGCCGGGATGCCGGACCTACACCACCAGCGCACCCAGCAGCGCGTCCAAGCGCAGCCGGCCCTGGTCGGTGGCGCGGAACCGGTTGGGGGTGACGTCCAGGTAGCCGGCCTCGATCGCCTGCCCCAGAATGTCCGGATCAACCGCATCGGCAATCGCAACGCCGGTGCGGTGCTGGAACAGGGCCGGATCGATGCCCTCGGTCAGGCGCAGGCCCATCAGAAGCATCTCGCGGGCGCGTTCCTGCTCGGTCAACACGGTTTCGTCGCGCGTGCCGTGGCCTTGCCGCTCCACCCGTTCCGCCCAGGGTTCCGGCGCGCGGTGGCGGCTTGTGGCGCGCAACGCCCCATCCAGCGTCAGCCGCCCATGCGCGCCCGGGCCAATGCCTGCGTAATCCGCGTATCGCCAATAGGTCAGATTGTGCCGGCTTTCCCGCCCGGGGACAGCGTAGTTGGAGACTTCATAGGCGGCCAGTCCGAACCGGGCGGCTTCCTCGGCCGTTGTTTCGTACAAAGCAGCGCCGAGGTCATCCTCGGGCAGAATCAGGTCGCCGCGGCGGTGCAGGGTTTCGAACTTCGTCCCCGGCTCGATCGTCAGCTGGTACAGCGACAGGTGGTCGGCCACGAGCGCCAGCGCGTCACGCAATTCCGCCCGCCACGCCGCCACGTCCTGGCCGGGGCGGGCGTAGATCAGGTCGAAGGAAATCCGCGGAAACAGCGCCCGCGCCATCTCCAGCGCCGCCACCGCCTGCGGGGCGGAGTGCTGGCGGCCCAGCATGCGGAGCGCGGACTCGTCGAGGCTTTGGATGCCGAGGGAGACCCGGTTCACCCCCGCATCCCGGAACCCGGCGAGGCGTCCGGCCTCCACGCTGGTGGGGTTGGCTTCCAGGGTGATTTCCAGGTCGGGCACGGGATCGAACAGGCGCCGAGCATCGGCCAGCAGCAGGCCGGCCGTGTCCGGTTCCATCAGGCTGGGCGTGCCGCCGCCGAAGAAGACCGAGGTCAGGCGGCGGCGGCCGAGGCGTTCGGCCTCCCACGCCAGTTCGGCGCGGAGCGCGTCGCGGAACCGGTCCTGCGGGATGCGCTCCCGCACATGGGAGTTGAAGTCGCAGTACGGGCACTTGGCGAGGCAGAAGGGCCAATGGATATAGAGCGCGAGGGATTCCATGCCGGGAGATATGGTCACGATGTCTGGTTCACCATCAACGGGCGGTTCAGTCGAAAGGGTGCGGGCGGCGCTGCTGGCGGCGGGCCATGACGACACGATCACGGCGTTTCCCGCCGGCACGCGCACCGCGGCGGATGCGGCCGCGGCGGTCGGGTGCGACGTGGCCCAGATCGCCAAGTCGATCGTCTTCCGCGCGGGCGGCCGAGCGGCTGTTGTGATCACGTCGGGGGCGAATCGGGTGGACCAGAAGAAGGCGGAACTGGTCCTGGGCCAGAAGCTGGCGCGTGCCGATGCGGATTGGGTGCGGGAGGCGACGGGGTTCGCGGTCGGCGGTGTGTCTCCGGTGGGGCATACGGGTCAGGCGTTGTTCATCCTGGATGAGGATTTGCTGGCGCTGGACCCGGTCTGGGCGGCGGCGGGCTCGCCCAGCCATGTGTTTCGCACGACGGCCGAGGCGCTGCTGCGGATGACGGGCGCCCAGGTTGCGGATGTGAAGGCGGGGTAGGGGATCCCTGGGGCCAAGACGCGGCGCGGGCCTCACGCCCGCAGATTGCTCGGGATACGCAGGCCCAGGCGGTTGGGCACGCTCCAGATTTCCTGCACCTGCCGGGTCGGGCGGAATCCCGCGCGCATATAGGTCGGCAGGGCACGGGGATGGTCGGCGGTGCAGGTGTTCACCGTCATGCCCTTGGTCCCGTCGCGCCAGGCCTCCTTGATGGCGGCGCGCAGGAAGGCATAGCCCACGCCGGTGCCGACCGCATGCGGGAACAGCCCGAAATAGCTGAGGTTGGTGTCCGGCCAAGCGCGTCGGTCGAGTTCAAAGAACCCGGCCGGCTGGCCGCCTTCGTACATCACATGGATCGAAACCGACCGGTTGGCGAGCAGGTCGGCCAGTTCCCGGTCGGGCATGGTGCGCCGCAGCCACCAGACATACTCGGCGCCCACGGTGTTATACAGATAGCGGTAGAACTCCACGGTCGGCGCGGTCACCCGCACCAGGCGCATCTCCTCGGGCAGCGGTGGAACCGGATCCAGCGGCGGCCATTCCATGCGGAGAAAGGTGACCACCACGGCCACCCTGGTCACCGTTTCCATCAGACTTCCATCTGACCCGGATGATGCCCCGTGCCTTGCCCGCAACACACCTCAGTCGTCCAGGAAGCTGCGGAGTTTCCGGCTCCGGCTGGGATGCTTGAGCTTGCGGAGCGCCTTCGCCTCGATCTGGCGGATACGTTCGCGGGTCACATTGAACTGCTGCCCGACTTCTTCCAGCGTGTGGTCGGTGTTCATGCCGATGCCGAAGCGCATGCGCAGCACGCGTTCCTCACGCGGCGTCAGGCTGGACAGGACGCGGGTGGTCGCTTCCCGCAGATTGGCCTGGATCGCGGCGTCCAGCGGGATGACGGCGTTCTTGTCCTCGATGAAGTCACCCAGATGGCTGTCTTCCTCATCCCCGATCGGGGTTTCGAGGCTGATCGGCTCCTTGGCGATCTTCAGGACCTTGCGGACCTTTTCGAGCGGCATGCCCAGCTTGTCGGCCAGTTCCTCGGGCGCCGGTTCGCGGCCGATCTCGTGCAGCATCTGCCGCGAGGTGCGGACCAGCTTGTTGATCGTCTCGATCATGTGCACGGGAATGCGGATCGTGCGGGCCTGGTCGGCGATCGAACGCGTGATCGCCTGCCGGATCCACCAGGTGGCATAGGTCGAGAATTTGTAGCCGCGACGGTATTCGAACTTATCGACCGCCTTCATCAGCCCGATATTGCCTTCCTGGATCAGGTCCAGGAATTGCAGGCCGCGATTGGTGTATTTCTTCGCGATGGAGATCACGAGGCGCAGGTTGGCCTCGATCATTTCCTTCTTGGCGCGGGCGCTGTCGCGTTCACCGCGGCTGACGGTCATGTAGACGCGGCGGAATTCGGCGATCGGCAGGCTGGCATCGGTCGCGACGGCGGAAATCTGCGCGCGGACATTGGCGATGTCGGTGGGATGCTTGACGACGAACAGCTTCCAGCCGCGGGCGCTCAGCTTGCTGACCTTGTCGACCCAGTTGGGGTCGAGCTCATTGCCGCGATAGTTCCGCAGGAACTCTTCCCGCGCGACCTTACAGCCCTCGGCCATGCGCATGAGCTGGCCTTCGAGCGTGGTCAAACGCTGGTTGAGCTGCTTGAGCTGGGTGACCAGCTCCTCGATCCGGTTGTTGTGCAGGCGGACCTGGCCGACCTTCTGGACCAGTTCCTCGCGCGTCTTCTCGTAGCTCTTTTCCGACCGCGTGGTGACTTCCTCACCGCTGGTCATGATGTCGAGCCGGCGGTGCTGCATCTTGTGCAGCTTCTTGTACAGCGACTCGATTTCCTCGAAATTGGCGAGGACCTCGGGCTTCAGCTTTTCTTCCAGCGCCGAGAGCGACATGGACGGGCCGTCGCTTTCCTCATCGCCGTCGATGTCGTCGTTGGCGGGGAAGGCGGCCTCGGGTGGGGCGGCGGGCTCATCGGATTCCACGACCTCTCCCGTCGGGGCGCCGGCGCCATCGGTCGCTTCCAGGTCGATGATGTCGCGCAGCAACATCCGGCCGGCCTTGAGCTGGTCATGCCAGGAGATGATCGCCTTGAAGGTCAGCGGGCTTTCGCACAGCCCGTTGATCATCATGTCGCGGCCGGCCTCGATCCGCTTGGCGATCGCGATTTCGCCTTCACGGGACAGCAGCTCGACGCTGCCCATTTCGCGCAGGTACATGCGGACCGGGTCGTCGGTGCGGCCGAGGCTCGCTTCATCGACGTTGCCGGTCTGGCCTTCTTCTTCCTCGGCTTCCTCGGTCTTTTCAGCCTTGGCGACCGGGGCGTCGCCGTCCTCGGACTCCTCGCCCTCGACGACCTGGATGCCCAACTCCGAGAAGTTGGCCATCACGTCTTCGATCTGCTCACTGCTGTTCTGGTCGGGCGGCAGGATGGCGTTCAGCTCATCGAAGGTGATGTAGCCGCGCTCCTTGCCACGCGCCACCAGCCGCTTGACGGCGGCGGTCTGGGAATCGAGCAGGGTGGTCTCGACGTCCGGTTCGGCCGTCGCCGTGTCGCCCGCGACGCTTGGTTTCGTGGCCATCCGTCAGCACACTCCTCGGTCAACCGGGCCGTCGCGATGGCGAAGCGGCCCCTGTGTATTATGCGGCGAGCTCGACCCCGTCGGTCTCACCGGCCTGAACCTTGCGCAACGCCTCGGTCAGGGCTTGATGGCGCGCCTGATTTTCGGCTGTCATGTCGCGGGCGAGGGTGATCTGTGATTGCGCGACTTCCTGACGCAGGTGTTCGACGTTCAAGAACCCGAAAATATGCCACCACCCTGACTCGGCCTCCGCTGGCATGGCCTCTGGTGCCGCGCAGCCAGGCAGGGGCACGGGGGCGGCTGCAAGCACACGTTCGACATCATCCTTCAGGCCCGAACTCGTCAGGTGGTCCATCAGCCCTTGAGTGTCAAGCACTTCGGCGTGTTCCGCCCAATGGATCATGGCGGAACGGAGCCGATCCAGCGCTGGATCTAGCGGCAATGCTTCGTACGCATGGTAGACATCGTGCCAGAGCGTGGGATGACGTACCAGAATGGCCGTCAGGATCCGCGCCCTTTCATGCCCGGTCTGGTCGCCGGTGGGCGTCGGACGTGGCGGCGTGGGCCGGTTTGACGGCTGATTCCCGGGCCGTTGCCCCGGGCGATACGCTCCGCCGCGCGGCTTGAACCGGTCGTTCGACGCCGACCGTCCTTCCACAAAGAAGCGATCGAGCAACACTCGGCGATATTCTGCGCCGAGGCCCTTGTCGTCGATGCGATTGGAGGCCTCGACCAGCCGAGTACGAAACGCGGCGCGCTGTTCGGGCGAGTTGGCGCCGCCCGGCGGGCGCAGCAGGTCATACAGCGTGTCCGACAGCGGACGGGCGCCATCGATCGCCGATTGGAACGATGCGGCGCCCTGGCGGCGGACGAGGCTGTCGGGGTCTTCCCCCGCCGGCAGGTTCATGAGGCGCAGGCCGCGTTCGGCGCTGATCAGCGGCAACGCCAGCTCCGCCGACCGCGCCGCCGCTCGGCTGCCCGCCGCGTCGCCGTCGAAGCACAGGACGGGGGCGGGGGACAGGCGCCAGAGCGCTTCCAGTTGCTCATCCGTCAGGGCGGTCCCCAAAGGAGCCACCGCTCCGCGGAATCCGGCCTGGTGGAGTGCGATGACGTCCATGTAGCCCTCGACCACCAGCAAGGTGGCGCCGGCGCGCATCGCCTCCCGCGCCTGGTCCAGGCCGTACAGATTGCGGCGCTTGGAGAACAATTCCGTCTCCGGCCCGTTCACGTATTTCGGCTGCCCATCCCCCATGATCCGCCCGCCGAAGCTGATCGCTCGGCCGCGGCGGTCGCGGATCGGGAACATGACGCGATTGTAGAACAGGTCGGTGACACGGCCGGTGTCCTCGTCCCGGCGCATCAGGCCGGCCTCGACCAACTGGTCCTGGGTGACGCCTTCGCGCCCGAGGTCCGCGGCCAGGGCGCCGCGGCCTTCCCCAGACCAGCCGAGGCCGAAACGGTCGATCGTTTCGTCCGTCAGGCCACGGGTTTGCAAATAGGACAGCGCCGCCCGCCCCTCCGGCAGATGCAGGCGGCGCTGGTAGGCGGCGGCGGCGGCTTCCAGCACCGCGTTCAGGTCGAGCCGGTGGCGTTCGGCCTCGGCTGCTTCCGGGGTGGGCTTGGGAACCGACAGGCCGGCTTCGGAGGCGAGTTGCTCCACCGCCTCCATGAAGGCGGAACCCTGACTTTGCATGACGAAGCCGATGGCGTCGCCATGCGCCCCGCAGCCGAAGCAGTGGAAATGGTCGTCGTAGACGTAGAAGCTGGGGGTCTTTTCCCCATGGAAGGGGCAGCAGCCCTTCCAGTTGCGCCCCGACCGGGCGAGCCTGACCCGCCGCCCGATCACCGCCGAGATCGGCGTGCGGGCGCGAAGCTCATCCATGAAGGCGGGGGGGAGGGCCATCAGGCGGACAGGCGCGCTTTCACCATCGGGCCGGCCTTGGCCATGTCGAGGGTGGCGGCGTGCTTCGCGCGCAGTTCGGCCATGACCTTGCCCATCTCCTTGATGCTGGCCGCGCCAGTGGCGGCGACGGCGTCGGCCACGGCCTGCGCCATGGCGGCGTCGTCCATCTGCTGGGGCAGGAAGCTCTCGATCACCTCGATCTCGGCTTCTTCCTTGGCGACGAGTTCGGGGCGGTTGCCTTGTTTGTAGAGGTCGATCGACTCCCGGCGGGATTTGATCATGCCGCGCAGCATGGACTGGACGTCTTCCTCCGGCACCTTGTCGATGCCCTTGGGGCGGGCGGCGATGTCGATGTCCTTGAGGCGGGCCATGATCATGCGGATGGTGGAGGTCCGCGCGCTGGTCCCCGCCTTCATCGAGACCTTCATCTGTTCGGGGAATTGGTCGCGCAGGCTCATGACGGGGTCTCCTGGTGGATTTGGGTTCCTATTATGGGGAGTGGGGCAGGGCGGGGCAACGCGTTGGAGTGGGAGGATGCCGGGCGTTCAGATTTCTCCCCCTCCCCTTGAGGGCTTGGGCCGCGAAGCGGACCAAGGTTGGGGGGAGGGGTGATCGCGGCACCGTCCCGGGGGGTTTCTACCCCCCACCCCAACCCTCCCCCTCAAGAGGGGAGGGGGAATCAGAGGGTGAACGGACAAAACTTCCGGCACGCGACGGTTCCTCTTGTTCCCGGAAATGAATTCCGCTACCTCTTTCCCCATGCTCACCATCGAAGCCATCATCGACCGTCTCGGTGGCCCCGACGCCGCCGCCAGGCTCACCGGCGTAACAACCGAGGCCGTGCGCAAATGGCGCCAGGCCGGCGCCATTCCGTCCCGCCATTGGTCCGCCGTCATCGCCGCCACCGGCCTGACGCTCGCCGACATGCAGGGGGGCGTGGAACCGGCCGCCGAACCCTCGGACATCCCCGCCGGCGCCACCGCGGCCCTGGTCCTGTCCGATGGCACGGTCTTCTGGGGCCGCGGCTTCGGCGCCCATACCGGGGCCGAGAACCCGGTGGGGGAGGTCTGCTTCAACACCGCCATGACCGGCTATCAGGAAACCCTGACCGACCCGTCCTATGCCGGCCAGATCATCACCTTCACCTTCCCCCATATCGGCAATGTCGGCACCAACCCGGAAGACCTGGAGGCGACCGCCGTCTCCGCCCGGGGCCTGATCGTCAAGCAGGACGTGACCGAGCCGTCCAACTGGCGCTCCGTCCAGCACCTCGACGCCTGGCTGAAGGCGCGCTTCATCACCGGCATCTCCGGCATCGACACCCGCGCGGTGACGATCCGGGTCCGTGACGGCGGCGCGCCGACCGGGGTGCTGGCGTTTCCGGCCGATGGGCGCTTCGACCTCGACGCGCTGCGGGCGCGGGCCGCGGCCTGGCCGGGGCTGGAGGGGATGGACCTCGCCAAGGACGTCACCTGCCGCCAGACCTATGCCTGGAATGAGACGCAATGGGTGTGGCCCACCGGCACCGGCCGACAGGACGCGCCGCGTCGGCATGTCGTGGCGATGGATTTCGGGGCCAAGCAGAACATCCTGCGCTGCCTGGCCTCGGCCGGGTTCCGCGTGACGGTGGTGCCGGCGACCGCGACGGCGGAAGACGTGCTGGGCCATAAGCCCGATGGCGTGTTCCTCTCGAACGGCCCGGGCGATCCGGCGGCGACGGGCGTCTATGCCGTGCCGACGATCCGCGCGGTGATGGAGGCCGGGGTCCCCATCTTCGGTATCTGCCTCGGCCACCAGTTGCTGGCCCTGGCACTCGGCGGCAAGACCTACAAGCTTGATCGAGGGCATCGCGGCGCGAACCAGCCGGTCAAGGACCTGACGACGGGGAAGGTGGAAATCACCAGCCAGAACCACGGCTTTGCCGTCGACGCGGGATCGCTGCCGGGGAACGTGACGGCGACGCATGTGTCGCTGTTCGATGGCTCGAACGAAGGTCTGGCCTGTTCCGACCGGCCGGCGTTCTCGGTGCAATACCATCCGGAGGCCTCCCCGGGCCCGACCGACAGTCATTACCTGTTCGGCCGCTTCGCGGACCTGATCGAGGCGGGGCGGTAGGTGGTTGACGTTCGCGTCTCACTTCACTCAACGGCTGTTGAGGGCAACGCAGATGTCTGACGCGAGTGGCAAGCCAGTCGGCTCCATCGAACGCATCAGGGCGATGATGCTTGAGATTCTGCCGGCGTATCCGGACGGCATCCAGGTGCGTGACCTGAAGACAAGGATCATGGCCCAGGCATCTGATCTGAAGCCGAGCACGATCCAGACGGCGATATCTGACTTCGCAACGGAATCGCCGCTAATCAAACGACTTGCGCGCGGTGTTGTCGCTCTCGCCGATCTGACTGAAGCGCCTCCGATGCCTTTTTCTGAAGCCAATCCTCCCGCGACATCGGAACAGCGGGCCGAGGTTGCGCGAGAGGCACGCTTTTACGAGCCGTTCGCCGCCTGGGTTGTCGACGAGGCCGATGAGGCAACCGAAGCCGTTGTTCTCGGCGGGGCTGGCTTGCGGGTAAAATGGGGCACGCCGGATGTCATCGGTGTCTACAAGCCGCGCCCGTCTGACCTGGTCAAGTTCCCGGTCGAAATCATCTCCGCGGAGATCAAGATCGATCCGAATGCCGCCATTGTCGCCTTTGGTCAGGCCATTTCGTATCGCCTGTTTTCCCATAAAACGATCATTGTGATGGCGGATGCGATTGAGAACAACCAGGACGCGAACGCCCGGTTGAAGTCGCTGTGCCATCTGTTCGGTGTCGGATACGTGCTGTTCGATCGGGACAAACCGGACAATCCAAATTTCCGTCTGATCGTTCCGCCGCGTCGGTTCGATCCTGACATGTATTATGTCAATGAGTTCGCGGCAGGCCTGGTCGGCATCAATCGGGCGCATTTCGACAAACTGTTCAGATAACGCCGCTCCTCCCGCTACACGACGTCCAGCGAAAGTTCGTCTCTCCATGCCCAAACGCACCGACATCAAATCCATCATGATCATCGGCGCCGGCCCGATCGTCATCGGCCAGGCCTGTGAGTTCGACTATTCCGGCGCCCAGGCCTGCAAGGCGCTCCGCGCCGAGGGCTACCGCGTCATCCTGGTCAACTCCAACCCCGCCACGATCATGACCGATCCGGGCCTGGCCGATGCCACCTATATCGAGCCGATCACGCCCGAGATCGTCGAGAAGATCATCGCCAAGGAAAAGCCCGACGCCCTGCTGCCCACCATGGGCGGGCAGACCGCGCTGAACACGGCGATGAAGCTCGACGCGAATGGCGCACTCAAGCGCCACGGGGTCGAACTGATCGGCGCCAAGGCCGACGTCATCGACCGCGCGGAAGACCGGCTGAAATTCCGCGACGCCATGGCGGAAATCGGTATCGAATCCCCGAGAAGCGCCATCGCCCGTACGATTGAGGAAGCCCGGGAAGCCCTGAAGATGACCGGCCTGCCCGCTGTCATCCGCCCGTCCTTCACCCTGGGCGGCACCGGCGGCGGCATTGCCTACAATAAGGAGGAATTCGAGCAGATCGTCGCCGGCGGCCTCGAAGCGTCGCCCACGACCGAGGTGCTCATTGAAGAGTCCGTTCTCGGCTGGAAGGAATATGAGATGGAGGTGGTCCGCGACACCGCGGACAACTGCATCATCATCTGTGCGATCGAGAACGTCGATCCGATGGGCATCCATACCGGCGACAGCGTGACCGTCGCCCCGGCGCTGACGCTGACCGACAAGGAATACCAGCGGATGCGCGACGCCTCGATCGCGTGCCTGCGCAAGATCGGCGTCGACACGGGCGGATCGAACGTGCAGTTCGGCCTGAACCCGGCGGACGGGCGGATGGTCGTCATCGAGATGAACCCCCGCGTCTCCCGCTCCTCCGCGCTCGCCTCCAAGGCCACCGGCTTCCCGATCGCCAAGATCGCCGCCAAGCTGGCCGTCGGCTACACGCTGGATGAGCTGGCCAACGACATCACCCAGGTCACGCCGGCCAGCTTCGAGCCGACGATTGATTACGTCGTCATCAAGATCCCTCGTTTCACCTTTGAAAAATTCCCCGGCACGCCCGCGCTGCTGACCACCTCGATGAAGTCGGTGGGAGAGGCGATGGCGATCGGCCGCTCCTTCGCGGAAGCCCTGCAGAAGGGCCTGCGCAGCATGGAAACCGGCTTCTCCGGCCTCGATCCGGTGGAACCGCCGGGCGATGGCGGCCCCGACGCCTTCCGCGCCGCCCTGTCCCAGCCCCGCCCCGACCGGCTGCTGATGGCCGCGCAGGCGATCCGCGCCGGCGTGTCGATCGAGGACATCCATAACGCCTGCAAGTTCGACCCCTGGTTCCTGCGCGAACTGGAAAAAATCGTCGCCGCTGAACGCGTCGTGACCGCCCAGGGACTGCCGACGGAACCTGGCGAACTGCGTCGCCTCAAGGCGCTGGGCTTCTCCGACAAGCAGTTGGGCGCCCTGACGGGGTCGACCGAGGATGCGGTCGGCGATCATCGCCGCAAGCTGGGCGTCGTGCCGGTCTATCGCCGCATCGACACTTGCGCGGCCGAATTCGCCTCCGCCACGTCCTATATGTATTCGACGTATGAAGGCGGCTACGGCACCCCGGTCTGCGAGGCTCGTCCCACCGACCGCCAGAAGATCATCATCCTGGGCGGCGGGCCGAACCGGATCGGGCAGGGGATCGAGTTCGACTATTGCTGCGTCCACGCCGCCTACGCGCTGCGGGAAGCCGGGTTCGAGACCATCATGGTCAACTGCAACCCGGAAACCGTGTCCACTGACTACGACACCTCCGACCGGCTGTATTTCGAGCCGCTGACGGCCGAGGACGTCATCTCCCTGGTGCGCCGCGAACAGGACAACGGCACGCTGCTGGGCTGCATCGTCCAGTATGGCGGCCAGACGCCTTTGAAGCTGTCGCAGTCACTCTCCAAGGCCGGCATCCCCATCCTCGGCACCAGCGCCGACGCCATCGACGTCGCCGAGGATCGCGAGCGCTTCCAGGCCCTGCTCCACACCCTTGGCCTCCGTCAGCCCGAGAACGGCACCGCTCGTTCGGCCGAGGAAGCCGAGACGATCGCCGAACGCATCGGCTACCCCGTCGTCATCCGCCCCAGCTACGTCCTGGGCGGGCGGGCGATGGAGATCGTCTACGACCGCGCCGGCCTGCACCGCTACATGCGCGAGGCTGTTCGCGTGTCGGGCGACAACCCCGTCCTGATCGACCGCTACCTGAACGACGCGATCGAGGTCGATGTCGATTGCATCTGCGACGGCGACACCGTCTATGTCGCCGGCGTGATGGAGCATATCGAGGAAGCCGGCATCCATTCCGGCGACAGCGCCTGCTCCCTGCCACCCTACACGCTGTCCCCCGCCACGATCACCGAGATCAAGGCGGAGACCGAGGCCATGGCCAAGGCGCTGGGCGTCGTCGGTCTGATGAACGTGCAGTATGCGATCAAGGACGACACGATCTACGTTTTGGAAGTGAACCCCCGCGCCTCCCGCACCGTGCCCTTCGTCGCCAAGGCGACCGGCGTGCCGGTGGCCAAGATCGGTGCCCGCGTGATGGCGGGGGCGAAGCTCGCCACCGACTTCAACCTCGACGACCAGGCGATCGCCCCGCATGTCGCGGTCAAGGAAGCCGTCTTCCCCTTCGCCCGCTTCCCCGACGTCGACACGATCCTGGGACCGGAGATGAAATCCACCGGAGAGGTCATGGGCCTCGACGCGAGCTTCGAGCGCGCCTTCGCCAAGGCCCAGCTCGGCGCCGGCGTGACCCTGCCGATGGCCGGCACCGCCTTCGTCTCGATCAAGGACGCCGACAAGAAGGGCCTGCCCGCGCTCGCCCGCCGCCTGACCGAGATGGGGTTCACCATCCTGGCCACCCGCGGCACCGCCGCCCGCATCCGGGAAGCCGGCCTGCCGGTGACGGTCGTGAACAAGGTGCTGGAAGGCCGCCCGCATTGCGTGGACGCGATCAAGTCCGGGGAGGTGCAGCTGGTGATCAACACCGCCTCCACCCCGCAATCGGTCGCCGACAGCTATGCGATCCGACGCGGCGCGCTCACGCAGGGGGTGCCGCACTACACGACACTGGCCGGCGCGCGGGCCGCGGTGCATGCGATCGCGGCCCTGAAGGCGGGAACGCTTGAAGTTGCGCCCCTCCAGTCCTACTTTCGGGGATCGTTCTGAGCCACCCGCCGGCCTGATCCTGGCTCGGGCGGCGCTATGGCGTCGCCGAAGCCTGGATTGACCGTATCGTGCCTTGCCGTTTGTCCCTGTCGATCGAAGGACCTCGACGTGCAGAAGTTTCCGATGACCGCACCTGGCCTGCAGCGCCTTGAAGACGAGCTGCGCCTGCTCAAATCCGTGGAGCGTCCGTCGATTATTCGGGCGATCGCGGAAGCGCGGTCGCATGGCGATCTTTCCGAGAACGCCGAGTACCATGCCGCCCGCGAACGCCAATCCTTCATCGAGGGCCGGATCCAGGAGCTGGAGGAGATCGTCTCCGCCGCCGAGGTGATCGATCCCGCCAGCCTCTCCGGGGAACACGTGAAGTTCGGTGCCCATGTCTGGCTGGTCGATGAGGAGACCGAGAAGGAATCCACCTATCAGATCGTTGGCGTGCATGAGGCCGACATCAAGGTGCAGCGCCTGTCCATCTCCTCTCCCCTCGCCAAGGCGCTGATCGGCAAGAAGATCGGCGATACGGTGTCCGTGCCCGCACCGGGCGGGGACCGGGCCTATGAGATCCTGGGGATCAAGTTCATTTAGGCACACCCCATGGTTACGCTCGAAGACGTGCAGGCGGCCGCCGACAGGATCGCCGGCCGCGTCATTCGCACACCCACCATCGTCAGCGACTCACTCTCGCGGCTGACCGGTGCCGAGGTCTTCCTCAAACTGGATAACCTCCAGGCCACCGGCGCGTTCAAGGAACGCGGCGCGGCCAACCGCATGGCGCGCCTGAACGATCTGGAACGCGCGCGGGGCGTGATCGCAATGTCCGCCGGCAACCATGCCCAGGCCGTCGCGCGCCACGCGCAATTGGCCGGCGTGAAGGCGACGATCGTCATGCCGCGCTTTACTCCGGCGACCAAGGTCACCCGCACCCGCGCCTGGGGCGCGGAGGTCGTGCTGCATGGCGAAACCCTGGCCGAGGCCGCCAGCCACGCCGAAACTCTCGCCCAGCGCGACGGCCTCGTGTTCGTGCATCCCTATGACGATCCCGACGTGATCGCGGGGCAGGGGACGCTCGCGCTGGAAATGCTGGCCGACGTGCCCGACCTGGATGCGATCGTGATCCCGGTCGGCGGCGGCGGGTTGCTCGCCGGCTGCCTGATCGCCGCCATGGCGTTGCGCCCCGGCATCGCCGTCTATGGGGTGGAGGTCGAGACCTATGCCCCGATGGCGCAGCGACTCGCCGGCCGCAGCGTCTCCGTCGGTGGCCCGACGATCGCCGAGGGCATCGCGGTGCGCGACATCGGCGAAATCCCCTTCGAACTGCTCCGCCGCCGCGTGACCGACGTCCTGCTGGTGCCGGAACGCGCGATCGAGGAAGCGGTCGGCCTGCTGGTCGAAAGCGCCAAGACCGTGGCGGAGGGCGCCGGCGCCGCGGGCTTGTCCGCGCTGCTAACCTACCCCGAGCGGTTTCGCGGAAAGAAGGTCGGCGTCGCGGTAACCGGCGGCAACATCGACGCGCGAATTCTGTCCAACGTCCTGCTGCGGAATCTGCTGCGCGATGGCCGCCTGCTGCGCCTGCATCTGCAAATCCCCGACCGCCCCGGCGTGCTGGCCGATATCGCCGGCAAGATCGGAGAGACCGGGGGCAACATCATCGAGGTCTCGCACCAGCGCCTGTTCGCCGCGTCCTCGGTGCAGGCCGCGGAACTGGAAGTGATGGTGGAAGCCCGAGATCCCGCCCATGCCGCAACGATCGTCGAGGGTCTGGAGACGGCCTATGTCGTTCGCCGAATCTAGGCCCAATGCCGATAATTCCCATTGGCAAGGATCGCGAATTCCGCCCGCCCGATTTCGGTGTCGTTTTTTCTTGCCAAGCGGCCCGCGATCGTGGCTTCCAGGGCACGCGGCAGAGCCCGTGGGAGACGACCAAAAAACCCGGCGATGAAGACCGGTCCGTCAAACATTTGGTAACCATTTCGCGCGATATGTTCTCCACCACCCAGGATCACACGCAATGATCGCCGGCCCAGCCCATCTCAAGGCGCTAGAAGCGGAAAGTATCAGAATATTTCGAGAGATCGCGGCCCAGTCCGTGCGTCCCGTCATGCTGTACTCGATCGGCAAGGATTCCTCGGTCCTGCTGCATCTTGCGCGCAAGGCGTTCTTTCCCGCCCGCCCACCTTTCCCGTTGCTGCATATCGATACGAAATGGAAATTTCGCGATATGATCACCTTCCGTGACGAAACGGTCCGTCGGTTTGGGCTGGAGTTGCGGGCGCACACGAATGCCGCGGGCCTGCGCGACGGCATCAATCCGTTCGATCATGGCAGCGCCTACACGCAGATCATGAAGACGGACGCGTTGAAGCAGGCGCTCACGGAAGGCCGCTACGACGCCGCGATCGGCGGCGCCCGCCGTGATGAGGAACGCTCCCGCGCCAAGGAGCGTGTGTTCTCCGTGCGCGGCCCCGGCCATACCTGGGAACCCAAGCGTCAGCGTCCGGAACTTTGGCATCTCTACAACGGCAGCCTCGCGCCCGGCGAAACGCTACGCGTGTTTCCGTTGTCGAACTGGACCGAACTCGACGTCTGGACCTACATCCAGGCGGAAAACATCGACGTCGTGCCGCTGTATTACGCGGCGATGCGCCCGACCGTCATGCGCGACGGCCAGATCATCGTCTGCGACGACGAACGCATGCGGTTCGAGCCCGGTGAAAAGCCGGTCGATCGTCTCGTGCGGTTCCGCTCCCTCGGCTGCTATCCGCTGTCCGCCGCCGTCGACTCGGCCGCGTCGAACATGGAGGAACTGCTTGAGGAAATGCGGACGACCCGCGTGTCAGAGCGAGCCGGCCGCCTGATCGATCGCGATCAGGAAGCCTCGATGGAAATGAAGAAGCGTGAGGGATATTTCTGATGCCGGAATCACTGCTGCGCGTTCTGACCTGCGGCAGCGTCGATGACGGCAAGTCGACGCTGATTGGCCGCATGCTGTTCGAATGCGGCACCATCCCCGATGACGTCCTGGTCGCGCTGGAAAATGATTCACGCCGCTTCGGCACGGTCGAGGGCGGCGTGGATTACGCCCTGCTGGTCGACGGTCTCGCCGCCGAACGCGAACAGGGCGTGACGATTGACGTTGCCTATCGCTATTTCGAAACGAAACTGCGCCGCTTCATCCTCGCCGACACCCCCGGCCACCAGCAATACACCCGCAACATGGTGACCGGCGCCTCGACCTCGGATCTCGCGATCCTGCTGGTGGACGCGCGCAAGGGCCTGCTGGACCAGACCCGCCGCCACGCCGCGATCGCCTCGATGCTGGGCATTCGCGACCTGGTGCTGGCGATCAACAAGATGGATCTTGTCCACTTCGACCAGGCCATCTTCGACAATATCGTGAACGACTTCCATGCCATCACCGACAAGCTCGGTGGCATGACCTTCACGCCGATCCCGGTCTGTGCCCGCGATGGCGACAACGTCACGACCCCCAGCACGCGGATGCCCTGGTACACCGGCACCACGATGCTGCGGGCGCTGGAAATCGCCGAACCGGTGCGCGTGCAGGCCCAGCGTCCGTTGCGGATGCCGGTGCAATACGTCAACCGTCCCGACCACACGTTCCGCGGCTATTGCGGCACCATCGCGTCCGGCATCGTTCGCCCCGGTGACGCCGTGGTCAACGCCTCCACCGGCGTCGAAGCCAAGATCGCCCGCATTGTGACGATGGACGGTGACCTCGCGGAAGCCGGCCCCGAGGAAGCGGTCACCCTTGTCCTCGACCGGGAAATCGATGCCTCTCGCGGGGATGTGATCTCCGCCGATCCCGCGCCTCAGCTTGCCGAACACATCGACGCCTGGGTCGTGTGGATGGATGAGGCGCCGCTGTATCGCGGGCGCGCCTACCAGTTCCTGCTCGGCACCAAGATGGTCACCGGCACCGTTACCGACATCACCGCCCGCCTGGACGTTGAGACCCTGAATGAAATCGAGGTCCGGGAACTGCATCTGAACGAGATCGGCCGGGTCACCATCTCGCTGTCGCATGCTTTGGCGTGTGAGCCTTACGCCGTCAGCCGTGAACTCGGTGGCTTCATCCTGATTGACCGACTGACCCGTGGCACCATGGGCGCCGGTCTCGTCACGGAAATCCGGGGATCGCGCCGCGACGTCTACTGGCACAAGCTGGACGTGGACAAGGCGGCCCGCGCCGCCATGAAGACCCAGCGGCCTTGCGTCCTGTGGTTTACCGGCCTGTCCGGTGCCGGCAAGTCCACCATCGCCAATCTGGTGGAAAAGCGCCTGCACGCCGAAGGGCGCCACACGATGGTGCTGGACGGTGACAATGTGCGCCACGGTCTGAACCGCGACCTGGGCTTCACGGAAGCCGACCGGGTGGAAAACATCCGCCGCGTCGCCGAGGTGTCCAAGCTGTTCGTCGAGGCCGGCCTGATCGTCCTGGTCTCCTTCATCTCCCCCTACCGCGCCGAACGCCTGCTGGCGCGCGAAGCGGTGGAGGACGGGGAGTTCATCGAGATCTACGTCGATACCCCGGTGGAGGAATGCCGGCGCCGAGACCCCAAGGGCCTGTATGAACGTGCCTATGCCGGCCAGTTGCGGAACTTTACCGGCGTCGACGCGCCGTATGAGGAACCGATGGAGCCGGAAATCCACCTGAAGACCCTGGACGGCAGCCCCGAGACGCTGGCCGAACAGGTGGCCGAGGTCCTGCGCCAGCGTGGCATCCTCGGCTGAGGAACGGCTGGCCCGCCTCGGGGACGAGGTCCGGGCCTGTCGCGCCTGCGAAGCCCATCTGCCTTTGGGACCGAGGCCGGTTTTCCGTGCCTCGGTCACCGCCCGCCTGCTGATCGTCGGGCAGGCACCGGGCACGAAGGTGCATGAAACCGGCATTCCCTGGAACGATCCGTCCGGAGAGCGGCTACGCCGTTGGATGGCAATCGACCGCGACCAGTTCTACGACGAAAGCCGGATCGCGATCCTGCCGATGGGGTTCTGCTATCCGGGGCGGCTGCCCAAGGGGGGCGACCGGCCGCCGCGGCCGGAATGCGCCCCACTCTGGCGTTCCCGCCTGCTTTCCCTGATGCCAGCGATCCGCCTGACCCTGCTGGTCGGCACCTATGCCCAGGCCGACGCGCTGGGGCCGGGGCCGATGACCGACCGGGTCCGCGCCTTCCGCGACCATCTGCCCGGCGTGATCCCGCTGCCGCATCCATCCTGGCGCACCACAGGGTGGGAACGCCGCAATCCGTGGTTCGAGGCGGAATTGCTGCCGGAACTGCGCGCTTGCGTGGCCGGGGTGCTGCGCGACGCATAAGCCGGCGGTATGGTGCCCCCACCGCCCATCACTCAGGACCAAGCATGACTCTCCCAGGCCCGACCTCGCACTCGTTCTTCTCCCAGCGCCTGCGCATGCATTACGTCGACTGGGGCAACCCCGACGCGCCGCCGTTGATCCTGCTGCATGGCGGGCGCGATCATTGCCGAAACTGGGACTGGGTCGCCGCCGCCTTTCGCGACCGTTACCACGTCATCTGCCCGGACCTGAGAGGCCATGGCGATTCGTCCTGGTCGGCGTCGGGCCACTACACCATGGCGAACTACGTCTACGACCTGGCGCAGGTGATCCATCAGCAGAAGCTGGCCCCGGTCAACATCATCGCCCATTCCCTGGGCGGCAACGTCGCCGTCCGCTACGCCGGTATCTACCCGGAAAACGTCGCCCGCCTGGTCGCGATCGAGGGCCTGGGGCCAGGCCCGCGCCAGGGCGCGCAATCCGACAAGACCCCGATCGCTGAACGCATGCGGACCTGGATCGACGAAACCCGTATCAACGCCGGCCGCCGCCCGCGCCGCTACCCGACCCTCGCCGATGCCTGCGCCCGCATGCAGGCGGAGAACGCCCACCTCAATCCCGAGCAGGTCCGCCATCTGACCGAGCACGGCGTCAACCAGAACGAGGATGGGACCTATGGCTGGAAGTTCGACCCCTATGTCCGGCTCTGGCCGCCCTATGACATGACGCGGGACGCGATCGCCGAACTCTGGTCCAACATCACCTGCCCGACGCTGCTGGTCTATGGCAAGGAAAGCTGGGCGCGCGATCCAGCCGAGGACGGGCGTCTGGCCTATTTCAAGAACGCCCAGGTGCTCGGGATGGAGAAGGCCGGCCACTGGGTCCATCACGACCAGTTGCCCTTGTTCATCGACAAAGTGAGCGCGTTCCTCCAGGGGCACTGACATCGCCTGTGCAGGGTCTCCAGGACGGTGTTATGAACAGGAAATGCAGCGGCGCGGGCCAATAGGGCCGGCGTCTGGGACCAGGTCACAGGAATGAGGTTACACAGGCTCTGGGATAACCAATCGCTCGGCATCCAGCCCGTGGAAGCCGGCCGAGCCGACGCGATGGCCGAGTTTGAGCGTCGCGCGCGCCGGCATGCGACGCGGCTGAGCCGGAAGATCGCGGGTGCCGGCGTCTCACTCGTGATCGGCCTGTGGGCTGTCATTGTTTTCGCCGCCCATACCGAGGGCAAGGCGGCGCTGGAACGAGCGCGTGGCCAGGGACACAATCTTTCCGCCGCGTTCGCGGCCGAAGCCGGCCGCATGCTGGATACGGTCGCCACGGCGATGGCACTGATTTCCGAGCGTATTCAACGCGATTCCGCGCAAGGCCCGGGATGGATGGATGCGCAACGCCTGACCAAGGACATCGCGGGCGCCGTCCGTCCCGTGGTCCAGGCCGCCCTGCTCGGACCCGATGGACGCGTCCTGTTCAGCACGATGCCGCCCGCCATCGCCAGCATGGACTTCCGCGAACGGGAGGAGTTCAAGGCCCACCTGCAACCAGGATCGACTCGGCTGTATATCGGCCAACCGATCATGGAGCAGCCAGGGCAGCCCATGACCCTGCCGGTCACGCATCGCGTCGAGACCAAGGATGGGACGTTCCTGGGCGTTCTCATGTTTTCCCTGGCACCGACCCATGTCACGCGGCTGCATAAGTCGGTCGACCTGGGGCGGCGAGGCACCCTGGCGATCATCTGCCCGGATGGCGTCATCCGCGCGCGGTTCACCGCCAACGATCCCGATGGCCTGGTTGGCGCGGGAACCTCGGTACTGGATGGGCCGTTCAATCCCGATATCCCGCCCGGTGGCGTGTCGTCCTATATCCGTGCCGGCGCCGTCGATAATGTCACGCGCCTGTTCACCTTGCGGCGGTTGTCGGACCACGATCTGTTTGTCAGCGTCGGTATCGACCTGGACGACATCCTAGCCGGCGCGCGCAGCCAGAAGCTGCTGACCATCGCGGTCGGGTCCGCGGTCAGCCTGTTGATCGGCATGCTGACCGTGCTGTTGATCCGCGAAATCTGGCGCCGGACGATGCGGGAAATCGAACTGGCGCGGGAACATGGCCGGCTGGAGGAAGCGCACGCGCAAATCCTGCGGGATCGGGAAAGCCTGGCGGTGACCAACCGGGAACTCATCGTGACCGCCGAACGCGCGGATGCCGCCAACCAGGCAAAGTCACGATTTCTGGCGAATATGAGCCACGAACTCCGCACGCCTTTGCATGCGATCATTGGCTTCTCGGAACTGATCAAGGAACAGACGCCTCGTGCGGGCGGGACGGCGCCGATCAGCGATTATGCCAACGATATCCTGATGTCGGGCCGGCATTTGCTGGAATTGATCAACACCGTGCTCGATCTGTCCAAGGTGGAGTCCGGCACCGCCCTGTTGACCGAGATCGTGGTTCCGATCGCCGATGTCGTGAACGCGAGCATGATCTCGATTCGGGCGCAGGCGCGCGCGCGCGGCATCCGGGTGGATGTTTCCCTGCCGCCAGACGCTCTGGCGGTGCGCGTGGACCTGACCAAGATGCGGCAGGTTCTGATCAACCTGTTGTCGAATGCCGTGAAGTTCACGCCCGCGGACGGACGCATCACCGTTTCGGCTCGGCGCGCGGCGGGGGGCGGGGTCATCATCGCCGTCGCCGATACCGGGATCGGCATGACCGAGGCCGAGATGGCGGTCGCGATGGAGCCGTTCGGGCAGGTGGACAGCACATTGTCCCGCCTCGCCGACGGCACCGGCCTGGGTCTGCCGTTGGCGTCCCGGCTGATCGAACTGCATGACGGTCGCCTGACATTGAGCAGCGTGAAGGGAGAGGGGACCACGGTGGAGGTCCTGATCCCGGCCGAGCGCGTGGTGACGAGCCAGGAGCCGCGGACGGCGGTCTGATGCGCATTCCGTGCTTGCGTGCCGGACCCGGGCGGGCAAGCATCGGCGTGGCAGACGGAAAGGCGACACGCCATGGATTTGATTGTCCGCAACGCCCGCCTCGCGCGCACGCCCGATGCGCCGATGGTCGATATCGGCATCCAAGGCGGCCGGATCGCTGCCATCGCGCCGAACCTGATGGCTGATGGCGCGGAGCATGACGCGGGCGGCTTGCTGGTCTGTGCCGGCCTGGTTGAAACCCACATTCATCTCGACAAATCTCGCATCATCGACCGCGTCGCCCCGGAACCTGGCCGGTCGCCGCAATCCATGGAACGGGTTGCCGCGGTCAAACACACCTTCACGGTCGAGGATGTATATCGGCGCGCGGCGGAAACGCTGGAAGCCTGCATCGCGCATGGCACAACGCGCATGCGGACGCATGTCGAACTCGATGCCGGCGTGGAAATGCGGAGTTTCGAGGCGCTGGAACAGCTTCGCCGCGACTACGCCTGGGCGGTCGATATCGAATTATGCGTGTTTCCGCAGGAAAGCCTGACGAACAATCCACGCTCCGACCAGTTGCTGCGGGAGGCGTTGAAGCGCGGCGCGCGGGTCGTCGGCGCGGCGCCGAACTACGATCCGGACAAGCGCGCGCATGTGCAACGGATTTTTGATCTGGCGCGGGAATATGGCGTCGATATCGACATGCATCTCGATTCGGGTAATTCGCCCGAGGACATGGACATCTGGCAGGTGTGCGACCTGACCGAGCAGTATCGCCTGGGCGGGCGTGTCGCGGTCGGCCATGGTTGCAAATACGCGACGATGCCGTTGCTCGACCAACGTGGCCTCGCTCGGCGGATGGCGGATGCGGGCGTGGCGTTGACGGTGCTGCCGGCCACCGATCTGTTCATGCAGGGTCGTGATCTGGACTATAACGTCCCCCGAGGCCTCGCCGATGTGAATCTGATGTGTGATTGCGGCGTGAACTGTTCGATATCGACCAACAACGTCCTGAACCCCTTTACGCCGATGGGCGATTGCTCGCTGATCCGCATGGCGAACATGCAGGCAAATGTATGTCAGATCAGCCGTCCGGCCCACCTGCGCGACTGCTTCGCCATGCTGACTGACCGTTCGGCCAAGCTGATGAACCTGACCGACTACGGCATCGAGATCGGTCATCCTGGCGATATCGCGGTGATCGACGCGAGCAGCCCCGAACAGGCAGTGGCGGAATTGCGGGAACCGCTGGCGGTGTTTCGTCGCGGGGTCCGGACGGTGACCCGGGTCAGGACTGAACTGCATCGACCAGCCTGACGCCGGACGGTTGTAACGTGATGCTGCTGGAAAGACAGCCTGGTTCTGGCTAAAGAGAAAGCGTGTTCATAACGGCGCCGGGGATGGAGCCGAATGAACGTGGGAGGCTGGGCATGTCTGGGACGAACACCACCAACACCGGAACCATCGCGGTTGGCTTTATGCTGAGCGGCGATACCACGTTCACGAACACCGAATCAGGCTTCGTCACCGCCGCCTCCGGCATCGCGGTCGACGGGAAAGGCACGTCCAACACGATCATCAACGCGGGTGGCATCCGGGGCGGCGACGCGGGCGTTTCGATGGTCTCGGGCGGTGCCGTCACCAACCAATCCACCGGCACGATCCAAGGCACGATTGGCGTCGAGCTGTCCGTCTATTGCGGCACGGTCATAAACCGCGGCCTGATCAACGCCTACGGCAACGCCGTCGTGGTGGAGCCAGGGGGCACGGTTGATAATCAGGCGGGCGGCCAGATCTCGGCTGGCGCGCTGGGCATCGTGGTGGGCGGCGCGCCTGGCTCGGTCAACAATCAGGGCACCGTGTCGGCCGTCGGCACGGGCCTTGTGCTGTATGGCGGCGGTCAGGCGTCCAACCGCGCCGGCGGCACGATCATCGCCGGCGTCGATGGCGTCTATGTGACCGGCGGTACCGCGGTGAACGCGGGAGCCATCGCCGCGACACGCCACGGCATGTTCCTGAACAATGGCGGGCAGGTCACCAACCAATCCGGCGGAACGATCAACGCCAGCCAGCAAGGCGTGGTCATCTCGGGCGCCGCCGAGGTGACCAATGAATTGGGCGCGACAATCAGCGCGCGCTACTCCGCCCTACGTTTGTATGGCGGAACGGCCACCGTCACCAATGCCGGCACCCTGACCGGCACCTATGGCTGGGGCGTGGAGCTGCAATCCCCCGGCTCGGTCACCAATGACGCCGGCGGGACCATCACCGGCGGGTACGGTGGCGTGCGCGTGGCCCAGGGCGGCACCGTCGGCAATGCCGGCACCATCGCGCCGTTGGGCGCCTCGGGCGACGGTGTGCGCTTCACCCAGGGCGGCGCGCTGAGCAACGCGGCCACCGGCGTGATCCTGGGGTCGGCCACGGGCGTCAATATCTATGGCGGCGCCGGCACCGTTGTGAACGCTGGCCAGATCGCCGCCACCGGGCCGACCGGCGGCGGGATCGTGCTGGCGGCGGGCGGGCAGATCACCAACACCGCGAGCGGCACGCTCACAGGCACCTTCTTCGGCATCTATCTGTCTGGTTCGGCGGCGAGCGTCCTGAACCAGGGCATGATCGCCGGCACCTCCGCAAGCGGCATCGCCGGCACCGTGGCCGCGACGATCACGAACGCCGCCGGCGGCACGATCACCGGCAATTACGACGGCATCGGCTTCAACATCGCCGCGCCGACCATCGTCAACGCGGGCCGGGTGGAGGGGCTGAACGGCTCCGCGATCCGGGCCACCGGGGGCGGCCTGGTCACCAACCTCGCGGGCGGGGATCTGTCGAGCCGGGACTATGGCGTGGCGATCTCGGGCGGGGCCGGCACGGTGGACAACGCGGGGACGATCGTCGGGACCAATAATCCGGGCGTCCTGCTCGCCCAGGGCGGCACCGTCACGAACGCCGCGGGCGGCACGATCGGGGGCTATGGCGGCGTCGGCATCCAGGCGGGCGCCGGCACGGTCGTGAACGCCGGCAGCATCGGCGCGACGGGCGGCTTCGCGGTGCGGCTGGACCAAGGCTTCGCCAACCGCGTCGCCTTTACCTCCGGCGCCGTCTTCACCGGCAGGGTCGATGGCGGCAACACGATCGGCGCGACGGCTGTCAGCACGCTGGAGCTGGCGGCGGGTACCTCGGTCGGGACCCTGGCGGGCTTCGGCACGCAATATGTGAATTTCGCCGATGTCGTGGTGACCACGGGCGCGACCTGGCTGCTGGATGACAGCGTCACCTTCGGCGCCGGCCAGACCCTGACCAATAGCGGGACGATCACCGATGGTGTCACGCTGTTGTCCGGCGGCGTGCTGACCAACACCGCCACCGGCGTGGTGACCGCCGCCAGCTACTCCGCGGTACTCGGGTTTAATTCCACAGGCAGCGTGACGATCGTCAATGCCGGCATACTGTCTGGCGGCAGTGGAGATTACGGCGGCTCAGGTATCGACCTGTACAGTGGCGGCACCATCACCAACCTGACCGGCGGCACCATCGCCGGCGAGTTTGGCATTACCGGCGTCTCCAACGACACGACGATCGTCAATGCCGGGCGCATCGCGGCCACCAACCCTGCCGGCAGCGGGGTCTATCTGACTTCGGGTGGCACGGTTACCAATCAGGCTGGAGGCACGATCACCGGGTGGCACGGCGTCGGTTTCCTCTATGGCGCGGGCCAGTTGGTCAATGCCGGCCTGATTGAGGGCGGCAACGCCTATGGCTTTAGCGCTGGTGCCTATCTGGCGGCGGGCGGCTCCGTCACCAACCTGGCCGGCGGGACCATCGCCGGCGCGAACGGCGTTCGGGCCGGCGGAGCCTTCACGACGGTCGTCAATGCCGGAGCTATTCGCGCCACGTACGACGATGGCAGCGGGATCCATATGTATGCCGGCGGGGCTGTCACCAATCTGGCCGGCGGATCAATCGCCGGCGGCCTGTTTGGGGTCCAGATCGCGACGACCCCCGGCACGGTCGTGAACGCGGGCGGGATCACGGCCAGCGCGCCGGACGGTATCGGCGTTACCCTCTCCGCGGGTGGCACGGTCACGAACGCCGCGGGCGGCACGATCGGCGGCCATGGCGGCGTCGGCATCCAAGGCGGCGCCGGCACGGTCGCGAACGCTGGAAGCATCGGCGCGACGGGCAGCTTCGCGGTCCGGCTGGAGCAAGGCTTCGCCAATCGGGTCGCGTTTTCACCCGGCGGGATCTTCACCGGCAAGGTCGATGGCGGCAATGCGATCGGCGCGACCGTGGTCAGCACGCTTGAACTCGCGGCGGGCACCTCGGTCGGGACACTGTCGGGCTTTGGCACGCAATACGTGAATTTCGCCGATGTCGTGGTCAACAACAGCGCGACCTGGCTGCTGGATGACAGCGTCACCTTCGGCGCCGGCCAGACCGTGACCAACAGCGGCACGATCACCGATGGTGTCACGCTGCTGGGCGGCGGCGTGCTGACCAACACCTCCACCGGCCTGGTCACCGCCGCCAGCGGCTCCGCGGTTGTTGCGTACGCCTCCGGCAGCGGCCCCACGATCGTCAATGCCGGCGTCCTGTCGGGCGCCAGCGGAACCGTCGGCGGGTCCGGTGTCGAGTTGAGGAGCGGGGGCACCGTCACCAACCAGACCGGTGGCACCATCGCCGGTGAGTATGGTGTCCTCGCCCTCTCGACCGCCGCGACGGTCGTCAACGCGGGCCGCATCTCGGCAACCATCCCAGCCGGCGGTGGGATCTATCTGCGATCGGGCGGTGCGGTCACCAACCAGGCCGGTGGCACGATCACCGGGCCGACCGGCGTCGGTTTTCTCTATGGCTCGGGCCAGTTGGTCAATGCCGGCCTGATCGAGGCGGGCCCCGAGGCGGGCTATGACTTCGCCGCCTATCTGGCGGAGGGCGGCAGCGTCACCAACCTGGCCGGCGGCACACTCGTCGGGGCGGGCGGCATTCGGGCCGCGTCCGGCGTCACGGACGTTCTCAACGACGGATTGATCCGTGCGACTGACCTCGACTCCACCGCGGTCCGGCTGAAGGCCGGCGGTTCGGTCACCAACCAGTCCGGCGGATCGATTGTCGGCGGGGATGGGATCAAGATCGAGACGGCCCCCGGCACGGTGGTGAACGCGGGCGCCATCACGACCACCGCGCCGGACGGCAACGGTGTCTATCTCTACGCGGGCGGTACGGTCACCAACCAGGCCGGTGGCAGGATCATCGGGCAGACGGGCGTCGATATTCGCTATGGCACGGGCTTGCTGGTGAATGCCGGCCTGATCGAGGGCGGCGGTTCCGGCTCCTATGCCGTTGGCGCCTACCTGGCCCAGGGCGGTTCGCTCACCAACCAGGTCACCGGCACGATTCGCGGTGAGGACGGGATCGTCGGACACAACGAGGCGCTATCGGTGGAGAATGCCGGCCTGGTCGAGGGCGGCGCGGACGGGATCGGTGTCGCCCTGTATGTTGGTGGGTCGGTCACCAACCTGGCGGGCGGCACGATCAGCGGCTACCGCGCGATCCGGGCGAGCGGCACGGCGATCACGGTGACGAATGCCGGCACGCTGCTGGGGAATACCACGGCGTCCGGGTCAGCCACGGTCCTGCTGGAAGCCGGCGGCTCGGTCACCAATGAGACGACCGGCCTCATCCTGGGTACCACGGGCATTGTGATCGTGGGCAAGGCCGGCACCGTCGTGAACGCCGGCACGGTCAGCGCGAGTCTGTCCGAGACCACCGCGTCGGGCGTCTATCTGGATCGCGGGACCATCACGAATCAGGTGGGCGCCACGATCGCGGGTTGGGATGCCGTTGTGGTCTCGACCGCTGGCGGAACCGTTATCAACAGCGGCCTGATCCAGGCCAACACCACCGACGGCATCGCGGCCTATCTCATGAGCGGGGGACGGGTCACCAACCAGTCCGGGGGTACCATTGTCGGCCGAGCGGGGGTGGCCGTGCTGGGCGCGACGGGTCTGGTGGTGAATGACGGGCTGATCCAGGGCAACACGGCGTCCAGCACCGGCAGCGCCGTCTATCTGGAACAAGGCGGCCGGGTGACTAACCGCGCGAGCGGCACCATCCAGGGCAGCGACGGCGTGTTCGTGGCGGGCCTCGTTGGGACAATCGTGAACGCGGGGATCCTGTCCGGCGGGACCAGCGGCTCCGGCGCCGACCTGCGGGCGGGCGGGACGGTCACCAACCAGGCCGGCGGCACGATCAGCGGCTATCAGGGCGTGGCGATCGGCGCGGGGGCCGGGAGCGTCACCAATGCCGGGGCGATCCTGTCCTCCGGCGTGGGCGCCGATGCCACCGGGATCTACATGTATGACGGCGGCACGGTCACCAACCAGGCGAGCGGGCTGATCCGCGGCCGGTCGGGCGTGGTCCTGCTCGGCACCGCCAACGCGGTTTCCAATGCCGGCACGATACTGGCAACCGGCACGGGCACCCTGGTCACGGGCGTCTACGTGACCGGCGGCACAGTCACCAACCAGGCGAGCGCCACCATCGCCGGCCAAGTCGCGGTCGGAGGCGGCGGCGTCCCCACGACAGTCGTGAATGCCGGAACCGTGTCCGGCACGGGATCGGATGGGGTCGGCGTCTCCCTTCGCCAGGGCGGAGCCGTGACCAACCAGGCTGGGGGCGTGATCACCGCGTCCCGGGCCGTGACCATCACCGGTGCGGCCGGGGTGGTCGTCAATGATGGTCGCATCACGGGGAACCCGACGGCGACCTTCGGCATCGGTGTCTATCTGGGGCAGGGCGGCTCGGTCACCAACAGCGCCACGGGCACCATTGAGGGCCTGTTCGGGATTGAGGCGCTGAATGTCGCGGCCACCGTCGTGAACGCCGGAACCGTGACCGGCGGTGCGGGGGGGGCGGGTGTTCACCTGGGCGCCGGTGGGACCCTGACGAATGAGGCCACGGGGTTGGTCACCGTTGTCAAGGCCGCTGGCGGGGTCTCGATCGTCAATGCGGGGCGTCTTTTCGGTGTCGCGGGTCCTTTTTTCGGTTCCGCAACCTACTCGAACGGTGTCGATCTGGACGGTGGCGGGTTGATTACCAATCTGGCCAGCGGTGTGATCAAGGGCTGGGCGGGTATCGTCGCCACGAACGGCGATGCCACGATCACCAATGGCGGCACCGTGATTGGTGACGGCAGCGGCTTCCGGGCCAATGGCATCGACCTGTCGGGAGGCCATGTCACGAACCAGGTCGGTGGGCACATCCTCGGCTATAGCGGCGTGGTCGTCAGGGAGAACGCTGGCACGATCGTGAACGCCGGCTCGATCCGGGTGAACGACCCAACCGGCGACGGGGTGGGCCTGCGCGCCGGTGGCCTGGTGGTCAATCAGTCGGGTGCGCGGATCGACGCGGGTTATGGCATCCGCATCGGCGGACAGGCCGGTACGCTGGTCAATGCCGGAACGATCGTCGGCTGGTCCGGCACTGCCGTGGCCCTTGCCGCTGGCTTCTCGCATCACGTGACGCTTGCGCCCGGCAGCGTCTTCGACGGGATCGTCGATGGCGGTAACGAGCTTGGATCGTCCCCCGACAGCACGCTGCATCTGGACTCGGCCGCGTCGGCGGGCACGATCACCGCGCTCGGGACCCAGTTCATCAACTTCGCGCAGACGACGATCGCCGCGGGCGCGCAATGGGTGATGACCGGGGCCAACCAGGTCGGAGCGGCCGGGACGATCACCAACCTCGGCACGCTGATGCTCGACAACGCCTCCCTGACCGGAGGCGCGGACCTGATCAACAACGGGTTCGTCATCCTCGATCCCAGCCTGATGGAGATCGGGGACCTGATCGGGTCCGGCTTCGTCACCATCGACGCGGGCAGCACGCTGTCGGTCGGCGGGACGGCGGAGGCCACGGCGACGGTCGACTTCATCGCCAGTTCCGGGATGCTGCAACTCGATGATCCGTTCGGCTTCGATGGCCTGATCGGGGGCTTCGCGCCGGGCATCCTGATCGACCTGCCTGACGTGATGGTCGCCGAATCCGGGACCATCCTGGCCGGCAACACCCTGCAGATCGTCATCGCCGGGGGCGGCACGATCGACCTGCGCCTGGACCCGACCGAGTCATTCGAGTTCCAATCGATCATCGTGAACGGGGATGAGATCTCGATCTCGCCACCCTGTTTCCGTGCCGGCACGCTGATTGAAACCACGCGCGGCCCAATCGCGGTGGAGGCATTGGTGGCCGGGGACCAGGTCATCACCGCCGGCCCGTCCGGGCCTGGCGCGCGGCCGGTCACCTGGATCGGTCATCGCGCGGTGGCGTGCGACCGCCACCCCGATCCGGCGAAGGTCTGGCCGGTGCGGGTGCGGGCGGATGCCTTCGGGGAAGGGATGCCGAACCGCGACCTGTGGCTCAGCCCCGATCACGCGGTGTTCGTGGATGGGGTGCTGGTGCCGGTGAAGCATCTGATCGACGGCGTCGCGATCGTGCAGGAATCCGTGGCCTCGGTCACCTATTTCCACGTGGAGCTGCCGCTGCACGACGTGCTGCTGGCCGAGGGCCTGCCCTGCGAGTCCTACCCCACATTTAACAGCCACTCAAATAAACTCCGTCTTATCAGATATTTACGGTCCATCTGCAGCCCGAGTGGCACTACATCCGCGTCATCCTCGGGTCACATCGTGAATTTGCGCACCCCGCCAGGAGCGGCGTCGATGCCCAGAGTGTC
>CAMCDA010000016.1 GCA_945873195.1 Asaia bogorensis
CACCGCCCGGAAACAAGGTTGGAATCTTCTCACGGCCCTCTCGACCACGCCGGCTTCACTCATCCTCGCTTTATCCGGATAACGCTGGCCCCGCCGTACCTCCACGAGCGCCTTTCTTGCTCACGGTGGGGGGCTTGGGAGTTACCAAAAACCAGCAGCGCGAGCGCGAGGATCAGTCCCCGCTCCAACGTCGCCACACCCATTTTGCCATGAAACCAGGGATCGGGCGGGACGATGCCTTCCCGCATGCCGTAGATCTTGGTGAAGGCCCAGAACATGATCGATTGATAACCGATGGAGACGGCCAACGAAGCATAAAGCAACGTGTGGATGTCGAGGTGGATGCTTCCAACGGATCGCGGCCCGGGCAGCAGCCAAAGCATCAGCGCGGCGCCGACGACAAAGAGGGTAAAACCCGGGTACAGAAACAGCCACCGCGGACTGAACAGCAGCAGGAACCGCAGATGCCGCCACCCGTCGCGCCAGCTCCGCAGATGCGGCGGGCGGGAGCGTCCGTCCGGAGACAGGGTCGTCGGCACCTCGGTGATGCGCAGCTTGGCGATGGTGGCCTTGATCACCATCTCGCTCGCGAATTCCATCCCGGGCGTCTGCAGGTCCAGCCCCAGGATCGCGGCTCGGTCGAACCCGCGCAGACCGCAATGAAAATCGCCGCTCGGGCTGCGGAAAAACAGCCGACCGATGCCAGTCAGGACCGGATTGCCAAGGTAACGATGTAGCGGCGGCATCGCGCCGGGCTTGATACCGCCATGGAACCGGTTGCCCATCACCAACTGCCAGCCCTCGCGCAGCCGTTCGACAAACAGATCGAGCGCGGAGAAGTCGTAGCTGTCGTCGGAATCGGCCATGATCACGTAGCGGCCGCGCGCGGCGCGGATGCCGCCGATCAGGGCGCTGCCATAGCCCCGGGCGGGGATCGGCTCGACCCGCGCGCCATGGGCCCGCGCGATGTCCTGGGAACCGTCGGTGCTACCGTTATCGGCGATCAGGACTTCGCCGGTGATGCCTGTGCGCAGCAGGAATGCCTGCGCCTTGTCGATGCAGGTCGCGAGTGTCTCAGCCTCATTCAGGCAGGGCATCAGGATGGTGAGTTCGAGATCCGTGGACATGAATGATGCGTCTTTCAAACAGCCTGCTTGCTCGCGATCAGCAGCAGGTTGCTCGGCCATCCCCACAGCTTCACGGTCTTGACCTGACAGCGCCTCACCCCGGCGGCGGCGGCGACTTGCAGTAGGTCGCTCTTCGCCAGCAGGTTCAGGTTGCTCTCTTCAGCGAAGAACGCCAATCCGATCCTTCGCAGGATGGTCCGAAACGCGGGTGCTGGCAACCAGTGCAGCAAAGGCAGGACCGTATGAAATTCGATCGGGAAAAACCGGTTCGGGGTGGTGATGAAGACGCCACGCCGGGCTACGCGCCATAGCTCGTGGAGGAATCTGGCCTGTTCCTCGCGGCTTCCCACATGTTCCAGCACCGCGCTTGAATGCACAAAGTCGAACGCACTGTCTGGAAATGGCAGCGCCCGACCATCGGCCCGGACAAAACGCATGTCAGGGTAGAGGCTTTCCAAAAACTGCCCATCGTCGATGCCCACCGCGGTCACCCGATGCTTATGTGGGTACCAGGCCTCCAGATAGTTGGAGTGCGTGTAGGACTGATCGCTGGTGGCCCCGACGTCTAGCACCGTGTCGCCGGCGCAGACCGCGCTCAGGTTCATGAAGGACTGAAACATGACGCGCCGTTGCCGGCCTGCGATCCGAATCGGTAGGGACTCCGGCTTCGCGACATTATACTGTGCGTTCGGTGCGTGCTGCGTGGGGGTGTTCATAGCGGCCCTTTGATCGGCAGGCCACCTTATAAGATCGAACCTCGCGCAAGGCTCGTATAAAAAATATCTTCTTGCACAAATAATTCGACATATAATCGTTACGATATGCTCGCGTCGTCCGCTGGCTCGTCCGTGTTTTTGCGATTGCAAGCAACAGCAGACCCCCCGGTGGAGGACCCGTTCAAGCGTTCGCCCCCCGCTTGCCCTTCCCGAACGCTGGTGCGACAAAGCGGGCTTAATCCTTGGGTAGATCAACTCGGCCCAAACCATCCCGGCGCACAACAGGGGGACGCATGTCAGATCTCGAAATCGTTTGGACAAAGGTCGATGAGGCCCCGGCGCTCGCGACGTATTCCCTGCTGCCGATCGTTGAGGCGTTCGTCGGCGCGGCCGGCGTCAAGATGAAGCTGAAGGACATTTCGCTCACCGGCCGCATCCTCGCGAACTTCCCCGAGAATCTGACGCCCGCGCAACGGACCAACGACGAACTCGCCGAACTCGGCCAGCTCGCGATGAAGTCCGAGGCGAACATCATCAAGCTGCCTAACATCTCCGCCTCGGTCCCGCAGCTCAAGGCCGCGATCAAGGAACTGCAATCCAAGGGCTATAAGGTGCCGGATTATCCGGACAGCGACGCGACGCCCGCCGACAAGGAAATCCGCGCCCGCTATGGCAAGGTCCTCGGCAGCGCCGTGAACCCCGTGCTGCGAGAGGGTAACTCCGACCGCCGAGCCGCCGGGGCCGTGAAGCAGTATGCCCGCAACAACCCGCATAAGATGGGCGTTTGGAGCCCCGATTCCAAATCGCACGTCGCCTACATGTCCGGCGGCGATTTCTACGGGTCGGAGGTCGCAACGACCGTCGCCGCGACCGGCAACGCCCGGATCGAACTGGTCGGCAAGGACGGCACCGTCACCGTGCTGAAGGCGAAGACACCGCTGAAGGCCGACGAAATCATCGACGTCTCGGTCATGAGCCGCAAGGCGTTGCGCGCCTTCTACGCCGAACAGATCGCCGACGCGAAGAAGCAGGGCATCCTGTTCTCGGTGCATCTGAAGGCGACGATGATGAAGATCTCCGATCCCATCATCTTCGGCCACGCCGTCTCCGTCTTCTTCTCCGACGTTTTCGAGAAGCACGCAGCCACGCTCGCACGGATCGGCGTTGATCCCGACAACGGCATGGGCGACCTGCTGACGCGGATCGAAACGCTGCCCGACGCCGAGAAGGCCGCGATCAAGGCCGACATTGCGGCGACCTACGCGGCGCGCCCCGGGCTTGCGATGGTCAATTCCGATCGTGGGATCACCAACCTGCACGTCTCCAGCGACACGATCGTTGATGCGTCGATGCCGGCGATGATCCGTGAATCCGGCAAGATGTGGGGCGCCGACGGCAAGCTGCACGACACCAAGGCCGTGATCCCGGATCGTAGCTACGCGCGCCTGTTCCAGACGGTTATCGAGGATTGCAAGAAGCACGGCGCGTTCGACCCGAAGACCATGGGCACGGTGCCGAATGTCGGGTTGATGGCGCAGCAGGCCGAGGAATACGGCTCCCACGACAAGACCTTTGAAATGCCGAGCGACGGAACGGTGCGCGTCGTCACCGATGATGGCGCGGTGCTGCTGGAGCGTCCGGTCGAGACGGGCGACATCTTCCGCATGTGCCAGGTCAAGGACGCGCCGATCCGCAATTGGGTGGAACTCGGCGTGCGCCGCGCGCGCCTGACCGATACGCCGGCGGTGTTCTGGCTGGACGCCAACCGCGCCCATGACGCCCAGTTGATCACGAAGGTCCAGAAATACCTGAAGGACCTCGACACGACGGGTCTGGATATCCGCATCATGGCGCCGGTCGAGGCGACGCAGTTCTCGCTCGACCGCATCCGCGCCGGGCTGGACACGATCTCGGTCACCGGCAACGTGCTGCGCGATTACCTGACCGATCTGTTCCCGATCATGGAGCTTGGCACCTCGGCCAAGATGCTGTCGATCGTGCCGCTGATGGCCGGCGGCGGGTTGTTCGAGACGGGGGCCGGCGGTTCGGCGCCCAAGCATGTCGAGCAGTTCGAGGAAGAAGGCTATCTGCGCTGGGACTCGCTGGGTGAATTCCTGGCGCTGTGCGCTTCGCTGGAACATCTGGCGCAGACCCACAAGAACGCCGATGTGCAGATTCTGGCCGAAACCCTCGATGAGGCCAATGGCAAGATCCTGGAGTTCAACCGTTCTCCGGCGCGCCGGGTCGGCGAACTCGACAACCGTGGCAGCCATTTCTACCTCGCGCTGTATTGGGCGCAGGCCTTGGCCGCCCGCGATAACAGCTCCCCCTTGGCCGCCCGGTTCCGGCCGCTCGCCGCCGCGCTGTCGGCCGCGGAGGCTAAGATCAACGCCGAACTGATCGCCGCACAGGGCAAGCCGGTGGACACCGGTGGTTACTATCTGCCCGACACGGGCAAGACATCGGCCGCGATGCGACCGAGCGAAACACTGAACGCGGCGTTGGCCGCGCTCTGACGCGGGGTTGCGGGAACCCGCCCTGGGCAGCCAGGGCGGGTTTTTTCATCGCCGCGATATCACGTTGTAGGGACACGGCCGGTTCGGGTAAGGACGTTGAGGGCCTGTCGTTGCCGGTCCGCGTGCCGATCGCGCCACGCCTTTGCACATAGGGGAAGCGGACCCTGCTCAGGCTTCTCGTTCCGGACAAGCGCACCCTCGGAAGCGTCACCACGCTCGGCGTCGTGGCATGCCTGATCGCCGTCATCTGGGTGTTCACACTGCGGTCGATCGAGACCCAGCGCGCCGAGGTCACGGACCGGATCACCGCGCTCGTCTCCAACCAGGCGCTGACCTTTGGGGAACAGATTTCCCGCCAGATACTGGCCATGGACCAGACATTGCGGGCGCTGGCCGCGCTCTGGGAATCAAACCCCACCCGCTTTGATCTTGATGCCTGGCGCGGGAACATGGTGTCGGTCAGCGGGATCAGCCGCGACGTGCTGCTGGTCGATGACAAGGGCGTGGTCCTGCAATCCTCGATCACCGAGGCCATCGGGCAAAGCGTCGTCGACCGCGACTTCTACCGCGCCGCGACCGAGGACCCGGCCAGCCGCGAAACCCTGTTCATCGGCGCGGCGACGATCGATCCGCTGATCCGCGTGTGGCACATGAACGTCTCGCGCGCCCTGCGGCGGTCGGATGGGACGTTCGCCGGTATGCTGGTGCTGGACTACCGCATTTCGGCGTTGGCCGAGGTGTTGAGACAGACCGATGTCGATGAGAATGGGCTGGTCGCGCTGATCGGCCTGTCGGATGGGCTGATCCGGGCGGCGGTCGGCCCGCAGGTGGTCGATCCTGAGTCGCCGGTGCTGGGCACCCCGATGTTCCAGGCGCTGCGCCGCGATCCAAACGCATTGTGGGTCGGGCCGTCCTCGCTGGATGCGGTGCGGCGGATTCATGCGTTCCGCGCCATTCCAGGCCGCGACCTCGGCATCGTCGTCGCGATGGATGAAGCGCGGGCGTTGGAACCCGCGACCGATTGGCGCTACCAGGCCCAGGCCTTTGCCGGCGGCGTCACCCTTCTGTTGATCGTCATCGTCTTCATGAGTTTCCATGCGGCTCGGCAAAGCCGGCGGCGGGAAGCGGTGCTGGCCGAGGAACGGGCCGTGCTTGCGGCGTCCAACGCCCAGTTGGAGGTCGCGCGGTCCGAGGCCAATGCCCGCACCGAGCAGTTGCAAGCCACCCTGCGCGGCATGACCGACGGAGTGTCGATGGTTGATGCCCATATGTGCCTGCTGGAATGGAACGACCGGTTCCCCGAAATCGCCGGCATTCCGGGCGATAGCCTGCGGGTCGGGATGCCGATGGAGGAAATCCTCCGCCTGCAGGCGCGGGGCGGGCAGTTCGGCGACATCGATACCGAGGCCGAGGTCAACCGCCGCATGGCCGTGCTGCGCGCGGGCCAGTACGGCGTGACCCAGCGCCGCACGCCGGATGGCCGCGTGCTGGAACTGCGCCGCAACCGGCTGCCCGATGGCGGTTTCGTCACGCTGTATTCCGATATCACCGCGCATAAGCGGGCGGAGGACGGGCTGCGGGAGGCTCGGGCGGCGGCCGAGGAAGCCAATGCCGCGAAATCGCGCTTTGTCGCCGTTGTCAGCCACGAAATCCGCACGCCGCTGAACGGGCTGCTGAACACGCTGCGGCTGCTGTCCGACAGCAGCATGCCACAGGCGCAGCGCATGGTGGTTGATCTCGCCCGCGCCTCGGGTGACGCCTTGTCGCATCTGATCAACGACATATTGGAAATGTCGCGCGCCGAGGCTGGCCAGTTGACGCTGCGGCCGAGCGTGTTTGCGTTGCGGGCGGTGCTGGAGGCCTCGCTGGAGGTGTTCCAGGCGCAGGCGAGCGCGCGGGGCATTTCGTTCCAATTGGAGATCGCCGACGATATCCCGGCCGAACTCCGCACCGATCCGGGCCGGATGCGTCAGATTCTGCTGAATCTGCTGTCCAACGCGGTCAAGTTTGCCAATCCGGGCGAGGTCCATCTGCTGGCGTGGATGGAGCCGCGCGCCGTTGGTAATCGCCGGCTGTTGGGCCTTGCCGTGCGCGATCACGGTCCTGTCATCCCCGAGGCCGACCGCCAAAAACTGTTCCGTCCCTTCGCTCGGCTGGAACGGCCGGAGGGGGCGGAGGTGGCCGGCACCGGTCTGGGCCTGTCGATCTGTCAGTC
Source organism: Asaia bogorensis (assembly GCA_945873195.1). GTDB lineage: Bacteria > Pseudomonadota > Alphaproteobacteria > Acetobacterales > Acetobacteraceae > Rhodopila > Rhodopila bogorensis_A. Next base: position 6,575 of record CAMCDA010000016.1, read on the forward strand.
ATTGACCGATGCGCTGGGCGGAGCGATCGGTTGCGAGACATGGACGGCGCCGGATGGGACGGAAGGCAACTCCTTCTGGCTGGTGCTGCCGGTGGAGGCCATGGCGCCGGCGGTGGCGCCGCTGCCGCCAGCCGATCCGGGTTATGTGCCGCCGGAACCGTTGACCGAGGCCGATCTGGTCCGCCCGCTGCCGCGCACCCGTATCCTGCTGGTGGAGGATGTCCGCGCCAACCAGATCATCACCGCGACCCTGCTGCGCCGCCGGGGCCATCTGGTGGATTTCGCGAGCAGCGGCCAGGAGGCGATCGAGGCGGCCAGCCGCACGCCCTATGACATCATCTTCATGGATATCTTCATGCCGGGCATGAGCGGGCAGGAGGCCACGCGCCAGATCCGCGCCCTGGGCGGGCCGCTGGCCTCCGTGCCGATCGTGGCCCTGACCGCGAATGTCGCCGCGCATGATGAGGAGATGTTCCGCGCCGCCGGGATGTCAGGCGTTGTCGGCAAGCCGGTGACGTTGGAGGAACTGACCGAGGCCTTGCGGGCTTATGTCTGGGCGCCGAAACCCCCCGCCGTTGTGGTGGAGGTCGATCCGGCCGAGGCGGCGCCGTTCTCCGATGACCGTCCGGTGCTCGCCGAGGAGCGTATTCAGGAGCTTCTGGCCAATCTGCCGCGCGCGACGCTGGTCCCGTTGATCGATGAATGCCTGACCGATCTCGACCTGCGCCTGCCGGCGCTGCGGCGCGCGCTGGCGGCGGGCGTGCCGGGGTCGATTGTTGCGCATTCGCACGCGATGGTGGGCATGGCGTCGAGCTACGGGATGGCCGCGCTGGAACGCAGCCTGCGCGCGATCATGAACGCCGCTCGTGATGGGGAGCAGGCGGAACTGGGGCCTGACGCGATCCGGCTGGTGGAGGCCGACCTGGCGCGCGCCTCCGTTGCGTTGCGGGCCGCTGTTGAAAAGGTCCCGGGCTGATACCAGGCGCCCTTTTCGGCGGCTGGTATGCGCGCAGGGTTGGTGTGGCGGCTGCGCGCGAAATCAATATGACGCCCTGTGTTCACGGATTTTTAAGAAATTGGGCGCAGGATGCTGGGCATGTTGACGTCCACGTCCCTGTCGGCGTTTTCCATCGCCCCTCCCGCCGGAGCCGACCCGGTGCAACGCGCGCGCGTCCCTGGCTCAGGCCGGGATGAGCCGCCTCCGGCCGCGCCGGTCCCGCCCTCCAATGCCGGACCGCCCGGTGGGGGGGCGATGCCGGCTGAACCGGGATCACGTGTCTTGCCGAGGGGCTCGTTGGTCGACCTGTCGGTTTGATCGGGGCCGCGAGGACCCGGTCAGTCGCCGGAAGGTTCCAGCAGATCCAGGCACTCCTCAATGATCGCGTCGGTCGCGGTGGCGGGCGTGTAGCCGTGGTACGACCTGGCGAGATTCGCCGCCCGCAGCCGGCAATCGGGGTCGTCCAGCAGGCGGCGGAGGGCGGCGCCGGCCACGTCCATATCGGCCTCGGGCGCCACCCCCTGGCCATAGCCCTGACGCGCGACGCGGTACAGAGTCATCATCTGCTCCACCGGATTGGGTAGCATCAGCACCGGCCGCCCGGCCAGCAGTGCCGGCGCCACGACCCCGCTCCCCTGGCAGGCCACGATGTCACAATGGGCCAGCATCGCGTCGCGGTTCACCGGCTCGGTCACCACGCGGATCGTCGGGCCCGAGAGTTCGGCGGCAAGCTCAGGTGTCATGCCCCAGGCCTGCACGACCGCCGGCAGTCCGAGATGCACCAGCGCCCGCAGCAAGGGGCGGAACGGCCGGTGGCGGGAATCCATCATCACCAGAACGCGTTCGGCGGTACCGGCGGGCCATTCGACCGGATTGCCGGCGCCGGGCGGCGGAACCTCACCGAAATAATCGGCTTCCCCCCGGCCTTCGTAGTGATCGAGCTCGGGGAAGGTGCACAGCCAGGTCGCCTCGGCCGCGAACAGGTCCGCCATGCGGCTGATCGGACGCGCGCCCAGGGCCCGCAGGGTCGGGTTGATGACGGCGATGACACGCCCATCGGTTTCGGCCAGCGTGCCGGCGGGAAGTTCCGCCCAGGGCCGCATCGTCGGCAAGGGCGCGACGGCCGGCGGCAGGCTATAGCCATCGCCCATCGCGGCGACCGGAATCCCGGCCACGCGGCAAGCGAGCATCGCGGTTGGGGCGAAATCGGCGATCACCAGGGCAGGGGCCTCGGCCCGCAGCAGGGTCAGCCAGCCGGACAGCAGTTCGGACAGTGCCTCGGGCGTCGCATAGCCGGTCTGGATCAGCACATCGGCGAAATTGGCGGCGAGGAACCCGGGCGGCGCCTCGGCCCGCCAGGACGGGCCGGTCAGCACGGGATGGCCGGCGGTGGTGATCAGCTGCGCGGCGGGGGCGCCTTGCGGCAGAGCGACCGAGACGCGGTGGCCGGCGGCGATCAGGCCGGCGGCGACGGGCAGAAGCCGGTCGGCCTGGCGCAGGCCGTTGCCCAGCTCGCAGGCGAATATCACGTGCTTGCCGGCCATCAGCGTCTCCCGCGCGGGTAGGGTTCGGTTATCGCCGATCCAGGCTGAACCGGCCAGCGCCTTGCAGCGCGGCGTAGAGCAGGCCGCCGGCAACCGCGAGGTTCTTCAGGAACTGCGTGGTCTCGGCGGGGCTGGCGGGGTGGAAATGCACCAGCCAAGCGGTGGCGAGGCACCAGGCCGCCAGGATCACCGCGGCGAACCGCGCCTTCCAGCCGGCCAGCAGCATCAGAGCGGCCCCGATCTCGATCGCCAGCGCGCCGACATACACAAGATGGACGGCGGTGACGCCGGTCTTGGCGATGGCGGCCTGCGCGGCGACCGGGGCGAGCGCCTTTTGCGCGCCGGACCAGACGAACAGCGCGCTCAGGAGAATACGCCCCAGAAGCGCGCCAATGTCCCGCATGCGGCTGGGTTACCCGACGATCTCGCAGCCCGAGAAGAAATAGGCGATCTCGATGGCGGCGTTTTCCAGGCTGTCGGAGCCGTGGACGGAGTTCGCCTCGATGTTTTCGGCGAACAGCTTGCGGATGGTGCCTTCGTCGGCGTTGGCCGGGTTGGTGGCGCCCATCACTTCGCGGTTGCGTGCGACGGCGTTTTCACCTTCCAGCACCTGCACGACGACGGGGCCGGAGGTCATGAAGGTGACCAGGTCGCGGAAGAACGGGCGGGCGCTGTGGACACCGTAGAAGCTCTCGGCCTGTGCGGTGGTCATGTGGATGCGCTTCTGCGCGACGATGCGCAGGCCGGCGGCTTCGAGGCAGGCATTGACCTTGCCGGTCAGGTTCCGGCGGGTGGCGTCGGGCTTGATGATGGAGAAGGTGCGTTCGATGGCCATTTGGGTGCTCCGTGTGGGCAAGGTTCGGGGCGCGTCCTAGGGGGTTCGGGGGGTTTGGGCAACCGGGGGGCAGTTGTTATACGCGGATCGCGGTTTGCGTATAACGAGGGACGCGACAGACGGCGGCATCCATGTTATACGCAAACCGCGAAGTGAGTATAACGCGCCGAGGCCCCGCCCGATGTCGTCCGACCTGCCGCTCATGCTCCAGACGACCTATGCGGACCTGCTCGACCGCGCGCGCGACGATGTCTTCGCGGAGTCGTTTCCGACCGGGGGCACTTTCGTCGCCAAGACGCTCCGCAATCGCCGCTACTGGTATTTCCAGGCCTCCTCGCCGGAGGGGCGGACGCAGAAATACGTGGGGCCGGAAACCCCCGCCTTGCTCGAACGGATCGAGGCCCACAGGGCCGAACGCACCAACCTGCGCGACCGGCGCGGTCTGGTGTCGATGCTGGTGCGGAGCGGCGGCCTCCCCCGTCCGTTGCCGGCGATCGGGGGCATTGTCACCGCCCTGGCGACCGCCGGCGTATTTCGCCTGCGCGGCGTCCTTGTCGGCACCGTCGCCTTCCAGAGCTACCCCGCGATGCTTGGCGTCCGTCTGTCGGGCACCGCGGTGCAGACCAACGACATCGACGTGGCGCAGTTCGCCGATGTCTCCCTGGCTGTTGGGGAACAAACCGCCCCGATGCTGGAAGTTCTGCGCGCGACCGATCCGACCTTCCGCGCGGTCCCGCATCCGCACGCCCCGCACGAGGTCACCTACGCCGCGTCCAACGGCCTGCGGGTCGACTTCCTCGCCCCCAATCGCGGGCGGGAGAGTGAAGTCCCCTACCGACTGCCGGCCTTCGGCACCGACGCGCAGCCGCTCCGCTTCCTGGATTTTCTGATCCGCGACCCCGAGCCGGCCGTTCTGCTGCATGGGACCGGCGTGCTGGTGTCCGTCCCGGCGCCTGCACGCTTTGCCTTGCACAAGCTGATCGTCTCCCGCCGCCGCCGCGAGGGCGATGCCAAGCGGGACAAGGACCTGGCACAGGCGCGGACCCTGCTGGACGCGCTGGTCCGGCGGCGCCCCGCGGACCTGCGTGCCGCCTGGGTGGAGGCAACCGGACGGGGCCGGACCTGGCAGCGCCTGCTGGCGGAGGGGCTGGCCGGCATCGACCCCCGCATCCAGGAAAAGGTCCGGGCTACCGTCGGCAACCCCACCCAACCGGTGGAATCGTGACGGATCATCTTGACCTAAGCCCACGCTGACCCGATCACACCGCCATGTCCCTTCTGACCCTCACCGGCGTCACCATCCGCCTCGGCGGCCGCACTTTGTTGGACGGCGCCGACCTCACCGTCGATCCCGGCCGCCGCATCGGCCTGGTCGGGCGCAACGGCGCCGGCAAATCCACCCTGCTGCGCGCCATCGCGGGCGAAATCGTCATCGACGGCGGCGAAATCCGCCTCGCCCGCAACGCCCGCCTCGCGACCGTGAAGCAGGAAGCCCCGGAAGGCCCCGACTCCCTCCTCGCCATCGTCCTGCAAGGCGACCCCGAGCGCCTGTCTTTGCTCGCGGAAGCCGAGACAGCCGAACCGCACCGCCTGGCCGAAGTCCATGAACGCCTGCGCGCGATCGGCGCCGACAGCGCCCCCGCCCGCGCCGCCACCATCCTCGCCGGCCTCGGCTTCGATGAGAAAGCCCAGGCCCGCCCGGTCTCGGAATTCTCCGGCGGCTGGCGCATGCGCGTCGCCCTCGCCACGGCGCTGTTCGCCAACCCCGACATCCTGTTGCTGGACGAACCGACCAACCATCTCGACCTCGAAGCCACCATGTGGCTGGAATCCTGGCTCGCCCGCTTCCCCGGCGCCGCCCTGGTGGTCTCCCACGACCGCGGCCTGCTGGACCGGGCGGTGGAGGCGATCGCCCATCTCGATCGCGGCAAGATCAGCCTGACCCCGGGCGGCTTCGACGAGTTCGTGCGCATCAAGACCGAGAAGGCCATGCAGCAGACCCGCGCGGCCGAACGGATCGCGCTGGAACGCGCCCATATCCAGTCCTTCATCGATCGCTTCCGCTACAAGGCCTCCAAGGCCCGTCAGGCGCAGGCGCGGATCAAGGCGCTGGAACGCCTGCCGCAGATCGAATCGGTGATCGAGGACACGCCAACCCGCTTCAACTTCCCCGCGCCGGCCCGCATCGCCCCGCCGATCCTGGCGCTGGACCGCTGCGACATCGGCTACAACGGCGTCCCTGTCCTGCGGAACGTGTCGCTGACCGTGGACATGGACGACCGCATCGCCCTGCTCGGCGCCAACGGCAACGGCAAGTCCACTTTGGCCAAGCTGCTGGCCGACCGGCTGGAACCGCTGTCAGGGGAAATGCGGCGCGGCCCGAAGCTGAAGGTCGGCTATTTCGCCCAGCACCAGACCGACGAACTGATCTTCGAGGAAACCCCCGTCGATCACATGGCTCGTGCCCTGCCGCGCGCGACCCCCACCCAGGTGCGGAGCCAGCTCGCCCGCTTTGGCCTCGATGCCGACCGCGCCGACATGCCGATTTCCAAACTCTCGGGCGGGGAGAAGGCGCGCCTGCTGCTGGCTCTCGCCACCCGCGACGCGCCGCAACTCCTGATCCTCGACGAACCGACCAACCATCTGGACATCGACGCCCGCGAAGCCCTGGTGAAGGCGCTGGCGGATTTCGAGGGCGCGGTCCTGCTGATCACCCACGACCCGCATCTGGTGGAACTGGTGGCCGACCGGCTGTGGCTGGTGGCCGACGGATCGGCCCGCGCCTATGACGGCGACCTCGACGACTACCGCGCCTTGCTGGTCGAACGCGCCCGCCCCGCCGGCAAAGCCGAGATCGCCACCCGCCGCGACGACCGCCGCGAACGCGCCGAGGCGCGCCTTGCCGTGGCCCCCCTGCGCAAGAAGGCCCGTGATGCCGAAGCGCGGATCGCCAAGCTGAAGACCGAGAAGGACTCGATCGAGAAGAAACTCGCCGATCCCGCCTTGTACGCGCCCAACCGCGTGGCGGAGGTCACCGCCGCCAACACCCGCCTGGCCGCCATCGCGAGGGAAACCGCCGCGGCCGAGGAGGAATGGCTGGCGGCGGAGGAAGCTCTGGAAGCTGCATCCTGAGGGGGCATACACCCAAAAGAATGTAATTTAGACGCTTGTCTAACGCTATGGTTGTATTATCCTACGTTCGTAGGAACAACTTGCGTCAGAAGGAAGCGGCTGCACCATGGCAACGTCAACTTCCACCTGGACGACCGGCATCAGCGCGGATTGGTCGGTCGCGGCCGATTGGACGCCAACGGGCGCGCCGAACAGCGCCGGCATCGATGTTCTGATCAACGCCATCCCCGTCGGCGGCGCCTATACGGTCTCCATCGCCTCGGGCCAGACATTTTCGGTGGTGAGCGTCACGCTCGACCAGGCCGCCGCCGGCCTCGACATCGCCGGTGTGCTGCGCCTGAACGGCGGCGCCCTGGCGGCGAAGCAGGGCGCGGTCACGCTGTCCGGCGGCACGCTGAACAACCTGGGCACGCTGTCCGGGCTGCTGGAGGGGCAGGGGGCGTTCACCGGCTCCACCGCGCTGGTGAACCAGGGCACGATCGTCAACGACTCCGGCAACCTGTTCATCCTGGCCCCCTTCACCAACGCGGGCACGGTGGTCACCAACGGGCCGGGCGGGGCCTTCCTCGGGATCGAGGGCGCCAGCTTCTCCAACCTGTCGGGCGACACGCTGACCGGCGGCACCTACATCTCCCAGGGGAGCGGCACCGCCTTCAACATCATGGGCATCGCCGTCGGCGCGAGCAGCCGGATCGTCACCAACGCGGCGACCCTGGTGCTGGACGGGCGGGCGACGGACATCCAGGGCTTCAACGCCGGCACGTTCGAATCGATCGCCCTGCAACTGCAAACCATCGCCGCCGCCGGCGCGCTGGACGTGCTGGGCGGGCGCGGCTTCACCACCGCCAACGCGCTTCTGGATGCCGGCCGGCTGCGGATCGAGGGTGGGACCCTCGCGACCGGCGGCCTGACGGTGACCGGCGCGCTGCAAGGCTTCGGCCAGGTCATCGGCGGGGTCGCGAATGCCGGCGTGATCTCGGCCTCCGGCGGCGTGCTGGCGATCGACGGCGCCATCACCGGCCTGGGCAGCCTGTCCGTCGAGGCCGATGGGCGGATGATCCTGGAAGGCGCCGCGGCGACCGGGCTGACGGCGGACGGGACTTTGTATCACACCGAAGGCCTGCTGGATGTCGGCATGGTGACCGGCACCGGCACGCTGGTGGTCGAAAACGGTGCCACGCTGGCGCTCGGCACCGCCGGTGCCCAGACAATCGTCTTTGGCGGCGCCAATGCGACCCTGCGGCTGGACGACCCCGTCAGTTTCACCGGCACGCTGGTCGGATTTGGCCCCGGCGATCTGCTGTTCGAGCCGGATGCACTGATCCTGGCCGGCGTTTCGGCCTCGGCCGCCACGATCGTCAACGGCAATACCCTGGCGGTGATCGCCGGCGGCGCCACGATCGACACGATCGCCCTCGGCGGCGACTACACCGGCGCCGCTCTGGCGACCGTGGTGCAGGGGGGCGATACCGTGATCACGCCGCTATGGGGTGGTCCACCGCGCGACGGTCTGGACGCGATCATCACCGTCGATGACCAGGCGAACCTCGATCCGACGCTGGAGCGCCAGATCGTGGGCCTGCTGCAGGCCGCGACGGACGACTGGGGCCAGTATGTCACCGGCCACGCGCCGCTGCGGATCAGCCTGACAATCGCCGATACAACGAATGGCGCGATCCTCGCCTCGGCCGGGTTCGCCGGCAGTATCCCGAGCGGCCAGACCATCGGGACACAGGAGATCTGGACGCCGGCCAGCATCCACGCGCTGACCACCGGCAGCTATATCCAGGGCTCCACCGCCGACATCAACATGACGCTGTTCGCCGGCGGGTCGAACCTGACCAACCTGTTCATCGATCCGACGCCCGAGGAGGAAGGCCCGGTCCCCCTCCTCAAGTTCGACCTGCGCACCGTGTTCCGGCACGAGATGGCGCACGGGCTGGGGTTCGCCGGCTTCGCCAATCCCGATACCGGTATCGTCGGCAACGACATCACGTTGTTCGACTTCCATACGCAGTCGATCGTCAACGCCGGCACGATCGAACAGGCGGTCTTTACCGGACCGCTGTCGCAAACCGCTTATGGGCTGTTCCTCGGCACCGGCGTCGATACGCCCATCCCCCTGACCACGCTGAACAATGGGCAGGCGCTGTTCCATTATGCCAACAGCGCCGGCGATCCGCTGGGGTCGTTGCTGATGAACGGGATCGGGCTGGGGACCGGGACCTCGGTCGCGATTTCGGCCATCGACCTGGCGATGCTGCGCGATGTCGGCCTGCCGGTGACGGCCGGGATCGTCTGCTATGCAAGCGGCACCCGTATCCGCACCGAATCCGGCGCAAATTCCCGCGCCGCGTCCGGCGACATCGCGGTGGAGCATCTGTCGGTCGGCGACCGCGTGATCACCGCCGATGGCGTGGCCGAACCGATCGTCTGGATCGGCCGCCGCCGGGTGGATTGCGCGCGCCATCCCAGGCCCGCGCAGGTCTGGCCGATCCGCGTGTCCGCCGGGGCCTTTGGCCCGGGACTGCCGGCGCGGGATCTGTTCGTCTCCCCCAATCACGCGCTGTATTTCGATGGCGTCCTGATCCCGGCCCGCGTCCTGGTCAATGACTTGAATGTGCAACAAGTCGAATGCCAGTCAATCGAGTATTTCCATGTCGAACTGCGCCGTCACGATATATTGCTGGCCGAGGGGCTGCCGGCGGAAAGCTACCTCGAATGTGGCGATCGCGTTGTGTTCGAGGGTGCGGGCCCGGTCATCACGCTGTTCCCCGGCTTCGCGACCCAGACATGGGAAAGCGGCGGGTGCGCGGAACTGAAACTCGTGGGCGCGGAGGTCGCGGCGGCGCGGGCGCTGTTGTTGCATCACGCGAAGGCGTGTCAGAAATCACACGCGCAGGCGTGTCTGAAGCCACATGTGAAGCCACGCTCGGGGGCAGGCGGCAAGCCGCGTGCCGGCGCGGGCTCGAAGGTTCGGCCGGCGCCCCTGTCCCGAGGTGGCATGCCCCGCGGGGGCAGGTCCCAGGTTTCGGCTTAAGAATACCGTCTGATATGTTACCAAACTTGCATGTTTGAAACCGGTCTGTTCTTGTTGGTGACACCCGCGCGGGCCCGATCTGGCACGGACTGGACAAGCATCCTGGAAAATATCATCAAAATATCGCCCTGGGACGGACGGAAGCACTTGCCAACACAGCAGGGTAGGGCTACCTACCCGCTATTCCTGTCGCGAATCCGGTTAATTTGGCTTGATCGCCGCGGGTTGCTTGACCCATTCAATGGCTTCTCGATGCTACGTGACGACATGCCGGCCGAATGCGGCCAGGAACGAGCTCAACGATAATCATGAACCGAACGTCCCCGGATTTTTGGCGTGGCTTTGCCTCAATCCCATGCCCCCTTGGGGTCCTCCCCATCGGAATCGGCGCCATGTCAGGCGCTGTCATGCCACCGGACGGAACGTTCCCCAATCAAACCGGGTGATACGAATTGTCAGAAAACGTCAAGGCAAGGCTGGATCTTTCCAACCTGAACGCCGAACAGCCAGCGTCCGACGGCGCGCCTCTCCCCGCCGGGCAAATGGATGACGCCGAAGCGCAGATGCGGCGCGCGCTGGGCCTCAATGGAGGCATGCGATCCAGGCCGGAACCAGAACGCGGCGACCAGCCGTCGCAGTCCCGCATGCAGGACCGCTTCAGCCCCGCCCATCGGCGCCGGTTCGTGCAGGATGGCGATGTCCAGGTGGCCTATGTTCGCCAGCCTGATCCCGCCGCCCGCCAGCCGGTCCAGGCCTCGCCGCTCGCGGCCCGCCTGCAACGCGTTGAAACCACCCTCGCCGCGGAAACCGCCGCCCGCCAGCTCGCGGAACGCACCCTCACCGAAGCTCAAACAACAATCCGCGATCTCCGCACCAAGCTCGGCCATGCAGACCTCGCGCGCAATGAAGCGACGGAAGCGCTGCGCCGGGACCGCGAAGCCCAGGCCGCCGCCCGCGCGGAATTGCAGGAACAGATCGCCCGCCAGCAGGAAGTCGAGGAACGGCTGAAGACGCTGCAACGCGATCTGAACGCCGCCCAGACGGCCCTTCAGGAAGAACGCGGCGAACGCAAGGCGCTCGAAAAAACCCTCCGCGCGGCCGAGGAAGCGCGCGAAACCGCCGAACGCCTCGTGCGGGTCCTGTCCGAGGAGGAGGCCGCCGCCACCGCGACCGTCACCACGCTCGCCTCCCGCCGGCCTACCAAGGCCAGCCCCAAGGCCGCCGCCCCTGTGGCCGTCGAGGAAACCGAGGAGCCGGAGCCGGTCAAATGGTGGCTCAGCGGCGCCAGCGCCAAGCGGCGCTGACACCGGCGGATTTGTCCGTCCAGACAGATGTCCTGACCCTCGGCCGTTGCACCCGGAACGGCTGAGGCACCCATCACGGGCCCGGGATCATTCCGCCGCCCCGCGAAGCGCTGCCCCGGCCGCCAGCGGACACAGCGGCAGGGCCCCCGCCAGCATCGCTGCCAGCAGCAGAAGATGCGGCCGCACCGACAGCCCGCCCGACGCCGCATCGGCAGCCGCGACCCCAAAGATGAGCACCGGCGCCGCCAGAGGCAGCACCAATAGCGGCAGCAGCACGCCGCCCCGACGCGCGCCCAGCACGATGGCGGCGGCGGTGGTGCCCAGCAGTGACAGCAGCAAGGTCCCGAACAGCAGGCCCGCCAGCAGAGCGGGAATCGCCTCCTCCGGCAGGCGCAGCATCACCGCCAGCGGCACCGCGGCCACCAGCAAGGGCAGCCCCGTCACCAGCCAATGCGCCGCCGCCTTGGCCAGCGCGATCAGGCTGGGAGGCAGGCCCGACAGCAGCAACTGGTCCAGCGACCCGTCCTCCAGGTCCGCGCCGAACAGCCGATCCAGCGGCAACAGCGCCGCGAGCAGGGCGCAGACCCAGATGATGCCGGGCGCGAGCCGCCCCAAGGTCTCCGGCGCCGGCCCGATCGCCAGCGGAAACAGCGACGCGGCGACCACGAAGAACAGCAGCGCGGCCATCGTATCGGCGCCGTGCCGCAGCGACAGCCGCAGCTCCCGTCCCAGGATCGCGATCATCGCAGGCGCAGCTCCGCCACACCGTCCAGCGGCAGCGGCACATGGGTGGCGGCGATAACGATCCCGCCCGCGGTGCGGTGGCCGGCCAGCAGCGTCCCGAATCGGGCGATCGCCGCCGAATCGAGGCCCAGCGTCGGCTCATCCAGCAGCCAGATCGGCGCCGGCGTCAGCGCCAGGCGCGCCAAAGCGAGCCGCCGCTTCTGCCCGGCGGAGAGCATGCGGGCCGGCAGATCGGCCAGGGCCTCCAGCCCCAGCGCGGCCAGGGCGGCGGTGACGGAGCCGCCCGAGAGCCTCGCCGGCAGGGTCAGATTCTCGGCCGCGGTCAGGCCCGCCTTCACCGCATCCTGGTGCCCGACATAGGCGACGCGGCCCGCGTGCTCGGTTGGATCGGCCAGCGCATCGGCATTGTTCCAGAATAATTGGCCGGCCATGGGGCGGGTCAGGCCGGCCAGCAGGCGCAGCAAGGTGGACTTCCCCGACCCGTTCGGCCCGGCCAGCACGAGGGCGCCGCCGGCCGGCACCGCGAAGCCGAGGTCGCGGAACACCAGCCTTTCGCCGCGAAAGGCCGCCAAACCCTCGGCTCGCAAACCCACGTTCATTCGGCCCCCAATGGACAACCCCAATGGACAAGCGGGGCCTGTGACATTAAAGCCGCCGCCAGTCCATAATGCAGCGGCGGCGTTCCATCTTCCCGCGCCGCCCCAACCCAGAGGCGTCCCGCAAAACGGGACGGTAGGCGCGCATGACGACCATCGGCCAGGACACGCTGAAGACCCGCCGCACCCTGACGGTGGGTGGCAAGCAATATGATTATTTCTCGCTGCCCGAGGCGGCGAAGACCCTGGGTGATTTCACCCGCCTGCCGGTCAGCCTGAAGGTTCTGCTGGAAAACGTTCTCCGTTTCGAGGACGGACGCAGCTACTCGGTCGAGGACGCGAAGTCCGTCGTGGGCTGGCTGGCCAAGGGCAGCTCCACCAAGGAAGTGCCGTTCAAGCCCGCGCGCATCCTGATGCAGGACTTCACGGGCGTCCCCGCGGTGGTCGATCTGGCCGCGATGCGTGACGGCATCATCCGTCTGGGCGGCAACCCGCAGAAGGTGAACCCGCTGGTGCCGGTCGACCTGGTGATCGATCACTCGGTCATGGTCGATGTGTCCGCCAGCCCCGACGCGCTGAAGAAGAACGAGGACATCGAGTTCGAGCGCAACGGCGAACGCTACAAGTTCCTGCGCTGGGGCCAGGAGGCGTTCAGCAACTTCCGCGTCGTCCCGCCCGGCACCGGCATCTGCCACCAGGTGAACCTGGAATATCTCGGCCAGTGCGTCTGGACGTCCGAGAATGACGGCCGGACCATCGCCTATCCCGACACGCTGTATGGCACCGACAGCCACACGACGATGGTGAACGGCATCGGCATTCTGGGTTGGGGCGTGGGCGGGATCGAGGCCGAGGCGGCCATGCTGGGCCAGCCCATCGCCATGCTGATCCCCGACGTCATCGGCTTCCGCCTGACCGGCAAGACCGCCGAGGGCGTGACCGCGACCGACGTCGTGCTGACCGTGACCCAGATGCTCCGCAAGAAGGGCGTGGTCGGCAAGTTCGTCGAGTTCTTCGGCCCCGGCCTCGATGACCTCGGCCTGCCCGACCGCGCGACGATCGGCAACATGGCGCCGGAATACGGCGCGACCTGCGGCTTCTTCCCGGTCGACAAGGTGGCGCTTGACTATCTGCGCTTGTCCGGCCGCGACAATGACCGCATCGCGCTGGTGGAGGCCTATCTCCGCGCCCAGGGCATGTTCCGGGAGCCCGGCCAGCCGGACCCGGTGTTCACCGATACGCTGGAACTCGACCTGTCCACCGTCGTGCCGTCGATGGCCGGCCCGAAGCGGCCGCAGGATCGCGTCAACCTCAAGGACGTCGCGGTGTCGTTCAACACCGACCTGACCAAGGGCCTGGGCGTGCCGGCGAACGAGTCCGGCACCAAGGTGAAGGTCGAGGGCAAGAACTACGAACTGACCCATGGCGACGTGGTGATCGCGGCGATCACGTCCTGCACCAATACGTCGAACCCCTCCGTCCTGGTGGCCGCCGGTCTCGTGGCGCGCAAGGCCGCGGCGAAGGGCCTGCGGCCGAAGCCCTGGGTGAAGACCTCCTTGGCCCCCGGGTCGCAGGTTGTCACCGAGTATCTGGAAAAGTCCGGCCTGCAGGCGGACCTCGACAAGGTCGGCTTCAACCTGGTCGGCTATGGCTGCACGACCTGCATCGGCAACTCCGGCCCGCTGGATGATGCGATCGTTGACGCGATCGAGGACAACCGCCTGGTCGGCGCGGCCGTCATCTCCGGCAACCGCAACTTCGAGGGTCGCGTCCACGCGAACGTGCGGGCGAACTACCTTGCCTCCCCGCCGCTGGTGGTCGCGTATTCGCTGCTCGGGACGGTGACGCAGGACATCACGACGGTGTCGCTGGGCAACGACCAGGACGGCAAGCCGGTCTATCTGCGGGACATCTGGCCGACCAACAAGGAAATCTCGGACGTCATCGCGTCCAGCCTGTCGCGCGACCAGTTCCTGAAGCGTTACAGCGAGGCGACCAAGGGCCCGAAGCAGTGGCAGGAAATCCAGGTCGAGGGTGACAACAACACCTATCGCTGGTCCGATGGCTCCACCTACGTGAAGAACCCGCCGTATTTTGAGGGGATCACGATGGACCCGGCCCCGGTCGGCGACATCAAGGGCGCGCGCATCCTGGCCAAGCTGGGCGACAGCATCACGACCGACCACATCAGCCCGGCCGGCAACATCCGCAAGACGTCTCCCGCCGGCGACTATCTGCTGGAGCGGCAGGTGCTGCAGAAGGACTTCAACAGCTACGGCGCCCGTCGCGGCAATCATGAGATCATGATGCGCGGCACCTTCGCCAACATCCGCATCCGGAACGAGATGCTGGTGAACGTCGAGGGCGGGATGTCGAAGCATCTGCCCGACGGCGAGGAGATGCCGATCTATGACGTGGCGATGAAGTACAAGGCCGAGGGCGTGCCGCTGGTGATCTTCGGCGGCAAGGAATACGGCACTGGCTCGTCGCGCGACTGGGCGGCGAAGGGGACGTTCCTGCTGGGCGTGAAAGCGGTGATCGTCGAGAGCTTCGAGCGTATCCACCGCTCCAACCTGGTGGGCATGGGCGTGCTGCCGCTGACCTTCAAGGACGGCATGGACCGTGGTTCGCTGGGCCTGACCGGGGATGAGATCATCGACATCACCGGGCTCGACACGATCTCTCCGCGGATGGACCTGTCGCTGGTGATCCATCGCGTGGATGGGAAGGTGGACACCGTGCCGGTGACCTGCCGGATCGATACGGTGGACGAGGTGGCCTACTACCAGCACGGCGGCATCCTGCAGTACGTGCTGCGTGGGATGGCGAAGGCGGCTTAAGGCTCCGTCGCTTCCGTCCGACGTGTTCAGATGGCGGTCCGCAAGACCGTCGTTGAGCAGGACCCTGAGCAAGCCAAGTGCCTCCCGGAGCCCACGCCCCGGGAGGCACTGTCCGTTGCGACGTTTTCACGGTCCCGCTTGGACACGCTCTCGTCGGACAGCGGTGCGTGTTGACGCGCACGCGCGTGCGGGCAGTGTGCAATCAATGATTGCATTCGCTGGAACGTCTGTTCAACATCCAGCCATGAGCAGCATCACCATCCGCCGCCTGGACCCTGACCTCAAGGAACGCCTGCGCATGCGCGCGGCACGCCACGGCCAGTCCATGGAGGCAGAGGTGCGCCAGATCCTCCAAGCTACCCTCGCCCATCCGGAACCGCCGGCGGGCCCAGATCTCTACGAACGGGTCCATTCCCGCTTCGCCGCCATCGGTGGTGTGGACCTCGAACTTCCACCCCGTGACGTGGGACGCGCGCCGCCGACCTTCGACTGATGTATTTGCTCGACACGAATGTTCTCTCGGCGATGATGCGCGCGGATGTTGAACCCGCCGTCGCGACCTGGCTGCGCGGGAAGCCGGTCGAGATCATGTTCACCTCCGCGATATGCCAGGCCGAGATCCTCGCGGGCCTGACCATGATGGCGGATGGCAGGCGGAAGGATGCCTTGACGGACGCCGTCCGGGCCATGTTCCAGGAGGATTTCCTGGGCCGTGTGCTGCCGTTCGATGCCGCCTGTTCGGCATCGTACGCCCGCCTGTTCGGGATCACCCGGCGCGCGGGCCGTACGGTCCCCACCATCGACCTGATGATCGCCGCCACGGCCCATCGCCACGACGCCAGTATCGTTACCCGCAACACCGCCGATTTCGACCCTTGCGGCGTCCCGGTCATCAACCCGTGGAGCAGGTAACGGCGCCCCTCACTCCGCCGTGATGTTCCGCTCCCGGATCAGCTTGCCGAACTGGTCGTAGTCCTTCTTCAGGCGCGCGCCGAGCTCCTCGGGGGTGTCGGTGAGGGGGAACTGGCCGACCTTGGGCAGCAGCGCCGCCATCTCAGGCGTGGCCGCGATGGCGCGGATTGCGGCGGCCAGTTTCCGGATGATCGGCTCCGGCGTGCCCACCGGCGCGAACAGCGCGTTCCAGGGGACGAAGTTGGCGTCCGGGTAGGTTTCCGCGAAGGTCGGCGCGTCGGGATACTCGGGATGGCGGCTCCCGGTCACCGCCAGCAGGCGCAACTTGCCCGATCGCACATGCACCGCCACCGTCGGGTCGGCGAACATGCTGACCACGCCGGCCAGCGTGTCCTGCAACGCCTCGGCGCTGCCCCGATATGGCACGTGCAGGATGGAAATCCCGGCGGAACTGTTCAGCGCCTCGGTCATCAGATGCCCGGTGGAGCCGATCCCGGACGACGCCATCGTCAGCTTGCCCGGGTTCGCCTTCGCATAGGCCACCATCTCCTTCAGGCTGGCGACGGGCACGGTCGGATGGACCGACAGCATCATCGGATACCAACTGAACGCCGCGACCGGCACCAGGTCCTTCAGCGGGTCATAGCCCACCTTTCGCAAATGCGGCACGGCCACGACCGAGGGGCTGGGCGTGACGATGAAGTTATAGCCGTTGGGCTGCATCTTGATGCCCGCCTCAAGTCCGATCGCGCCGCCGGCGCCGCCCTTGTGTTCGAGCACAAAGGTTTGACCGAGGGCACGGTGCAACGGCTCGGTGTAGGGCCGAACCGCGTTGTCGGTGCCGCCACCCGGGGCGAAGTTGACAAGGAGCCGTACTGGGCGCTCGGGCCAGGTGGCTTCTGATTGGGCGAGGGCCGCGGAGGCCGAACACAGCAGGCCGCACGCTGCCAGAAGGCGCGTTAGAATGGACATGTTCACTCCCTGTTTTTTCTTGTTCTTGAATAGGACCCGGAACCGGTCTTTCCTGCAAGCCCGCCACCAATCGGCCTGAACCGGGTGATTACCGACGACACACCCTAACGCTTCCGCGACAGCCCGACCCCCGCCATACTCCCTCGCTCGAAACAAACGGGGCCGCGTCCATGTCAGCAACCGAACGAACGATCCTCGGCCATCCCCCCGGCCTGTTCGTCCTGTTCTTCGCCGAGATGTGGGAGCGGTTTTCCTACTACGGCATGCGGGCTTTGCTGATCCTTTACCTGACCAAGCACTTTCTGTTCACCGACGACCGCGCCTACATCACCTATGGCGCCTATACTTCCCTCGTCTACATCACGCCCATCGTCGGCGGCTGGCTCGCCGACCTCTATCTCGGCCAGCGCAAGGCGGTGCTCTATGGCGCCGTCCTGCTGATCATCGGCCACGCGTTGATGGGGTTCGAGGGCAGCGGCGGCGCCGACAGCTTCTACCTCCAGTTCACCTACCTCGCGCTGAGCTTCATCATCGTCGGCTCCGGCTTCCTCAAGGCCAATATCTCGGTGATCGTCGGCGCGCTCTATCCCCGCGACGACCCGCGCCGAGACCCCGCCTTCACCATCTTCTACATCGGCATCAACCTGGGTGCGGCCCTCGGCGCCCTCGCCTGCGGCCTGGCCGGAGAGATCTGGGGCTGGTCCTACGGCTTCGGCCTGGCAGGCCTGGGCATGGTCGCCGGCGCCGCCGTCTTCGTTGGCTTCGAGGCCCAGTTGCAGGGACGCGCCGAACCCGCGGACCCCGAGAAACTGCGCCGCCCCATCATGGGCATTCCGCTGGAATACCTGCTCTATGCCGGCGGCGTGGTCGGCGTCCTCGCCATCTGGCTCCTCATCCAGCGCCAGGAACTCGTCGGCGGCCTGCTCGGCCTCACCGGGGCGATCCTGGCCGGCTATCTGCTGTATATCGCCTGCACCGAACTGACCGCGGCCGAACGCAGCCGCATCATCGCCATCCTGATCCTGATGATGCTGTCGATCCTGTTCTGGGCGCTGTTCGAGCAGGCTGGCTCATCCCTGAACATCTATGTCGACCGCAACGTCGACCGCCATATCCTGGGGTTCGAGGTCCCGGCCTCGGTCTTCCAGTCCCTGAACGCCATCTACATCGTGGTGCTGGCACCAGGCCTGGCCTGGATCTGGACGGGGCTGTCGCAGCGCAACCTCGACCCCTCGGCACCCGCGAAGTTCGGCCTCGGGCTGATCCAGTTGGGCGCCGGGTTCCTCGTGCTGGTGGCCGGCGACACGGCCTCGGGCGGGAACGGCACGCCCGTGATCTATGTGTTCCTGATCTACCTGCTGCACACGACGGGAGAGCTTTGCCTGTCCCCCGTCGGCCTGTCCGCGGTCACCCGCATGGCGCCCGCGAGGCTGGCCGGCCTGCTGATGGGCGCCTGGTTCTTCGCCACGGCCATCGGCAACTTCGTGGCCGGCCTGATCGCCCAGGCCACCGGCGGCCATGGCGACTCGCCGGGCCAGATCAACGCCATCTATTCCAGGGTCGGGCTGACGGCGCTGATCGTGGGTGTGCTGACCATCGCGGCCTCACCCTTGATCCGCCGGCTGATGCACGCCGAGGACGGCAGCATCGACCCGCTGCCGCCCTCGCGGGGCCACTAGGCGTAGATTGCGGCCTCGAACCGATCCAGCAGGCCCAGCACGGTCGGGTCTGCGAAAGGCAGCACCTGCGTCATCAAGACCCCGGCGATCTGCTTCTTCGGATCGAGCCAGTAATAGGTGTTGTTGATCCCCGCCCAGGTCAGGCTGCCGGCGCTGCGCCGCCCCGGCACGTCGCGGGTGTTGATCAGGAAGGTCAGGCCCCATTTCTTCGGCTGGTCGGGGAACAGGTCGACCGGGTTCGACATCCGCGGGTTGTAGGTGTTCATGGGCAGGACGTTCAGTTCCCCCATGTTGTTCTGCCCCATCAGCGCCACCGTCTCGGGCTTCAGCACCCGCTTGCCGTCCAGCGCCCCGCCCGCCATCAGCGCCCGCAGGAACCGCAGATAGTCTGGCGCGGTTGAGAACAGTCCGCCCCCGCCGGCATAGAACTCGGGCTTGGCCGGCGGCAGCGGGGCTTCAAACGGGGTCAGCGTCCCGTCCTCGGCCCGCGTATGCACCGTCGCCAAACGCGGCTTCAGCCGGTCGTTCGGAATGAAACTGGTGTCGTCCATCCCCAGCGGCCCCAGCAGGTTCGCCCGCATATAGGCTTCGAGGTTGGTGTCCATCACGAGATCGATCATGCGCCCTGCCATGTCGATATTGATCCCGTACTCCCACCGAGTTCCCGGATCAAAGCCCAAGGGCGCCGACAACGCCGCGAGCTGCGCCGTCCGCGCCGCCGGCAACCCCGTTTCCCGCGCGAACCTGTTCATGTGCTCGTTCCAGGTGTCGTAGACGAAGCCCGCCGTATGGGTCAGCAGGTTCCGCAGCGTGATCGTGCCCCGCGCCGGCCGCAGGATCGGCTTGCCGGCCGCATCGAACCCGTCCAGCACCTGCCGGCCTTTCAGGAAAGGCAGGATCTCCTCGGCTGGCTGGTCGAGGTCGATCTTCCCCTGCTCCACCAACTGCATCACCGCGGCCCCGGTGATCGCCTTGGTCATGGAGGCAATCCGAAACACGGTATCCACCGTCATCGCCTGCGCGCCGCCCAGGGCACGCTGGCCAAACGCGCCCTCATAGATCGTGCCGTCGGCATTGGCGGCCACCGCGACTACGCCAGGCACTTGTCCCGCCGAGACCGCGTCCGACAGCACCCGATCAATCGCCCTGGTATCGCGCATGGTCGCTTCTCCCGCCTATAGCCTCGGGTGGTTGCACGGGGCACGACCACCGCGCAAGATCACCCCCCAATAACGCGGAGGAGTGCTCAGGATGTACCAGGAACACGTGATCGTCACGACCAAGCACGGAAAGATGCCGGCCTTCGTGGCGTGCCCCGATGGCGAGGGGCCGTTTCCGCCGGTCATCCTGTACATGGACGCTCCCGGCACGCGCGAGGAACTCCGCAACCACGCCCGCCGCATCGCCCGCCATGGCTATTTCTGTATCCTGCCCGACATGTACTACCGCCTCGGCACGGTTCACTTCGACCTGCCCCGCCGTGATGACGCCATGTCCGCCGTGATCCGTGCCTCGATGAACAGCATCACCAATGCCCTCGTCACCGACGATACCGCCGCGATGCTCGGCTGGCTTGACGCCAACGACAAGGTGAAGCCCGGCCCGGTCGGCTGCATCGGTCATTGCATGAGCGGACAGTACATCACCACCGTGTCCGCCAGGTTCCCGCACCGCTTCGCCTGCGCCGCGTCGCTGTACGGCGTGAAGGTGGTCACCGACCAGCCGGACTCGCCGCATCTGCTGGTGGGCGACGTGAAGGGCGAACTCTACTACGCATTCGCGGAAACCGACGCCTCCGTCCCCGATCACGTGATCCCCGACCTGACCGCGGCCTTGGCGAAAACCGACGTGAAGCACACGATCAAGGTCCTGCCCGGCTCACACCACGGCTTCCAGTTCGCTGAACGCCCATCCTACCACGGCGGCGCGTCGGAACAGGCGTGGTCCGACATCCTCGGCATGCTGGATCGGCATTTGAAGTAGGGAAGGGATGGGGCTCCGCCCCGGACCCCGCAAGGGGGCGTTGCCCCCTTGACCCCCACCAAGGGCACAGCCCTTGGAACCGCTCATTGGGGGGAAGACTGGAGAGGCCTACACGGACCTTGCGCGGTCACGGTCGGCCCCTTCAGTCTTCCCCCCAACCAATGGTTTCCAAAGGCCTCGGCCTTTGGTGGGGTTAAGGGGCAAAGCCCCTTATGGGGTTTGGGGTGAAACCCCAACACTTCCTACCTCAAACCGCCGTCCAACCGCCGTCGACGGCATAGGCCGCTCCGGTGACGTAACTGGCGCGGTCGGAGCAGAGCCAGACGACCATTTCGGCGATTTCCTTGGGTTCGCCGAAGCGTCCCATCGGGGTGTGGCCCAGGATTGATTCGCCTCGCAGTTCGCGGGCCAGCGCCGTCATTTTCGTCGTGATGAATCCTGGGCACACCGCGTTCACCCGGATCCCATCGGCCGCGTATTCCAGCGCCGCCGTCTTCGTCAGCCCGACCACGCCGTGCTTGGCGGCGACATAGGCGCTGGCGCGGTTCAGCCCGACCAGCCCGGCGATCGAGGCTGTATTGACGATTGTCCCGCCGCCCTGGCTCAGCATCTGGATGATCTCGTGCTTCATGCACAGGAACACGCTTTTCAGGTTCACCGCGATCAAGCGGTCGAAGGAGTCCTCGGACCACTGCGCCGTCAGTTGCGCGAATGAACCGACCTGGTGCGGCGCGACGCCGGCGTTGTTGAAGGCGCAGTCGAGCCGGCCGAACGCGCCGACGACGGCCTGTACCATTCGACGCACCTGTTCCGCGTCCGTCACATCGCCTGCCAGCGACATCGCCTGCCCGCCGGCGGCATTGATCAGCGCCACGGTTTCGGCCGCGGCCTTGGCATCCCGATCGGCGACGGTGACGTGAGCGCCTTCCCGTGCCATGG
Organism: Asaia bogorensis; assembly: GCA_945873195.1. GTDB lineage: Bacteria > Pseudomonadota > Alphaproteobacteria > Acetobacterales > Acetobacteraceae > Rhodopila > Rhodopila bogorensis_A. The sequence goes on from CAMCDA010000016.1 coordinate 28,092, forward strand.
CCAGCGCCGTGGCGCGCCCGATCCCGTTGCCGCCTCCGGTCACCAACGCCGACTTTCCGTCCAGCAACAATGTCATGCTCGTCCCGCCCATCTGTCCGCTCCTTCGTTCCCGATCACTCCGGCGTTGGCAAGCCGCCATGAAAGGGCGCAAACTGTTCTTCTCGGAAGGAACGCCAGAACAAAGGACGCCCCACCATGAGCGACGCCAAGCACGGCCCGGTCTCTCCGTCCGGCCTGAATCACCTTGTGATCAATGTTCGGGATATCGAGGAAACGCACCGCTTCTGGACCGAGAAGCTGGGCTTTATCCAGGTCGGCACCTTCGATCGTCCCGATCCGCGCGGCGTTCGGCAGATGCGGTTCTACAGCGGCGATCATGGTGGCGGCCGGCTGAACCATCACGACGTCGCCTTCATGGAGGTCCCGGGCCTGCCCGCGCCCGCCGCGGATGGCACATTGGTTTCCGCCATCGGCCACATCGCCCTGTCCCTGCCGGATCGCGAATCCTGGCTGAAGCAACTGGCCTTCCTGCAACGCAACGGCGTGCCGTTCGAGCGTCGGGTGGAGCATGGGATGACCCACAGCCTCTATATCCGCGACCCCAACGGCTACACGGTCGAGCTCCTGTATGAGATGCCGCGCGAGGTGTGGGAGAACAACATCCAGGCTGCCTTGCGCCACTATGTCGCCCTGCCGACCGAGGGCGAGGCCGCGCTGGAAGACAATACCACGTATCCGGTCTTCGAACCCGCGAAGTAGCCACCATGCCGATGCAGCGCCTGGCCGGGGTCTCGGTCGATATCTGGGAGTCCGGCAACGGGCGACCGTTGCTGTTCCTGCACGGGGCCGGCGGGTTCAAGGGCAATGAGCCGTTCCTGGCGTCGTTGGCGGAGGGACGGCGGCTGATCGCGCCGTCGCATCCGGGCTTCGGCGACTCCGACCTGCCGGACTGGATGGACCGCGTCCCCGACATCGCGCTGCTGTATCTGGACCTGCTGGACCGGATCGGCCATGCGGAGGTGGATGTCGTCGGCTGCTCCTTCGGTGGTTGGATCGCGCTGGAACTGGCGGTGCTGGTGCCGCACCGCATCCGCGGCCTGGTGCTGGTGGGGCCGGGTGGGGTGCGGCTGGAGGGGCATGAACTCCCGAACCTGTTCACCTGGCCTGAGGAAGACCGCGCGCGCCTGCTGTACCACGACGCTGAACGGTACCAGGTCGATCCTGCCCGGGTGGACGCGATCGAGGCCGCGCGAGGGTGGCGCAACCGGCAGGCCTTCGCCCGTTTCGCCAGTGATCCCTATCTGCATAACCCCAAGCTGGTCCATTGGCTGCATCGGGTGGTCTGCCCGACCCTGCTGATCCGCGGCGAAAGCGACGGGCTGATCTCGGCGGCGTATCTGGCCGACTATGCCAAGGCGCTGCCCGATGCCCGGGTCGCGACCATTCCCGCCGCGGGCCACCTGCCGCAGATCGAGCAGCCGGCCTTGTTCACCGACCTGACCATGGCCTTCCTGCGCGGGGAACTTTAGGCGACGATTGTCGCCCGCCCTGTCTGCCTGAGGAGCTCCTCGTTGATGACCGATCACCCCGTCGCCATTCGTGTACTCACCGGGACCGAGGCGCATGAACGCGTCGCCGAACTGGCCGATATCCTGATGGATTGCGTGGAGGGTGGGGCCTCGGTCAGCTTCATGGCGCCGCTGTCGCGGGACAAGGCGCAGGCGTTCTGGCGTGGGGTCGCGGATGGCGTCGTGGCCGGTGAGCGCATCCTGCTGGCCGCCGAGGACACCGCCGCCCAACGCCTGGTCGGCACCGTGCAGGTCATCCTCGCGCAGCCCGAGAACCAGCCGCACCGGGCGGATATCGCCAAGATGCTGGTCCATCGCCAGGCGCGCCGGCGCGGGGCCGCCGCCGACCTGATGCGGGCGGCGGAGGACGCGGCAAGGGCGGCCGGCAAGACATTGCTGGTTCTGGATACGGTGACGGGCAGCGACGCCGAACGCCTGTATCAGCGCGCGGGCTGGGTGCGGGTGGGCGACGTGCCGGGCTTCGCGTTGTGGCCGGATGGGCGGCCATGCTCCACGACCTATTACTACCGGTCGCTGGCCTGAAGCCTTGATTGACAACCACCCGGCCGGTCCCGCATAAGCCGCGTTCTCCGGGTCACCTGTGGTCACCCGGTCCCCGCATGGCGCGGGGGCTCCGCCGCTCCGCGAGTGTTCGCGCAGCGGCGCGTTCGTCGTTGCGGCCTTACCGCCGCTTTTGGGGGTCATGCGCGTGTTCGAGTCTCTGTCGGACAAGCTTTCAGGCGTTTTCGACCGGCTGCGCCGCCGCGGCGCGCTGACCGAACCCGATGTGGCCGAGGCCCTGCGGGAGGTCCGGCTCGCGCTGCTCGACGCCGACGTCGCGCTGCCGATCGTGCGGGAGTTCATCGCCAAGGTCCGTGAACGGGCCGTGGGCGCGGAAGTGCTGGACTCGGTCACCCCGGCCCAGCAGGTCGTCAAGATCGTCCACGACGTGATGATCGACCAGTTGGGCGGCGCCGGCGCCGAACCCATCAACCTGAACGCCGCCGCCCCGGTGCCGATTTTGATGGTCGGGTTGCAGGGGTCAGGCAAGACCACGACCTCCGGCAAGCTCGCCCTGCGGTTCCGCGAACGGCTCAAGCGCAAGGTTCTGCTCGCCAGCCTCGATACCCAGCGCCCGGCCGCGCAGTTGCAGTTGGCCCAGTTGGCCGAACAGGCCGGCGTCCCCAGCCTGGAAATCATCCCCGGCCAGACCCCGATCCAGATCGCCCACCGCGCGATGGACACGGCCCGCCGCGAAGGCTTCGACATCGTCATCCTCGACACCGCCGGTCGCCTGTCGATCGACGAAGCCTTGATGGAGGAAGTGAAGCAGGTCCGGGAGGCGACGAACCCGGCCGAGACCCTGCTGGTTGTCGATGCCATGACCGGCCAGGACGCGGTCAACACCGCCAAGGCCTTCAACGAAGCGCTCGGCGTGACCGGCATCGTCATGACAAGGATGGACGGCGATGCCCGCGGCGGCGCGGCCCTGTCCATGCGCGCGGTCACCGGCGCGCCGATCAAGCTGGTCGGTGTCGGCGAGAAGCAGGACGCGCTGGAGGAATTCCACCCCGAACGTGTCGCCGGCCGCATCCTCGGCATGGGCGACATTGTGGGCCTGGTGGAAAAGGCCTCCGACGTCATCGACCAGCAGGAGGCCGAACGCCTTGCCGCCAAGATGGCGAAGGGCAAGTTCGACCTCGACGACTTCGCCCAGCAGCTTCGCCAGATCAGCAAGATGGGCAGTATCTCCAGCATCATCGGCATGCTGCCCGGCGCCGGAAAGCTGAAGCAGCAGGTCGAGGACGCGAATATCGACACCAAGGTGATGGGGCGTCAGCTTGCCATCATCACCTCCATGACGATGAAGGAACGGCGCAATCCCGATCTGATCAAGGCCAGCCGCAAGAAGCGGATCGCCACCGGGTCGGGCACCACCGTGCAGGACGTCAATCGCCTGCTGAAACAATTCGACGACATCACCACCATGATGAAGAAGATGACCAAGATGGGAGAGAAAGGCATGATGCGTCATGGCCTTTCCGCCTTGATGCCCAAAGGCATGATGGCGCGTCCCGGGGCACGCCCCGGCGGCTTCCGCTAACCGATCACTCAGCACACCGACAGGAGAAACCCCTTCATGGGTCTCAAGATTCGCCTTTCCCGCGCCGGCGCCAAGAAGCGCCCCTACTATCACATCGTGATCGCCGACAGCCGCAGCCCGCGCGACGGCCGCTTCATCGAGAAGGTGGGCAGCTACAACCCGATGCTGCCGGCCGAACACGCCGACCGAATCCGCCTGCAAGACGAGCGTCTGCGCCATTGGCTGGGCAACGGCGCCGTGGCGACCGAGCGGGTGGCGAAGTTCCTGGGCAAGGCCGGCCTCGCGCCGATGCCCGTCTGGAATGAGCAGCCGACCCAGTCGGCTCCGAAGAAGAAGGCGCAGGAGCGCGCCAAGGCCGCCGCCGGCGCCTAAGGACAGACAGTGCCGGACAACCGCATCCTGCTGGGCGTGATCGGACGGGCGCATGGCGTCCGGGGGTTGGTGCGAGTCACCAGCCACACCGCCGATCCCGCGGACCTGACCGCCTATGGTCCCCTGACCGACGGTCAGGCGCGGAGCTTTGTCCTGCGCTGGCGTGGCGAAGGCGTCGCCGAGGTTGCGGAACTGGTGGATGGCGTCCCGGTCAAGCTGGCCGACCGCACCCAGGCCGAGAAGCTGACCAACACGCGCCTGTTCATCGAGCGCGACAAACTGCCCCCGCCCGAGGATGACGACGAGTTCTACCTCGCCGACCTGATCGGGCTGGACGTGGTGGACGCCGATGGGCGGCCGATGGGTCGGGTCGCGGTGCTGCATGACTATGGCGCCGGGGCCAGCTTGGAGATCGAGCGCGACGGGCAACCGCCCGTGATCGTGCCGTTCACCAAGGCCGCGGTTCCGGTGGTCGATATCGCCGGGCGGCGTGTGACCGTGGTCATGCCGGACGTGGTCGATGCGGTGGATCCCGACGAAGCCGCCTCGGCCATGAGCGTGGCGTCATGACCTGGCGCGCCTCCATCCTCACGCTGTTTCCCGACATGTTCCCGGGTCCGCTCGGCCAATCGCTGGCCGGTCGGGCGATGGAGAGCGGGATATGGTCGTTGCAGGCGGTCAACATCCGCGACTTCGCGACGGATCGGCACCGGACCGTGGACGACACGCCCTTTGGCGGTGGCGCGGGCATGGTGATGCGGCCGGATATCGTGGATGCGGCCGTGGCCTCGGTCGACGACGGACGGCCCTTGCTGTGCCTGACCCCGCGCGGCCGGCGCTTCACCCAGGCCGACGCGCGCCGTCTGGCCGAGGGGGACGGCGTCGTCATGCTGTGCGGCCGGTACGAAGGCATCGACCAGCGCGTCATCGACGCTCGGGGGATGGAGGAAGTCAGCCTTGGCGACTTCGTCCTGTCCGGCGGCGATCTGGCGGCGATGGCGATGCTGGACTCGGCCGTCCGGCTGCTGCCCGGCGTGATGGGGGCGGCCGCCAGCGCCGAGGAGGAAAGCTTCTCGGCCGGGCTGCTGGAATACCCGCACTTCACCCGCCCCGCCGAATGGCGCGGACGCGCGGTGCCCCCGGTGCTGGTGTCCGGCAACCATGGCGCGGTGGCCGCCTGGCGACGCACCGAAAGCGAACGCGTGACCCGCGAACGGCGGCCCGATCTCTGGGCCGAGTATCAATCGACGCCCGCCCGCATGGCGGCGGCGTCCTAGGCATCAAGACGAGGACGAGACATCATGAACATCATTCAGCAGTACGAGGCCGAGGAAATCAGCCGCCTGAGCGGGGCCCGCGCGGTTCCGGAATTCGGCGCCGGCGACACGGTCCGCGTTTCGGTGAAGGTGGTCGAAGGCGACCGCTCCCGCACCCAGGCGTTCGAGGGCGTGTGCATCGCTCGGTCGAACAAGGGCCTGAACAGCAACTTCACCGTCCGCAAGCTGAGCTATGGCGAGGGCGTGGAGCGTGTGTTCCCGCTGTATTCCCCGACGATCGCGGACATCACCGTGGTCCGCCGCGGCGATGTGCGGCGCGCGAAGCTGTATTACCTGCGCGGCCGCAGCGGCAAGTCCGCTCGCATCGCCGAGAAGGCGCGCGTTGTGACGACCGAGGCGGCGCCCGCCGCCGAGTAAGGGGTTCGGGGGGGCGGCGATCGCCCCCTGACCGCGTCACTGATGATCCGAATATCCGACCAGCCGGGTCCGGTGCGCGGCGCCTGTCGCCTTTCGGCCAGGACAAGCGCCGCGGCTGGGACCGTTACCGCGCCCCGATCATCATGGCCGTCCCTGAACCCACCCTCGGCGCGCTCGGCCGGACCTTGATCCGACTGACTCTGGCATGGAGAGGTGCTGGCAGGACGGAAGCCGACGTTGTTGTGTCGGTTGTCGTCGTTGTCGTTGTTGCGAATGCCGGCGCGGATGTTCCTTGGATTGTTGTTCCAGGAACCGCCGCGCAGGACCCGACGAACGGGAGACGGCCAGGCCCCGCCAGCGTCCGGCCAAACCGCGTGTGCAACGCGGGATCGAACCAGCCGCCAGCGAAGATCGCATGGCGCAGGCGCCATGTGTGTGCATGTTCCGCGTGCGCGATCCAGGACTGGATACGCGCCTCGATGTCCTGCCGGCCAACACTGCCGGCCCGCCAACGATCCCGCAGGCCACGCAGCTTATTTCGGAAACGCCGGATGTTCGCCTCGGGCAGTCGGCGGCGATCAGGCCAAATGTCATAGCCCAGGAATGTAGCCGGCTCACGGCTTGGGAGGATGACGGTCTTGCGCGGATGCAGGCGCAGGCGGCGCCCGTGTAGCCAAACGGTGATCCGATCTTGCCACGCCGCCAGCACGGCCGGATCGTCGTGGAACAGCACGAAGTCATCGACGTAGCGGAGATACGGCGCGCGCAGGACCTCGGTCACGAAATGATCCAGGCCGTCCAAATACAGGTTTGCCATGAACTGGCTGGTCAGGTTGCCAATGGGCAACCCGCGCCGGCGATCGAATGGCGTGAACAGGTCATCGCCGGGATAGTATGCATCGACCGGTTCCTGCGGGTTCGATCCATCCACGATCGTATCCAGCAGCCATAGCGTATGCGGGCACCCGACCCGGCGGCGAAACAGCCCCTTGAGTACCGCGTGGTCGATCGCGGGGAAGTAGCGGTAGATGTCGCAGCGCAATACATGTTGGTGCCGGTCCCGCCAGCGCTCGTATTGGCTGACCGCGCGATGGGTGCCCTTGCCCGCGCGATTGGCATAGCTGTGATCGATGAAGCCACGCTCGAACACCGGTGCGACGATCGCGCAAAGGGCGTGATGTACGACACGATCACGAAACGGCGCGGCGGACACCAGCCGAGGCTTGGGATCCCGAACGGCGATTTCGACATACGTGCCAGGCCGGTATGAGTGGTCGCGAAGCTCACGTTCCAGCCGCAACAGCTCTTTTTCAAGATTTGCGGTAAAGGCGGCGGCGCCGGGTTTGCGCCGCTTGCCGCGCACGGCCTTGCGCCAGGCGGCGTGCAACGCCTGGAAATTGGCGATCCCGCCATACAGATCGTCAAGCGGCGCGGGCACGATGCGCCTTTACCCAACCGCCGACCAACCGACCGATATCATCAAGTGATCGGGCCGCGTGTTCATATCGCTTGCTGTCGATCAAACGCATGTCGTGCGACAGCCGCATCAGCACGCGAAGCCGTTCGAGTCCCAGATTGGCGTCGGCCAGTTGGCGATCCCGGGACCGGGTATAGGTTGCCGCCAGCAGTGCATCCAAAACGTCCAGGGCGGTCGTCTGGATGCGGTCGCCCAGCACGAATTTGTGTCCGCGCGGGAGCTTTTCGACAGTGGGCAGCAACCACAACAGGAACTGGTACAACGCTTCCAGCGCCGGTCCGGTCTGTCGAGCGTGGTCATGCGACTCGGTCATGGCCCAATTCTACAAAAAAAATCGATTCAGACCAGAAGGGGGAGACCCCCTTCTGGACTTCCCCCCAAGAGGTAAGGAGGTAAGGAAGCAAGATCAAAAAGAGGTTCTGGCAGGACGGAAGCCGACGATGTCGAGTCGGATGCCGTCGTCGTCGACGTTGCGAAAGCCGGCGCGGATGAACCTCGGATTGCTGCTCCAGGAACCGCCGCGCAGGACCCGACGAACATTGCTATCGGTGGTTGTCCAAACGGAGCCATCCGCCGGTGCTTGTTCATAGTTTTCGTGCCAAGAGTCAGCGCACCGCTCCCATACATTGCCGAGCATGTCGTGCAGGCCGAACCCGTTTGGCTGACGTTCGTCGACGGGGGCCGTGCCGGAAGCGCCACTGTGCGCGTAGTCGGCCGCGCCGTCGAAGGAGTCACCCCAGAACCGTGCCGTCGGCATGCCCGCGCGGGCCGCGTATTCCCATTCCGCCTCGCTGGGCAGGCGATAGCCGCCCTTGGTCCGGCTATTCAGCCACGCGATATAGGCCATTGCGTCCTCGTGGCTGACATTGACCACCGGATGCCGGTCGGTTTGCTCGAACCCTGGATCTTGCCACGTCCCGTCCTTGTCGTGGCCGGTTTCCTGGCAGAACACGGCGTATTCGCCACGGGTGACGGGGAAGCGGGCCATCCAGAACGGGCGGTCGATCCGTACCTCATGCACTGGCCGGGAAGATTCCTCCCAGCGCGGGTTTCCTTCCCGCCGCGACTCTTCCTCCGGAATCCCCATCAGGAACCGTCCTGGCGGGATCAGTACCATCTCCGGAAAATCCGGCCCGTCGCGGCGGATGGTGCCGGGGGCGGGCAGCGTCGGTTCGGTGGGACCCTTGGGCGAGGGGTTGGCGCGGCGAATGATCCGCGCCATACGGCCGGACACGGCTCCGACGGCGCGCAGCATGCGTTTGGCGCCGTCCGTCACCGTTTTCGTCAGAATGTCCCGCCAGGGCCGTGTGTTCTCCTCGAAGCTCTCGGTCAGCCGAGCCATGGCGCCTATGGCGCGGGTGAGGGCGGTGATGTTGGCGCGGACATGGCCCAGCAGCAGATGCAGATCGATCTGCGCCACCGGCACGCGCATGGAGCGGAGGTAGGATTGCAGCAGTTCCGGCTGCCGGGCGGATTTGGCGGGTTGGGTCGCCTCGGTTGCCAGGGCGGCGAGGCCGGCTTTCACCTCCTCCATTTCCCGGGCGAGCGTGTTCAACTGCTCCTTGTTCGCGGCGGCGTCGATGGTGGCGTCGGGTGCCGAGCGGGGGGTGACGTGGTAGCCGACCCCAGGGGAGATGCGGAGGGCCTGGCGCGCGGCGGCCTCCATGTAGGTCATGGCGCCGGTGACCATCATGATCGCGTCGGTGGGCATCGCGTGTTCCGGTAGCGCGGTCTTCCAGGCCTCGGCGAGGGAGATGGTTTCCTCCAGGTTGGCGATCAGTTCCGCCCCGGGATGGCGGCCGTGGCGTTCCTCGACATAGGTGCCGAGATTGATCATGCCGAGCACGATTTCGCGGAGTTGGTCCTGGTTGATGTCGGGCAGAAGGCGGTCGAGTCTCTGGAGGGCCTGGGCGATGGCGTCGATCTGCGCTTGCAGGTCGAGTTCCGCGCGCCGGCCGGGGGGGATGGTCTGGATCGGGGCGGTGGGCATGGTGGCCTACAGGTCCTCGGTTCCGACGGGAAACAGCGTGTAGCCGGTCATGGCTTTCTGGATTTCGATCCGGGCCTGGTCAAACCCGTGTTCGCGTTTTTGCCACTTTGAGATCGGCTTAAGTCGTCCATTGCGATCGGACGGCACCGCCTGCCGGTTGGTCGAAACCATACCATGGTCACATGGGTGCAATATGGCCCGAATGATCAAGGTTCCGTTGGGATCGGCATCCCGCTTGGCTCGGATTGCCTTCAGTTCATCGTCCATGATGTAGGTGCTTTTCAGAAAATCTGGACTCATCAGCAGGATGAAAAGATTGGAGCGGGCGATCGCGTCTTGTATCCGCTTATCGAACAGATCGCCGGCATTAAGATACTGATCGTGCCAGAATTTCCACTGGGCTCGCTTCTCGATCGCGTCGAGATGCACGAGGAAGCGATTGAGGTGCGGCCGATCCGTCCGCGCGTAGGAAATGAACCCGCTCACGAACGGTGTTTCGTTTCAGCGCGGCTTTCAAGACACGGCATGGGTCCGTTTCGATCCCCGTTCCTCCGACCCATGTAGGCAGTCGCCCCGGTCGATGCAACGGCGCCCGACACCATTCCACACAAACAACGAGGCCCGCGTTCATCACGCGGGCCTCGTCCTGAGCCATGCCGCCGATCTGGGGAGGATCAACCGGCGTTAGGCTACCTCGCGGAACCGATCAGCCGCCCGTCTTCGGCGCGGTGGTGCCCGGGGCAACGGTGGTCGGGGCAACGGTCGTCGTCTTCGCCCCCGCCACCTTCGGCGCGTCCTTGGTCGCACCCGCAACCGGGGCCGGCGCCTTCATGCCCGCCGTGGCGGTCGAGGCCTTGGCGTCAGCCGCCGGGGTCGCGGCTTTCGCATCGGCGACCGGGGCCGTCACCTTGGCGCCAGCGGCGGTCGCCGCCGGGGCAACGGTGCCGCTGATCGCCGCACCCGTGGTCGAACCAACCGCTCCGCCCGACTGGGCGAAGGCCGCGATTGGCATGATGGCGAGACCCGCGGCGATCAAACCAGAAGAGGCGAACGTCACAACGCGGTTCATGGTGAGTATCCTTTCCGCCGGGGGGTAAGGTATCTGTGCTTCCCGGCTGAGAAGGATATGACCATCCGATTGCGGCGCCCCCGCGATCCCCTCGCGTCGGGATTGTGGCGAACGATGCAGATGGGCATTAAACTTTTGTCACCCCATCGCCCAACCCCGGGAAACCCGCCATGCCCCTGACCGGCCTCCGCGTCCTCGACCTGACCCGCGTCCTGTCGGGCCCGTTCTGCACCGCCCTGCTGGGCGACCTCGGCGCCGAGGTCCTGAAGGTCGAGGCGCCTGAGGGTGACTCGGTCCGCGGCCAGGGGGCCATGAAGGATGGGGTCTCGCTGTATTTCGCCCAGTTCAACCGGAACAAACGCTCCATCCGGCTGGACCTCCGCAAGCCCGAGGGCCGCGACATCCTGGCCCGCCTGATCGCCCGCTCCGACGTCCTGGTGGAGAACTTCCGCCCCGGCGTCCTCGCCCGGATGGGGTTCACCGAGGCCCGCCTGAAGGAACTCCGCCCCAGCCTGGTGACCTGCGCGATCAACGGCTTCGGCTCCTCGGGACCCTACCGCGACCGCCCGGCCTTCGACTTCATCGCCCAGGCCATGAGCGGGTTCATGGCGGTGAACGGAGGGCCGGACGACCCGCCGATGCGCTCCGGCCTGCCGATCAGCGACCTGGTCGCCGGCCTGTATGCCGCCCTGGCGATCACCGCGGCGGTGACCCATGCCCGCGCCACCGGCCAGGGCCAGCAGGCCGAGGTCAGCCTGACCAACGGCCTGGTCAGCCTGCTGGCCTATATCGCGACCAACACCTTCGCGACCGGCGCGCCTCCGCCCCGAAGTGGCAACGACCACCCGATCGCCGCCCCCTATGGGCTGTTCCCGACCCGGGACGGGCAGATCGCCCTCGCCCCGCCCGACGATGCCTTCTTCGGCCGGCTTGCCGACGCCCTGGGGATGCCGGGGCTGAAGGACGATCCCCTGTATCGGACCCAGACCGCCCGCGTCGCCAACCGCGCCCGGATCAACGCCATCGTGGGTGGGGCGCTGGCCGTCCACCCGACCGCCCATTGGGTCGAGACCCTCAACAAGGCCGGCGTCCCCTGCGGCCCCGTCCTGGGGGTCGCCGAGGTCTTCCAGGACCCGCAGATCCTGGCGCAGGAGATGGTCATGGACGTGCCCCACCCCGGTCTGGGGCTCGTCCGGATGCTGGGGTTTCCGATGAAGCTGTCGGAGACCCCCTGCCAGGTCCGCCGCACCGCCCCCGCGCTGGGGGAGCATGGGGAGGAGGTGCTGGTGGAACTCGGCTACCCCGAGGCGGAACGGGCGGCGTTGCGGGGGGCTGGGGTGGTTTAGGGGGACATGGGGGGTGTTTCTGCCTCCCTCCCCTTGAGGGCTTGGGCCGCGAAGCGGACCAAGGTTGGGGGAGGGGTCGATACCCCCGGTCCCTGCCGCTGCTTACCCCCCACCCCGGCCCTCCCCCTCAAGGGGGGAGGGGGATTTGTTGGTCCTGAATTCCGCGCCTAAAGAAGCTCAATTCCCCGTTTACCTTGCAGAATCAGAGAGATATTCTGCATTCGTAAATCCGAAACCATCACCAACGGGGTGCGCGATGCTGGCGCAAGGTCTTCTCGGTTTCCAGTATGAATCCGACCGC